>NZ_DATMLH010000185.1:0-71953 GCF_035570115.1 Mycobacterium sp.
TCAGCGACGTCCTCGGCGAGGCTGTCCAGCCCGGCCAGCAGCCCGTCACGCTGCTCTTCGGTGAGCAACCCGGCCGCGAACAGCACTACGGTGTGTGCCCTGGATGCGGTGACGTCGTAGGGTGCGAGCACCCAGTCGAAGTGGGTGGATCTGCTCAACGCGGCCAGCGCATCGGACGGGCCGTCGGCGAACCTCCCGCCCCACAGCGATCCTTCGTTGGTCGTCATGTTTAGTCGGCGGCGCGATCTCGTCGCGCGGCCAGCTTCGACGACAGGCCGTGGATCTGCACGAAACCGCGCGCAGCGGACTGATCGAAGGTGTCACCCTCGTCGTAGGTGGCGAGGTTGAAGTCGTAGAGCGACTGCGCGCTGCGCCGGCCGTTGACCGCAATGTGACCGCCGTGCAGCACCATCCGAACCTCGCCGGACACGTACTGCTGGGTCTTGTCGACGAAGGTTTCCAAGGCGCTCTTCAGCGGCGAATACCACAGCCCGTCGTACACCAGCTCAGCCCAGCGCTGGTCGGTCTGGCGTTTGAACCGCCCGAGGTCACGCTCCAACGTGACGTGTTCAAGCTCGGTGTGCGCAGTGATGAGCACCATCGCCCCCGGGGCTTCGTAGATCTCACGGCTCTTGATCCCCACCAGGCGATCCTCGACGACATCGAGGCGTCCAACCCCCTGTGCGCCGGCCCGCTGATTGAGTTCCTCGATGGCCTGCAGCACCGACACCGGCCTGCCGTCAATGGACAGCGGAACACCGCGCTCGAACCCCACGATCACCTCGTCGGGGGTGTTCCAGTTGACGGTGGGGTCTTCGGTGTAGGCGTAGACGTCCTTGGTCGGCGCATTCCACAGGTGTTCCAGGAAACCGGTTTCCACCGCCCGCCCCCATACATTCTGGTCGATCGAGAACGGCGAGCGTTTGGTGACATTGATCGGTATCGCGTTCTCTTCGGCGAAAGCGATGGCCTTTTCCCGGGTCCACGCGTAGTCACGGACTGGCGCGAGCACCTCCAAATCCGGTGCCAGCGAAGCGAATCCGACCTCGAATCGGACTTGGTCGTTGCCTTTACCGGTACAGCCGTGCGCGACGATGCTTCCGCCGTGCTCGCGAGCCGCCGCCACCAGATGCTTGACGATGAGCGGCCGGCTGATCGCCGACACCAGCGGGTAGCGATCCATGTATAGACCGTTGGACAAGATGGTCGGCAGGCAGTATTCGTCTGCGAACTCATCGCGGGCGTCGACGACGACCGCTTCGACCGCGCCGCAGTCCAGCGCTCGCTGGCGCACCACCTCCATGTCCTCACCGCCCTGGCCCAGATCGATCGCGACCGCGACGACCTCCTGGCCGGTCTCCTTGCCGATCCAGCTGATCGCCACCGAGGTGTCCAAACCGCCGGAATACGCCAAGATGACGCGCTCGGACATGAATCGATCTCCTTGTTTCGCCGGTTATGTGAGGTCTTGGATCACGATTGCGAGCTCTGCGCCGGTCATCGGCTCGCGGGCCGCCACGAAGATGGTGTCATCCCCGGCGATGGTTCCGACGACATAGGGCAGGGCTGCCCGGTCGATGGCGCTGGCCAAGTAGTCGGCCGCACCGGGCGGGGTGCGCAGCACGGCGAGGTTTGCGCTGGCGTCGGTGGAGACCAGCAATTCGCTCAGCAGCCGTGACAGGCGCGCGGTGCCGCCGGATACCGCGCGCAGCGGGCTGCCGTCCTCGGGCACCATGTAGACGCCAACCCCGCCGTCGGCGCCGCGCAGCTTCACCGCGCCGAGCTCCTCCAGGTCCCGCGACAGCGTGGCCTGCGTGACCTCGATACCGTCGGCGGCGAGCAGCGCGGCCAGCTCGCTTTGGCTGCGCACCTCGGCCGACGACAGGGTCGCCACGATGCGGGCCTGCCGGACGGCACGGGTGACTTCGGACGTGGTCTTGGAGCTGCTGCGTGTCATGAGGAGCGCTCCAGTAACCACACCAGCAGCGCCTTTTGCGCATGCAGCCGATTCTCGGCCTCGTCCCACACCGCGCTGTGCGGCCCGTCGATCACGTCATCGGTGATCTCGTGACCTCGGTGCGCCGGAAGACAATGCAGCACAATGGCTTCCGAGTTAGCCAGAGAAAGCAGTTCGGCGTTCAGCTGGAAAGGACGGAACGGCCGAACCCGGTCCAGCCCGTCGTCCTCCTGACCCATCGACGTCCAGGTATCGGTGACCAGCACGTCGGCACCCGAGGCGGCTGCGGTGGGGTCTGCGGTGACCGTCACCGACGCGCCGGTATCCGCGGCACGCCGCTGGGCGGCCGCGAGCACCGATCGATCGGGACCAAACCCGTTGGGAGCGGCGATCGTCACGTCGATGCCGGCGGTGACACCGCCGAGCAGCAGCGAGTGCGCCATGTTGTTGGCGCCATCACCGAAGTACGACATCCGCAACCCGCGCAGCGATCCGATGCGTTCGGCGACGGTCTGCAGATCGGCAAGCACCTGGCAGGGGTGGAATTGGTCGGACAGCGCGTTGACGATCGGCACCGTCGCGGTTTCGGCCATCGCAATCAGACGGGCCTGCCCGTAGGTCCGCCACACGATGGCGTCGACGTAGCGGGACAACACTTTCGCGGTGTCCTGCAGCGTCTCTTCGCGGCCCAGCTGGGTGCTGCGGCCGTCGACCACCACGGCATGCCCGCCGAGCTGGGCGATGCCTACCTCGAACGAAAATCGGGTACGGGTGGAGTTCTTGTCGAAGATCACGGCAACGCCACGCGGGCCGTTCAGCGGGCGCCGGCTGAACGGATCCTTTTTCAGTTCGGCGGCCAGCGCAAGCACCTCGGCCTGTTCATCGGGCGATAGGTCGTCGTCGCGCAGGAAGTGTCGTGTCATCACTTGTTTTCCTCCCCGCCTGCGGCGGCTAGGTCCAGGATGCCCGGCAGCGCCGTCACGAAGGTGTCGATCTGGTGTTCGGTGATGATCAGCGGCGGCGCCAATCGAATGACGTTGGATGCGGCAGCGTTGACCAGGAAACCGGCGGCGCGAGAGGCGATCTCGGCATCCTTGGCAGCCGGGGCATTGAGCACCACGCCGCACAGCAAACCACGGCCGCGAACCTGGTCGATCAACGGGTGACCAAGCGACTCGATGCCCTGCCGCAACGTTTTTCCAAGAACTTCGGCGCGTCTCACCAGGTCTTCGCCGGCCAGTACGCGCAGCACGGCCAGCGCCGCCGCCGCGCAGATCGGGTTGCCGCCGAAAGTGCTGCCATGCAGACCGGGTGTCAGCAGTCGCGCTGCCGGGCCGACCGCCAGGCATGCCCCGATGGGCAATCCACCTCCGAGACCTTTGGCCAGGGTCACGACGTCGGGGGCGATGCCGTCGTGCTGGTGGGCGAAAAACGTACCGGTGCGTCCCATCCCGGTCTGCACCTCGTCGAGAACAAGCAGGGCGCCGTGTCGGGCGGTGACGTCGCGGGCGGCCGCCAGGTATCCGTCGGGCGGCACGACAACACCGCTCTCCCCCATGATCGGCTCGAGGAAGACCGCCGCGGTGTCGTCGCCGACCGCAGCCACCAGGGCGTTGGTGTCGCCGTAGGGCACGTGGGTGACGTCACCGGGCAGCGGCGCGAACGGCGCCTGCTTGGCCGGTTGACCGGTCAGCGCCAGTGACCCCATCGTTCGGCCATGGAAAGCTTCTTGGGCCGCAACCAGTTTCGTCCGCCCGGTCAGCCGGGACAATTTGAACGCCAACTCGTTGGCCTCGGTGCCGGAGTTACAGAAGAAAACCCGGGTCTCGCCCTCGGCGCCGAGCAAGCCGACCAGCGCTTCGGCCAGCGCTACGCCGGGTTCGGCCGCATACAGGTTGGAGGTGTGTCCCAGCGTCGACATCTGTTTTGTGACGGCGTCGATCACGGCGGGGTGACGATGCCCCAGGATATTGACAGCGATGCCGCCGAGCAGGTCGAGGTAGGACTTTCCGTCCACATCGGTAACCACGGCACCGTCGCCGCTGGCCAATGCCACCGGCGGGACGCCGTAGTTGTCCATCATCACCGCGGACCACCGCTGCTGCATCGTTTGGGTCTCGGTCGGTGTGTGCGTCACGTGCTCACCACCTTCGTGCCGGTGCCCTCGTCAGTGAGCAATTCGACCAGCACGCAATGCTCGACGCGGCCATCGATGATGTGCGCGCTGGGCACGCCGCTGTCGACGGCGCGCAGACATGCCTCGATCTTAGGGATCATCCCGGTCTCCAACGTCGGCAGCAGCTGCGCCAGTGCGGCGGTATCGATTTCGCTGACCAGTGAATCGCGGTCGGGCCACCGGGTGTAAAGGCCTTCGATATCGGTAAGCATCAGCAGCTTTTCGGCGCCCAGCGCTTCGGCCAGCGCCGCCGCCGCGGTGTCGGCGTTGATGTTGTGGACCACGCCGTCGACGTCGGGCGCCAGCGTCGACACGACCGGGATCCGGTTGGCTGCAATCAGATCCAGTACCACCGCCGCGTTCACACAAGCTACGTTGCCTACCAGGCCGACATCGGTGTCGACACCGTCGACGGTGACGCTGCGCCGCACCGCGGTGAACAGGTTGGCGTCTTCGCCGGTGATCCCGACCGCGTACGGACCGTGGACGTTGATGAGGTTGACCAACTCACGCCCGACTTGCCCGAACAACACCATCCGCGCCACGTCGAGCACTTCCGGCGTGGTGACCCGGAATCCGCCCTTGAAGTCGCCGGCGATGCCGAGCCGCTTCAACATTGCGCTGATCTGGGGCCCACCGCCGTGCACCACCACGGGGTGTATGCCGCAGTTGCGCAGAAACGCCATGTCGGCGGCGAACTCACGCCGCAGGGTGTCGTTGGTCATGGCATTGCCACCGTATTTGACGACGACGATTTTGCCGTGCAGTTGGGTGAGCCAGGGCAGGGCCTCCGCCAATACCTGAGCTTTCACCTGAGTGGACACGCTCGCGGTCATGAGCTATACGCCGAATTCTCTTCGACGTAGCCGTGCGACAGGTCGGTGGTGCGGATGGCTGCCTGGCCCTCGCCCATCTTGAGGTCGACGAGGACGTCGATGTCCCCACCTGACAGATCCACCTGGCGTGCGCCCGCGGCCCCGACGCCGTTGACGCACACCGGAGAACCGTTGAACGACACAGTGATCCGATCAGGGTCGAGGCCGATCGGCGCCATCCCGACCGCCGCCAGCACCCGGCCCCAGTTAGGGTCGGAGCCGAACAACGCGGTCTTGACCAGGTTGTCGCGGGCGACCATCCGGGCGGCGGTGAGCGCGTCGTCCTCGGTGGCGGCGCCCGTCACGGTCACGGTGACCCGTTTGGTGACGCCCTCGGCGTCGGCCTGCAGCTGTGCGCACAGGTCATCACAGACGCGCAGCACCGCGTCGTCGAGATCGGTTTGGGACGGCGCGATCTCGCTTGCGCCCGATGCCAACAGCAGCACGGTGTCATTGGTCGAGCAGCTGCCGTCGACGTCGAGTCGGTCGAAGGTCCGCGCGGCGGCCCGGCGCAGTGCTTCCTCGAGCGCGCCGGCCTCCGCGACCGCATCGGTGGTGAGCACGCACAGCATGGTCGCCAGCGACGGCGCCAGCATCCCGGCGCCCTTGGCCATCCCACCGATCGTCCACTTGTCCGGATGGTGCAGCGCAGCTTGTTTGGGCACGGTGTCGGTGGTCATGATGGCCCGCGCGGCCTCGTCTCCGCCGGCCAGCCCGCCGGCCATCTCGTGCACGACGTGACCGACCCCGGCGAGAACCTTGTCCATCGGCAGCCGGTCACCGATCAATCCAGTGGAGCACACCGCGACTTCGATCGCGCCGGTCTCGGTGCCCCAGTCGGACAACGCGGCGGCCACTGCTTCGGCGGTGGCATGGGTGTCCTGGAAGCCGCCCGGGCCGGTGCAGGCGTTCGCACCACCGGAGTTCAGGATCACCGCCCGCAACCGGCGGGTAGTCAGCACCTGTTGCGTCCACCGCACAGGGGCCGCCTTGACCCGATTGCGGGTGAATACCGCGGCGGCCGGGTAGTCCGGGCCCTCGTTGAACACCAGCGCCAGATCCAATGCGCCCGACGCTTTGATCCCCGCGGCGATACCGGCGGCACGGAAGCCGGCCGCGGCCGTCACCCCTTGGGTGCGCACCAGACGCGCCTCGTCGGCGCGGGTCACGGCGCCACCCCGACCACCGAAAGGCCCTCGGTTTCCGGCCAGCCCAGCGCCAGGTTCATCGACTGCACGGCGGCGCCGCCGGTGCCCTTGACCAGATTGTCGATCGCCGAAATAGCGATGAACGTGGCGGCGTCCTCGTCGACCGCGACCGCGATGTGTGCGGCGTTACTGCCGATCACCGCCCCGGTACGCGGCAGTTGTCCTTCGGGTAGCAGATGAACGAAAGGCTCGGCGTGGTAAGCCTTTTCGTACGCAGCGCGCAGCTGCGACAGCGGTGACCGGGTGCGGGCGGTGCAGGTCGCGAGGATGCCGCGGGAGGTCGGGATGAGCACGGGTGTAAATGACACCGTGACATCCTGGTCGGTAACCTGTTGCAGCCCTTGGACGATTTCGGGTGTATGCCGGTGCGCGCCGGCGATGTTGTAAGCCCGCGCCGAACCGATGACCTCCGACCCAAGCAGGTCTGTCTTCGCGGCCCGGCCGGCACCCGAGGTGCCGCTGACTGCGACGACGGTGACGGCAGGATCGATGAGGTCGGCGGCCAACGCCGGGAAAAGTGCCAACAACGCGGCGGTCGGATAGCAGCCCGGTACCGCGACGCGCCGGGCACCGCGCAGCGCCTCCCGTCCGCCGGGCAGCTCCGGTAGCCCGTAGGGCCAGTTGCCCGCGTGCGCCGAGCCATAGAAACGCTGCCATGCGTCCGCGTCGATCAGCCGGAAATCCGCACCGCAGTCCACCACCAGTGTCTGGGGGCTCAGTTGTTGCGCCAGCGCCGCCGAGTGTCCGTGCGGGAGTCCGAGAAAAACCACGTCATGGCCATCCAGTACCTCGACCTCGGTGGGCTCGAGTACTCGCTGGGCCAGCGGTAGCAGGTGCGGGTGGTGGTCAGCGACAGTGCTGCCCACGCTGGCGGCAGCGGTCAGCGCGCCGATTGTCAGCCGCCCGTCGTGGTAAGCCGGGTGCCCGAGCAGTAGCCGCAGGATCTCACCGCCCGCGTAGCCGCTGGCGCCCGCCACCGCCACCCGTATCCCTTGGGTCATACGGCCAATCGTTGCATGACTATGCATTCTCTTGCAAATTCATTCTTCCCGCCGAGCAGTCCCCCGCAAGCGGGTGGGGGTACCCCCAGCCGCACCGCGGCGAGGGGGCGTACCCGCAGCAAAGGCGCCGCGACAGGCCGGAGCAGGGACTTTTACGTCTACTCGCCATCAACCCCGCAGCTCGGCGCCGACCCGCTCGGCGGCGCAGCGCACCGCCGCGTCTCGGGCCGCGCTGGCCTCGTCTTCGGTGAGCGTGCGATCCGCCGCGCGGAACCGCAGCGCGAACGTCAGCGACTTGCGACTTTCCCCGAGCTGAGGGCCGGTGTAAACGTCGAATAACCGCACATCCTCCAACAGTTCGCCGGCGCCGTCGCGGACCGCCTGTTCCACGGTTTGCGCGGGGATATCCGCGTCGACCACGAGGCTGACGTCTTGAAACACGGCGGGAAACGGCGAAACCCGCGGCGCCGGCAACGACTCGATGATCGGCATCGCGTCGAGGTTCAGTTCGACCGCGCAGGCGCCCTTCGGCAAACCCGATCTTTCGATCACCGCAGGGTGTAGTTGACCGGCGTGGCCGATGACGGTGTCGCCGACGAGCACTTCGGCGCACCGGCCCGGATGCCACGGCAGATGCTGGGCAGACCGCAACGCCAACTCAATTCCGCTGGCACGCGCGATGATCCGGACCGCCTCGAACGCATCGGCCGCTTCGGCGCGCCGGCCGTCGCCCCAGGGGCCGCGCAGTTCCCTCAGCCCGGTCAGCACCGCGGCAACGTGCTGGGGTTGGCGCGGCAGCGAGGCGTCGAGCAGGGCGATCTCCTCGTCGGTGGGACGCCGGTCCACGGGGATTAGCCCGACGCTCTTCGTCTGCCCGGTCGGCTGCACCACCTGCGCGATCGCGAACAGTGCGACATCGACGATGCCGCGAGACACGTTGCGGCCCAGCGCTTCCAACAGGCCGGGCAGCAGCGTTGTGGCCAAGTGCGGCCGATCGGCCTCCAGCGGATTGAGCACCTGGGTAGTGTGACGCCGCGCGTCGTCGGCGGGCAGACCCCAGGCGTCGAAAACTCCGGCGGGCAGAAACGGCGTCGGCAGGACCTCCACGTAACCCGACAGCGCCAGCGACTTGCCGATCGCGCGGCGGCGCCGTTGATCGGCCGACAGTCCGCGCCCGGCCGGCGCCGACGGCAGCACCGACGGGATGAGTTCCAGTCCCTCCAGCCGCAGTACCTCCTCAACCAGGTCGGCGGGCTGGCGCAGGTCGGGCCGCCAGCTCGGCGGCGTCACGGTCAGGGTGCCCCCGTCGCCGCTCACGGCGGCGCCGATTTGGGTCAGCCGCCTGGCCGTGGTGCCCGGCCGATAGTCAACCCCGGCCGTGCGGTCCGGCAGGTCGGCCGCGATCCGGATCGGCGACCCAGCCCAATCGGCGGCCGAGTCGCCGACTGGCGGGTCGCCGCGCCAGTCGGTCAGCTTTTCAGACACTTCGCCACCGGCGATCTCGGCGAGCAACGTGGCGCAGCGGTCCAACGCCGCCACCGAGATGGCCGGGTCGACCTCGCGCTCGTAGCGACGGGCCGCCTCGCTGGGCAGGCGCAGTCGCCGTGACGTGCGAGATACCGCGGCCGGGTCCCATACCGCGGCCTCCAGCAGCACGTCGGTGGAGTCGTCGCGCATCTCGGTGCTGCCCGAGCCCATCACTCCGCCGATCGCCGCAGTCGCGACGTCGTCGACGATCAGGACGTCGGCCGGGTTGAGCCGGCGCTCGATGTCATCGAGGGTTACTACGGTTTCGCCGGGCCGAGCGAACCGTACCGCGAAGCCGCCGGTGATCCGCTTGAGATCGTGCGCGTGCATCGGGTGACCGAGTTCCAGCATCACGTAATTCGTTGCGTCGACGGCCGGCGAGATCGCCCGGATACCCGAGAGCAACAGCCGCCGCTGCAGCCACCAGGGCGACACCGCGGTCGGGTCGATTCCGGTGACCGGACGCAGTGCGAACCGTTGCACACCGGTCTCCGGCTGCACCGTCAAGGGCCAGGCGCCCGCCTCGCGAGGCAGCGGGGGGACTACATCGCTGGAGGCGGGGTCGACGAAGTCGAGGTCGTAGGCGCAGGCGATCTCTCGGGCCAAACCGCGAAGCGACATGCAGTAACCCCGGTCCGGGGTGATGGCCAGGTGGAAGACCACGTCGTCGAGGCCTAGCACCTGGACGCCGTCGGCGCCGGGTTCAGCTGTTTCGGGCGGCAGCACCAGGATGCCGGAATGGTCTGCGGCCAAACCCAATTCGGCCGCCGAGCAAATCATCCCGTCGGAGGTGCGACCGTAGGTCTTGCGCTCCGTGATCGTGAAGCCGCCGGGCAGGGTGGTCCCGGGCAGCGCTACCACCACGAGATCGCCAGCGGCGAAGTTGGTTGCACCGCAGACAATCTCGCGTGGTTTATCTTCGCCGACGTCGACTTTGCAGGCGCGGATTGGCTTTTTGAATTCGGTGAGTTCTTCGATATCGGTTACCCGTCCGATGGTCAGCGGTCCGTCGACGGGGCCGAGCGTGATCACCTCTTCGATTTCGTGCCCGATACGCACGAGCGCCTGTTCGAGTTCGTCGGGCGCCACGTCCCAGCCGGGTGCGCCTACGTTGACCACCTCGCGCAGCCAGCTGTACGGGACGCGCATCAGGCACCCACCCCGAACGGCAACGAGAACCGGACGTCACCCTCGACCATGTCGCGCATGTCGGGGATACCGTTGCGGAACTGCAGGGTGCGTTCCAGCCCCATCCCGAACGCAAAGCCCGAATACACCTGTGCATCAATACCGCTGGCGCGCAACACGTTCGGGTTCACCATTCCGCAGCCGCCCCACTCGACCCAGCCGGCGCCGTCCCTCTTGTTCTCGAACCACACGTCGACTTCCGCGGACGGCTCGGTAAAGGGGAAGAAATGCGGACGAATCCTGGTGCGAGCCTGCGGCCCGAACTCGGCCCGGGCGAACGCGTCGAGCGTTCCGCGCAGATGCGCCATCGACAGACCGCGATCCACCGCAAGCCCCTCCACCTGATGGAAGACCGGCGTGTGGGTGGCGTCGAGCTCGTCGGTGCGGAACGTGCGACCGATCGAGAGGACATAGACCGGTAGGTCGCGCTCGAGAAGTGTGCGCACCTGCACCGGCGACGTGTGGGTGCGCAGCAACTGACGGGAGCCTTCCGGAGCGATATAGAAGGTGTCTTGTTCACTGCGCGCCGGGTGATCGGCGGGGAAGTTCAGGGCATCGAAGTTGAACTGCTCGGTTTCCACCTCCGGCCCGTCGGCAAGCTCCCAGCCCATCGCGATGAAGGTGTCGGCGATATGCTCGGCCAGAATCGTGATCGGATGCCGCGCCCCGGTCGGCTGGCGGGTCGACGGCAACGTCACGTCGATGCGCTCGGCGATCAACACGGCCGCATCCCGCTCGGCGCGCAACGCCGCCAGTCGTTCGTCGTAACTGCGTTGGACCTCGCCGCGCGAACTGTTCACACGCCGGCCGGCGTCGGCGCGGTCGGCCTTAGGGACGGTGGCCAACGCCTGGCGGGCCAGCGCCACCGGCGAGCGATCACCAAGGTGCAGGGTCTTGGCGCGTGCCAGTGCGTCGAGATCGGCCGCGCCTGCGAAAGCCTGCCGGGCTGCGTTGACCGCTGCGGTCAACGCCTCGGGCGACAGGTCCACGGGTTGGTCACCCACGCGGCGACACTCTCCTTATCGGCGAGGGAATTTCTGGCGGGCTCGCGGCACAGCGTGACGCGCAAGTGCCGATCATATGTGGTCACATCGCTGACGATCGGAAGCCGTCAGCCTGTTTTCCCACACGCCGTGGGCGCGCTCACCGTGACAGTGCTCCGGCTTGAGTATTTTCGTGTGGTGGCGACGCCCCAGGTTCCAGCTCAACTGCCGGCGCAGTATCTGCTGTCGCCGCGCGCACCGAGCCCGCGCACCCTCGTCGACGTCCTCTATGACACGGCCGCCCGCTATCCGGACGCGGCGGCGATCGACGACGGCACAGTCCAGCTCACCTATGGCGAGCTGATCAACGATATCGAGGCGAGCGTGGCCTGGCTGGCCGCCCACGGCATCGGCCGTGGCGACCGAATCGGCATCCGGATGCCGTCTGGCAGCTTTGCGCTGTATGAGGCGATCCTGTCGACGCTGGCCGTCGGCGCAGCATACGTGCCGGTCGACGCCGACGACCCCGACGAACGCGCCGAATTGGTGTTCGGCGAGGCCAACGTCGTCGCGGTCCTCACCGAATCAGGCATGGTGCGAGGTCGCGGCTCATCAAGCGGCAGGCGGGCAGGCGCGCCACTGCCCACGGACGACGCGTGGATCATCTTCACGTCCGGATCGACCGGTACGCCCAAGGGCGTCGCCGTTACGCACCGCAATGCCGCCGCGTTCGTCGACGCTGAGGCACAAATGTTTCTGCGGGACAACCCACTTGGGCCCGGCGACCGGGTGTTGGCCGGGTTGTCGGTGGCGTTCGACGCGTCGTGCGAGGAGATGTGGCTGGCATGGCGACACGGCGCGTGTCTGGTCCCGGCCCCGCGATCGCTGGTACGCAGCGGAATGGACCTCGGTCCGTGGCTGGTCACCCGCGACGTGACCGTGGTGTCGACGGTGCCGACACTGGCCGCGCTGTGGCCGGCCGAGGCGCTTGAAGCGGTGCGGCTGTTGATCTTCGGCGGGGAGTCCTGCCCTCCCGAGCTGGCCGCACGGCTGGCCGTCGACGGCCGCGAGGTGTGGAATACCTACGGCCCCACCGAGGCCACCGTGGTCGCGTGTGCGGCCCGGCTCGACGGCGCCGGCCCGGTGCGTATCGGTCTGCCGCTGCCGGGCTGGGACCTGGCCGTCGTCGATGCCGACGGCCAGCCGGTGGGCCACGGTGAAGTGGGTGAGCTGGTCATCGGCGGCGTCGGCCTGGCCCGTTACCTCGACGAGGGCAAAGACGCCGAAAAGTACGCGCCGCTGCCGACGCTGGGCTGGCGGCGCGCCTACCGCAGCGGCGACCTGGTGCGGCTGGAAACCGAGGGCCTGGTGTTCTGCGGCCGCGCCGATGACCAAGTCAAGGTCGGGGGCCGTCGCATCGAGTTGGGCGAGGTCGACGCTGCGCTCGTGCACCTGCCGGGAGTCAGCGGCGGCGCGGCCGCGGTACGCCGGACGGCCACCGGCACTCCGGTGCTGGTGGGCTACGTCGTCAGCGCCGACCCCGAATTCGACATCGCGGCGGCGCGGACCCGGCTGTCCGAGCGTCTGCCTGCGGCGATGGTGCCACGCCTGGTCCGGGTCGACGATCTGCCCACCCGCACCTCAGGCAAAGTCGACCGGGACGCGCTGCCCTGGCCGCCGCCGGGCGGCGCTGACCCGGAGGAAACGCCCCAACTCAGCGGGACCACGGGCTGGTTGGCCGGGTTGTGGCGGGAGCTGCTCGGGGCCGCCCTGGAGGGTCCGGAGGCCGATTTCTTCGCGCTCGGCGGCGGCTCGCTGGCCGCGGCGCAGCTCGTCGCCGCGCTGCGCGACCGGTATCCGCAGGTCACCGTCGCCGACCTGTACGACCACCCACGACTCGGCTCGCTCGCGGGGTTCCTCGACGAGCTCGAGCCGCCGCCGCAGATCGCCGAGCGTGTGGTGCGACCGACTCCGCGGCTGGCGCAGGCCGCTCAGATCGTGCTGGCGGTGCCATTGGCGACGCTGGCGGCGTGGGAGTGGGTGACCTGGCTGGCGCTGGGCAATAACGTCGTCCGGGCCCTGCATCTGGTGCCGTGGACCGTCGCTGTGAACTGGTGGTTGGTTGCGGTGGCGTTCGTCCTGTTCGTGACGCCGGTGGGCCGGATGGCTATCGCGGTGCTGTTCGCGCGCGTGCTGCTGGCGAAAGTACAGCCGGGCACCTATCGCCGCGGCGGGTCGGTGCATCTACGGGTCTGGTTTGCCGAGCGGCTGGCCGAGGCCAGTGGCGCCGAGAACCTGGCCGGCGCGCCGTGGCTCGTGTACTACGCGCGCGCACTAGGCGCAGATGTCGGCAAGGGCGTCGACCTGCACTCGATGCCGCCCGTCACCGGCATGCTCGCACTCGGGCACCGCAGCGCCGTCGAACCGGAGGTGGACCTGTCTGGGCACTGGATCGACGGAGACGCTTTTCACATCGGAGCCATCACCGTCGGCAACGACGCGACAATCGGTGCGCGCACCACGCTGCTGCCCGGCGCGGTCGTTGGCAAGAACGCGGACGTTGCCCCCGGCTCCGCCGTAGTCGGGAAAGTCAAAAGCCGCCAATACTGGAAAGGCTCCCCCGCGGTCAAATCTGGTCGGGTGAACCACCCATGGCCAGACGAACGGCCAGCGCGCAGAGCCCACTGGGTCGCGGTGTACGGGCTGACGTCGGTGCTGCTGGCTGGTTTGCCGCTGATCGCCCTGGCGACTGGCCTTGCGCTGGTCGGATTCGGCGTCCACCACACCCGCCGCCTGTCGCAGGCAATACTGCCCGCGCTGCTGTGGACGCCGGTCGCGACGGCGGACGCTCTCGTGGTGTACGCGCTACTGACGATTGCGGCGGTGCGGCTGCTCTCGATCGGGCTGCGGGAGGGCTACCACCCGGTGCGCAGCCGCAACGGGTGGCAGCTGTGGGCGACCGAGCGGTTGATGGACGGCGCACGCAATTACCTGTTCCCGCTGTATGCAAGCCTGCTGACACCCGCCTGGCTGCGGCTGCTCGGGGCCAAGGTCGGCCACGGCAGCGAGATCTCGACGGTGTTGCTGATACCCAAGTTCACCGTGATCGAGGACGGCGCGTTCCTCGCCGACGACACGATGGTCGCGTCTTACGAACTCGGCGGCGGCTGGATCTACGCGGCCACGACAACCGTCGGAAGACGCGCGTTTCTCGGCAACTCGGGCATTACCCAGCCGGGCCGCCGCGTGCCCGACGACGGACTGGTCGCGGTGCTTTCGGCGGCGCCGCCGAAAGCCAAGCGCGGTTCGTCCTGGCTGGGCAGCCCGCCGATGCGGCTGCGCAGGCGTCCCGCGGAGGCCGACGCGGCTCGGACGTACGACCCGCCGTGGCGGTTGAAGGCGATGCGGGCGGCCGTGGAGATATGCCGGCTGCTGCCGGTGATGGTGACCGTCGCGATCGGGCTGGCGGTGCTGGGCACACTGCAACTGCTGGCGCGGTTCTTCGGCATCTGGTGTGCGGCACTGGGCGGCGGGCTGGTGTTACTGGCCGCGGGTGGGCTTGCCGGTGGCGTCACGGTCGCCGCGAAATGGCTTCTGGTCGGCCGGATTCGGGCGAGCGAGTTTCCACTGTGGTCGTCGTTCGTGTGGCGCAACGAGGTCGCCGATACGTTTGTGGAGACCGTGGCGGCCCCGTGGTTCGCTCGCGCGGCCAGCGGGACGCCGGTGATGAACCTGTGGCTGCGCGCGCTGGGCGCCCATGTTGGCCGCGGCACCTGGTGTGAAACCTATTGGCTGCCTGAGGCAGACCTGGTCACGCTGGGCAAAGGCAGCACGGTCAACCGTGGCTGCGTGGTCCAGACACATCTGTTCCACGACCGGGTCATGCGGATGGACACTGTCGTGCTGGAACCCGGCGCCACTCTTGGCCCGCACGGCGTCGCGCTGCCGGCGGCCCAGCTCGGCGAGGGCGTGACCATCGGTCCCGCGTCGCTGGTGGTGCGCGGCGACGTGGTGCCGCCGTCGACACGCTGGCAAGGAAATCCGATCAGGCCGTGGAACCTCGTCCGTAAGACAACCGGCAAGAAGCCATCCGGGCGCGGCGTCGAGGACAGCGCGGCGTGAAACCCTCTGCTAAGAAGGCGGCCCCGAACAAGGCTTCTGATCGCGCTGAGTCGACGGTGATCGACTCATACCTGCCGAAAAACGGCAACGCCGGCTACCGGGTGTCGCGCTACGAATTAGATCTGGAGTACAAGGTCGCGATCAACCGGCTCTCCGGATCGGCGACGATCACCGCGGTGACGCTTACCGAGTTGCAGGAGCTCACGCTCGATCTGTCCGATGCGCTGACGGTGTCGAAGGTGTCGGTCAACGGCAAGCGCGCCGCCCACTTCGCCTGCCGCGACCGCAAGTTGCGTATTCGGCTGCAATCGAAGCTCGCGACCGGAGCAGCGATGTCGATCCTCGTGCGCTACGGCGGTTCACCGCGACCACTGCGGTCATTGTGGGGTGATGTCGGTTTCGAGGAACTGACCAATGGCGCGCTCGTCGCCGGGCAACCCAACGGCGCCGCCTCGTGGTTCCCGTGCGATGACCACCCCAGTGCCAAAGCCGCCTATCGCATCCAGATCAGCACCGAAAACCCCTACCGGGTGGTGGCCAACGGAAAGCTGGTGTCGCGGCAGGCGCGGGCCGCCCGCACAACGTGGACTTACGAACAGCCCGAACCGACCTCGACCTACCTCATCACCCTGCAGATCGGGATGTACGAGTTATCGCGGCTGGCGAAGACGCCGGTCCCGATGCAGGCCGCGTTGCCCGAGCGGCTGCGGCGCAACTTCGGCCACGACTTCGCTCGTCAACCAGAGATGATGGAGCTCTTCGTCGGACTGTTCGGTCCATACCCGCTGGCGAACGGTTACACCATCGTCGTCACCGACGATGTACTGGAGATACCTCTTGAGGCCCAAGGGATTTCCATATTCGGCGCCAATCACTGCGACGGCTCGCGGGCCAGCGAACGGCTCATCGCTCACGAGCTCGCACACCAGTGGTTCGGCAACTCGGTGACCGCTC
The DNA here is from genome assembly GCF_035570115.1 of Mycobacterium sp. Taxonomy (GTDB): domain Bacteria; phylum Actinomycetota; class Actinomycetes; order Mycobacteriales; family Mycobacteriaceae; genus Mycobacterium. Next base: position 15,992 of record NZ_DATMLH010000185.1, read on the forward strand.
GGCGCTGGCGTGACATCTGGCTGCACGAGGGATTTGCGAGTTACGCGGAGTGGCTGTGGTCGGAACACAGCGGCGGCCCCGGCGCCGACGAACTTGCCCGCTACTACCAGGAACGGCTGCGCGAGGCGCCTCAGGATCTGCTGCTGGCCGATCCCGGGCCGCGCGATATGTTCGACGACCGCGTGTACAAACGCGGCGCGTTGACCCTGCACGCGCTGCGCCGACGATTGGGCGACGAGAAATTCTTTGCGCTTCTTATAGATTGGACGACTCGATATCGCCATGGCAGCGTGATCACCGACGACTTCACCGGCCTGGCCGCCACCTACTGCGACGAATCGCTGCGGCAATTGTGGGATGTCTGGCTGTACTCGACGCAAGTGCCTTAGCGAGGCACTGCGGAGGTGAAGCCGTCAGCCGTTGAACACCGGCTCCGGAGGCGTCAACGCAGCCACCGGCACTCGACGGCGCAGCATGCGCGAGCGGGTGATCGCCACCACCGCCAGCGCGCCCAGAACGCCGGCGGCGGCCCCGATCAGCGACGTCCACTCGCCGTGCGCCAACATCAGGAATCCAAAGCTGGTGGCGACCGCCAGCAACGCGTACCGCACCGGCGTCCACCGGGCCGGGCCGGGCAACCTGATGGAGACCAGCATGCCCAGCACCAATCCGATGACGTGTCCAACGTCGGTGAAGTCGGCGCTTAGCACCGCCGATGTGATGCCGACCGAGAGCCACCAACCTATCCACGCCGGCCGCCACCGGGGAGCGACGGCGGCGGTCAGTGCGCCCAGCACCGCCATGGCGCCATAGCTCACGCCGACATCACTGGCACGCGAGATCGACAGGGGCAACCAGTGTAATTCGATCGCCGCGGTGAGCCCGGCAGCGACCAGCAGCGTGGCGCCGACGTGGCCGGTGACAAACACCAAGGCCAGCCGACCACTGCGCCAGATCAGCTCGGCAAGGGCGAGTAGGCACACCAAGCAGGGCAGCCAGAAGTAAATCGGACCGGCGTCGGTGACGAACGCGCTACCGAACAGGGTTGCCAGGTGACCACGTGCGAGGTTGTGCAGGTTGGTGCTGGCCTGCGCAACGACCTGGGCGCGCACCCGCGGACCGAGATCCACGAGAGCGACGCTGACACCGACCAAAACGGCCGCGTAGCACAGCGTGATGCGGACGCGCCAAAGCCGCGACAATACCCGGAATATCATCGCCATCTACTATGCCTGCGGATTGTCTTCATCTGCATCATCCAAACCTGGCAAGTCCCTGACAGTTTGCGCGCCAGCCTTGAGCCGGTAGATGGCCAAGTCGGTCGGCAGCCCGGGGGTTTTACCTGCGAATACCGAGCGGTGTACCCGCCTGGCAGTGACGCCCAACGCGTCCAAATCCGCCTGGGCGAGCTGGTCCAGTGTGACGCCGGACACCATGACTCCTCCCCTGGTGGCGCGCTCCATCACCCGGGCGGCGACGTTGACGTCGACCCCGAGCCAGTCCGAGGCCAGCCGTTGCGGGCGCCCGGTGTGGATGCCCACCCGCATCCGCGGTGTGTAGCCGTCGACGTCGACGGATTTCAACGCTTTCCTGGCGGCGAGGACCGCAGTCACGGCCACGAGCGGGTCGGCGAACACCGCCATGATGCCGTCGCCCATCCTTTTGACGATGTGACCGCCGGCATCCAGCAGCGGCGGTTCAACCGCCCGCGCCACTCGCCGCAGCAGTTTGAGGGTCGCGTCGTCACCGGCTTGCAACGACCACGTCGAGAAACCCACCAGATCGGTGAAGACCAACGTGACCTCTGGGTTGGCCGGGCGCCGAGATACCGCCTCGGTCATTGCCTGCCACACCTGCAGCGCGCCGAGACCGACCTCGCGAGACGCGCCGCCGCGCTCGCCCAGCAGCCGGCCCGCTGCTCGCGCGGCGGCGCGGGGCCCGCCTTCGCCAGCCGTTGACAGTGGATCGCCGAACTCGGGATCGCCGGGCAAGACTCGGCGCGCGCGACGGACCATTGCGATCACGCTCGGACTCTGGTTGGTGCCGCGCAGCCACTCGGCAGCACTGTGCAGTGACACCGGAGAACGCTGTCGCGAACCAGGCAAATCCGGCGTGGTCACCGTCTGCTCGGGCTCGCCGGACGCCGGTTGGGGCCCGAGTTCCACAGCGCCCAGGGTAGGTGGTGTCGAGAGAGACCGGCAATGACCGTCGTCGTGGTGTCGGTTACGACGCTCGGCGCCAGCGTGCCCCGCAGACCGGCGCGGAGCCACCCCGGGTGTCCGGAACCTGCGACAAACCGCCTGATCACATCGTTACGACGCTCGGGTCGACACTCGGTAACGGCGCGGCGCGGCATGCCCAGAAATCGTAGACAACGTGTGTTGTCAGCCTTATCGTGAGACTCATTGCTCCTCAGGACCAGGAGGCCGTGATGACGACGACAGTGATGTCATCGATGACGTCGGTTCAACCCGAGCCGGTCGAGCAGCGCGACGATGAACCGGGTCAGCGCGGCCCGTTGGGGCCGGAGTCGCTGACCTGGAAGTATTTCGGTGACCTGCGCACCGGAATGATGGGCGTCTGGATCGGCGCCATCCAGAACATGTATCCGGAATTGGGCGCCGGCGTCGAGGGGCACTCGATCCTGTTGCGCGAACCACTGCAGCGCGTCGCGCGCTCGGTGTATCCGATCATGGGCGTCGTCTATGACGGCAACCGCGCGGCCAAGACCGGTGAGCAGATCAAGCAGTACCACCACACCATCAAGGGAGTCGACGCGACCGGCCGCCGCTACCACGCGCTGAATCCGGAGACCTTCTACTGGGCGCACGCGACGTTCTTCATGCTGGTGATCAAGGTGGCCGAGTACTTCTGCGGCGGGTTGACCGAAGGCGAGAAGCGCCAGCTATTCGACGAGCATGTGCAGTGGTATCGGATGTACGGGATGAGTATGCGGCCGGTACCCAAGTCTTGGGAGGACTTCCAGGAGTACTGGCAGCGGGTCTGCCGCGACGAGCTGGAGATCAATCAGGCCACGCTGGACATCTTTCAGATCCGCATTCCCAAACCGAAGTTCGTGCTGATGCCCACCCCGGTGTGGGATCAGCTGTTCAAGCCGCTGGTCGCGGGGCAGCGCTGGATCGCGGCGGGGCTGTTCGAGCCGGCTGTTCGCGAGAAGGCCGGAATGCGGTGGACACCCAGCGACGAAGTGGTGCTGCGGCTATTCGGCAAAATGGTCGAGCTGGCGTTTCTGGCGGTCCCTGACGAAATCCGTTTGCATCCGCGGGCATTGGCCGCCTATCGGCGGGCGGAGGGCCGGGCAGCGGGCGATGCCCCGCTGGTGGAGGCGCCGAGCTTCATGGCGCCGCCGCCGGACCGCCGCGGGCTGCCGATGCATTACTTCCCACCCCGCAGAACGATCTTCGAGCGGGCCGGATCGCTGGTGCACACCACTTTCTCGCTGGCCGGGCTCCGACCGGCGCGGGGTCGCGGCAAGGCCGCCTAAAGATTGGGGCCCGCCCGCTGCGCTCGTGCGCTCTGGTAGAGGCAGATCGCGGCTGCGGCAGCCACATTGAGGCTTTGCGCACCCCCGGACATCGGAATCGTCACCCGGTTGTCGGCCTGTCGAGCCAGCTGAGGCGCCAGGCCGTGGGACTCGGCGCCGAACAGCCACGCCGTCGGTCCGGCGAGCTCAGCGGCGTCAAGGGACAACTCGCCGTCCACCGTGGTGGCCAGTACCCGCAGCCCGGCAGCCTGCAGCGCGGTGACAGCCGCGATGACGTCCGGCGCGACGACGACCGGTATGGAAAAGACGCTGCCAGCCGACGCGCGCAGACATTTACCGTTGTACGGGTCGACGCTGTAACCGGCGAAGATCACCGCTGCGGCGCCCATCGCGTCGGCGATGCGGATCAACGTGCCGGCGTTGCCCGGCTCACCGATTTCCACCCCTACCGCGACCAGCCGTGGCTCGCTGGCCAGCACATCGTCGAGAGCCGGCTCGGGCCTCTCGCATACCGCCACCAAGCCGGCCGGAGTCACGGTGTCCGACAACGCTTTTGCGGCGCGCTCAGTCACCAGGTTCACCGTTGCGTCTTGCCTGCCGAGCAGATCGGCGTAGCGATGTGCAGCCGCCTCGGTGACGAAGACCTCGCGGACCAGTCCACGCCCGGACGCGGCCTCGACCAAGTGCGCGCCTTCCACCAGGAAGCGTTGCGCCCGACGCCGGGTGACCTGCCGGTGAAGTTTGACTGCAGCGACCACCCGGGCCGATCGTTCGGTGAGCACCGGGTGCGGTTGAGATCCGATTGTCCGGCTCCTCCTCGGGCCGTTCCGGCCCGCATCGTCGCCCGACCAGAACCGCCGAACGGGGTTAGGCAGCCTCTCCGGAAGGTGCGTTGACGTCGTCGGGCAGGGCGGACCGGGCGACGCCGACGAGCGCGGTGAACGCTGCGGGATCGCTGACTGCGATCTCGGCGAGGTTCTTGCGGTCGACCTCGACGCCGGCGGCCTTCAGGCCCTGGATAAGCCGGTTGTAGGTGATGTCGTTGGCGCGGGCCGCGGCGTTGATCCGCGAGATCCACAGCTTACGGAACTCGCCCTTGCGCGCACGACGGTCGCGGTAGGCGTAGTTCAGTGAATGCAGTTGCTGCTCTTTGGCTTTGCGGTAGAGGCGGGACCGCTGGCCGCGATAGCCCTTCGAGGCCTTCAGAATGGTGCGCCGCTTCTTCTGGGCGTTGACTGCCCGCTTTACGCGTGCCATGGGGTGTTCCTATCGTCGTCTGGACGTGATGGTGGTTACGCCGCTGCCTTCTTTATGGGCGTTGGTCAGCCGTTCAGCAACTTGTTGACCCGCTTGGTGTCGTTGGCAGACACGGTGGTACGCCCGTCCAGCCGTCGCGTTCGGGTGCTCGGCTTGTGCTCGAGCATGTGCCTGCGATTGGCCTTCTGACGCACGATCTTCCCGGTGCCGGTGCGCCGGAATCGCTTCGACGCCCCACTGTGGGTCTTGGTCTTGGGCATGTTTTTTCGGTCCTCAGTTCTGCTCTATCAGTTCGGCGACGGTTCGGTGTCGCTGTTCGGTGCGGGGTTCGCGGGCTGGGGCGTGGGGGCAGTGGACTGCTCCGCCGCTCGGGCACGAGTTTTCGCGCCGCGGTGCGGTGCCAACACCATCGTCATGTTGCGTCCGTCCTGCTTGGCCGACGTCTCGACGAATCCGTAGTCGGCGACGTCGGTGCCCAGGCGCTGCAGCAGCCGATAGCCCAGCTCGGGCCGCGACTGCTCACGTCCGCGGAACATGATTGTCACCTTGACTTTCGATCCCGCCTCCAGGAATCGGATCACGTGACCCTTTTTGGTCTGGTAGTCGTGATCGTCGATCTTGGGTCGCAACTTCTGTTCTTTGACGACGGTCTGCTGCTGGTTCTTGCGAGACTCGCGCGCCTTTTGCGCCGCCTCATATTTGAACTTGCCGTAGTCCATGATCTTGCAGACCGGTGGCCTGGCGTTTGGCGCAACTTCGACAAGGTCGAGATCGGCGTCCGCGGCGACGCGGAGGGCATCTTCGATACGCACGATGCCTACCTGCTCCCCTCCCGGGCCGATCAAGCGGACTTCAGGTACGCGGATGCGTTCGTTGACGCGGGTCTCAGTGCTGATGGGGCCTCCCTGGGTTGTATTCCTCGTTGCGAACGACACCCGGCCGGTCCGGAGTCAGCGGTCGGAATACCACGCCATCAGCAAAAAAGCCCTGCTTAAGCAGGGCCCGGTGCCGACCGGTCACGGCAATAGCCGCCTGCGGAAGGCAGAACCGGCACCACTGGTGTGCCGATGACCGGACCGCTGAGCCTTGAAACGATCTCGTGGCCAACGGTGGGAGTGGGACTCCACTTGCTGTCTCTGGCCTTCGCCTGAGACGGTCGCGCAGGTAAGTCTAGCAGTGCTGACGCACCAGATTGTGATCCAGCCGTCGAGGTGGCCGCCTCCGGCCGTGCCAGCGCGACGGCGCCTAGCCGGTCGAGCCGCCGACACGTGCAATTCCATACCTTCCGAACATAGGCATTCCATAGCAAGTACGAATATCCTCGCGGTCTGTGACACTCACTGCGTCTCGCCCGCGCACCCGGTCGACTTCCCGGCTGCGCTGGGTGCCCGCGGCCGCCGGCTGGACGGTTGGCGTCATCGCCACGCTGTCGCTGATCGCCAGCGTGTCGCCGGTGCTTCGGTGGGCGATCAAGGTGCCACGGGAATTCATCAACGACTACCTGTTCAACTTCCCCGACACCAGTTTCGCGTGGTCGTTCGTGCTGGCCTTATTGGCCGGCGCGCTCACCACGCGCAAGCGCATCGCATGGTGGCTGCTGGTGCTCAACCTCCTGCTGGCGGCCGGGTTGAACATCGCCGGTCTGACACCCGAACACGTCACCCCGCTGCGGACCCTCGGCGAGACGCTCGGACTCGGTTTCCATCTGGCTGCGCTTTTGCTGCTGGTCTTGGCCTACCGGGAGTTTTGGGCCAAGGTCCGGTCGGGCGCGCTCTTTAAGGCGGCCGGAGTCCTGATCGCCGGCTGGGCGATAGGCATTGGGCTGTCCTGGCTGCTGGTCGAAACGTTCCCGCACACGCTGGCGGAGGACGACCACTTGTTCTACGTGGTGAACCGGGTGGTTGGATTCGCCGTCGCCGACCCGGGTTCGTTTGAGGGCAGGCCACACGTCTTCCTCAACGCCCTGATGGGACTCTTCGGCGCGATGGCGCTGATTGCCGCGGCGGTCGTGCTGTTCCAATCACAGCGCGCCGAAAACGCACTCACCGGCGAGGACGAATCCGCCATCCGCGGGCTGCTCGAGCTGTATGGCAAGAACGACTCCTTAGGCTACTTCGCCACTCGCCGAGACAAGTCGGTGGTTTTCGCGCCGAGCGGCCGGGCCGCTATCACCTACCGCGTCGAAGTCGGCGTCTGTCTGGCCAGCGGAGACCCGATCGGCGACCCCCGGGCGTGGCCGCAGGCCATCGACGCCTGGTTGGCGCTGTGCCAGACCTACGGCTGGGCGCCCGGGAATATGGGTGCCAGTTCGGCCGGGGCTAAAGCGTTCCGCGAGGCGGGCCTGAACGCACTCGAGCTGGGCGACGAAGCCATTTTGCAGACAGCCGATTTCAGGCTCTCCGGGCGAGAGATGCGGGGCGTGCGCCAGGCCGTGACCCGGGCTCGCCGCGCCGAGCTGTCGGTGCGCATCCGCCGACACCACGACATCGAGCCTGACGAGATGAAGCGGGTGCTGGCGCGTGCCGACACGTGGCGCGACACCGACTCCGAGCGCGGGTTCTCGATGGCACTGGGCCGGCTCGGTGACCCCGCCGACGGTGAGTGCCTACTGGTCGAGGCCGTCAAACCCGACGGCACTGTGGTCGCGATGCTTTCGTTGGTGCCGTGGGGCCGCAACGGCGTTTCGCTAGACCTCATGCGTCGTTCGCCGGATTCCCCCAACGGGACCATCGAGCTCATGGTCAGCGAGCTCGCTCTACACGCTGACCGCATTGGTATCAGCCGTATTTCGCTGAACTTCGCCATGTTCCGGTCCGCGTTCGAACAGGGTGCCCAACTCGGCGCCGGCCCGGTGGCCCGATTGTGGCGTGGATTCTTGGTCTTCTTCTCGCGGTGGTGGCAGTTAGAGACGCTGTACCGCTCGAACATGAAGTATCAACCCGACTGGGTGCCCCGCTACGCCTGCTACGAGGACGCTCGGCTGATCCCGCGGGTGGGCGTCGCCTCGGTGATCGCGGAGGGCTTCCTTGTGCTGCCGTTCACTCGGCGCAACGAAGAGCACACCGGCCATCACGCGGCCGTACCGCCAACGCTGTTGGCCACCGGGCTCTTGAACCACGATGGTTCGGCGCCCGACGTCGCCGCATTGCAGCAGACCGACCTCGGGGCCGGCGACGACGGCGACCGTCGGCTGCCAGAACAGATGCGAGTCCGGCTGTCCAAGCTAAAGATGCTGCAGAACAGCGGCATTGACGCCTACCCGGTCGGACAGCCACCCAGCCACACGATCGCCCAGGCGTTGGGCAGCGACGACCAGGCGACCGTCTCGGTGTCGGGACGCGTGCTGCGGATCCGGGACTTCGGCGGTGTGATGTTCGCCCAACTGCGTGACTGGTCAGCAGAAGTGCAACTGCTGCTGGAGAATTCAATTCTGGAACACGGGCGCAGCACGGATTTCACCAAGGCCATCGATCTCGGCGACTTGGTCGAAGTGACCGGCGAGATGGGATACAGCAAGACCGGGACCCGGTCACTGATCGTTCGCAGCTGGCGACTGATCGGCAAGTGCCTGCGGCCGCTGCCCAACAAGTGGAAGGGGCTGACGGATCCGGAAGCGCGAGTGCGCAGCCGCTACGTCGACCTGGCCGTCAACGCCGAATCGCGCGAACTGATCGTGGCTCGCAGCAATGTGCTGCGCGCCATCAGAGAAACGCTGAACGCCAAGGGCTTTCTGGAAGTCGAGACCCCGATCCTGCAACAAATTCACGGCGGTGCAACGGCTCGTCCGTTCATGACCCACATCAACAGCTACGACCTCGACCTGTACCTGCGGATCGCGCCTGAGCTCTATCTGAAGCGGCTGTGCGTCGGCGGAATGGAGCGGGTGTTCGAGCTGGGCCGGGCTTTCCGCAACGAGGGGGTCGACTTCAGCCACAACCCGGAGTTCACCCTGCTCGAGGCCTATCAGGCGCACGCCGACTACATCGACTGGATCGATGGTTGTCGGGAGCTGATTCAGAACGCCGCTCAGGCCGCAAACGGAGCGCAGGTGGTGATGCGGCCCCGCCCGGGCGCCGCCGATGACAGCCTGGATGCGGTCGACATCTCCGGTGTCTGGTCGGTGAAGACCGTGCACGACGCGGTCTCCGAGGCGCTCGGTGAGCATGTTGACGCCGACACCAGCTTGGCCAAACTGCACAAACTGTGCGACGCCGTACACATTCCCTACCTGGCGCGGTGGGACGCCGGCGCGGTGGTGCTGGAGCTCTACGAGCATCTGGTCGAGGATCGGACCGAACTGCCGACTTTCTACACCGACTTTCCCCTGTCGGTGTCGCCGCTGACCCGGCCACACCGCAGCAAGGCCGGCATTGCCGAACGCTGGGACTTGGTGGCCTGGGGTGTCGAGCTGGGCACCGCCTATAGCGAGCTCACCGACCCGGTCGAGCAGCGGCGCCGCCTGCAGGAGCAGTCGCTGCTGGCCGCCGGCGGGGATCCCGAAGCCATGGAACTCGACGAGGACTTCCTGCAAGCGATGGAGTATGCGATGCCGCCCACCGGTGGTCTGGGCATGGGCGTCGACCGCGTCGTCATGCTCATCACCGGCCGCAGTATCCGCGAGACGCTGCCCTTCCCCCTGGCCAAGCCGCGATAGTCCACGTCGTTTAACCGACCGCGTACCGTTTGAGCAACCGATCGGTGAATCCCGTGCTAAAAGCACGCAACGAAGACCACAATGGACCGTGTGATGGGTTCAACGACGAACCTCGCGTTTCCGGTGTTGGCAGAGCACCACACCTCATTGATGCACGGCTGGATCCCCGGCATGGCCCAGGCCGTCGCCGCGACGGTGCTGCTGCTGGCGGTCGGGTGGCGATCGCGCCGGTGGCGGCTGCTGTGGCTGCCGGCGGCGGTGGCCGTCGGCGCCGGGGTGGCCGGTTGGGCGCACTGGTACATCACCGCCGGCGGTCTTGCCGACGACCCGGCACCACGCCTGCTGTGGTGGTGGATCGCCTGCAGCGGCGCCGCGATAACCATCGTGATGCTGGGCTGGCGCAGTGCAGCCTGGTGGCGGCGCGGCGCCTCGCTGCTGGCCGTGCCGCTGTGTCTACTCAGCGCGGCACTGGTGCTCAACCTCTGGGTCGGCTACTTCCCCACCGTGCAGACCGCGTTGAATCAGCTCACCGCCGGACCTCTGCCCGACCAGACGGACCTGGCCACCGTCAACGCGATGGCGGCCAGCGGCGCGCAGCGCCAACACGGCAGCCTGGTGCCGGTGGCGATCCCCGATGACGGGTCGCACTTCAAGCATCGCGGTGAACTCGTCTACCTGCCGCCGGCGTGGTTTGCCAGCACTCCGCCGCCACAGCTGCCGACGGTGATGATGATCGGCGGTGAGTTCAACACGCCCGGCGATTGGGCGCGAGCCGGCAATGCGGTGCCGACGATCGACGAGCTGGCTGCCGCACACGACGGAAACGCTCCGGTGTTCGTCTTCGTGGATTCCGGCGGAGCCTTCAACAACGACACCGAATGCGTCAACGGCACCCGTGGGCACGCGGCCGACCACCTGACCAAAGACGTCGTGCCGTATATGGTCTCGCGTTTTGGGGTCAGCGCCGATCCGTCGCATTGGGGCATCGTCGGCTGGTCGATGGGTGGGACCTGCGCGGTGGATCTCACGGTCATGCACCCAGACCTGTTCAGCGCATTCGTCGACATCGCCGGCAACATGGGCCCGGACGCCGGTACCAAGGCGCAAACCATCGCCCGGCTGTTCGGCGGCAGCGCCGAGGCGTGGGACGCGTTCGACCCGGCCACGGTCATCGCCAGTCACGGCCGATACGACGACGTCTCGGGCTGGTTCGACATTTCGTCGGACAGCGCGCCGAAGCGGTATCGCAGTATGGCGGTGGCCGGCCCCGACGCGATCGGCCTGGGCGGTCGGGACGCGATCGGCAACCCGAACGACCAGACCGCCGCCGCGGAGCGGCTGTGCAGACTGGGCCGCGCCAACGGCATCGACTGCGCGATCGTCGCCCAGCCCGGCAAACACGACTGGCCTTTCGCAAGTAGGGCTTTCGCGACGGCGCTGCCCTGGCTGGCCGGCCAGCTGGACACGCCTGAGGTGCCATGGATCGCTCTGCCGTCCGCGTCGCCTCAGCCGATGTCGGCGGCGGCGCCGCGCACCGAGCCCGTCGGCAGGTGAGCGTTCGGTATCTCCGACCGGCACGGGTACCGTGAAACCATGCCCGATGAGCCGACGAGTTCCGCCGCGGAGTCCGACGTCGACCCGGGATACACGAGCTCGGGCGTTCCGACGTTCGATTCGGTCCGCGAGAAGATCGACACGCGTTACGAGACATCAATCGGCGCAGCCGAATTGGATGCCGAGAGCCCCGAAGGCCGTGACGTCGAGGAGCAATACCAGGAGCGGCAGCGCGCGGCGGCCGAACGGCTGGCCGAAATCCGCGAATCGATGCGCGACGAGAGCTAGGCGCTGACCTTGCGCCGCCGGTTTGAGCGCCGAGGCGCGCTGCTCGATGCCCCGGTGCCGCTGAGTGTTTCGGCGAGGAACTTGCCGGTATAGCTTTCCGGTACCGCCGCGATGTCCTCCGGCGTGCCCTCGGCGACGATGGTTCCCCCTTCGGCGCCGCCCTCCGGCCCCATGTCGATGATCCAGTCCGACGTCTTGATCACGTCCAGGTTGTGCTCGATGACGATCACCGTATTGCCTTTGTCGACAAGGCCGTTGATGACGTCCAACAACTTGCGGATGTCGTCGAAATGCAGACCGGTGGTGGGTTCGTCGAGGATGTACACGGTGCGTCCGGTGGAGCGCTTCTGCAACTCCGACGCCAGCTTCACGCGCTGCGCCTCACCACCCGACAGCGTGGGCGCCGGCTGACCGAGCCGCACATATCCCAGGCCGACATCGACCAGAGTTTGCAGATAGCGGTGGATGCCGGTGATCGGCTGAAAGAACTCCGCGGCCTCCTCGATCGACATGTCGAGCACCTCGGAGATGGTCTTGCCCTTGTAGTGCACCTCAAGGGTTTCCCGGTTGTAGCGGGCGCCGTGACACACCTCGCACGGCACGTACACGTCGGGCAGGAAGTTCATCTCGATCTTGATGGTGCCGTCGCCCGTGCACGCCTCGCAGCGCCCGCCTTTGACGTTGAACGAGAACCGGCCCGGTTGATAGCCGCGAACCTTGGCTTCGGTGGTCGCGGCAAAAAGAGTGCGGATCTTGTCGAAGACCCCGGTGTAGGTGGCCGGATTCGATCGCGGCGTGCGACCGATCGGCGACTGATCGACGCGCACCAGTTTGTCCACCTGGTCCAGCCCGGTTACGCGGACATGCCGACCCGGAACCTGCCGGGCGCCGTTGAGCCTGTTCGCGAGCACCGCGGCCAGGATGTCATTGACCAGCGTCGACTTGCCGGAGCCGGACACCCCGGTCACCGACGTCAGCACACCGAGCGGAAAAGACACATCGATGTTGCGCAGGTTGTGCTCGTGGGCGCCGACGACGGTGAGCCGGCGTCGCTTGTCGATCGGGCGGCGAATCGCCGGGGTGGCAATGCTTTCCTTGCCGGACAGGTAGGCGCCGGTGATCGAGTCTTTATTGGCCAACAGTTCGCTGTAGGTGCCGCTGTGCACGATGCGGCCACCGTGCTCGCCGGCTCCCGGGCCGATGTCGACGATCCAGTCGGCGTGCGCGATCGTGTCCTCATCGTGCTCGACGACGATCAGCGTGTTCCCCAAAGCCCTTAAGCGGGTGAGGGTTTCGATCAGACGGCGGTTGTCCCGCTGGTGCAGGCCGATCGACGGCTCGTCGAGCACGTAGAGCACGCCGACCAAGCCGGAGCCGATCTGGGTGGCCAGCCGGATACGCTGCGCCTCACCGCCGGACAGCGTGGCCGCCGCACGGGACAGCGACAGGTACTCCAGCCCGACGTCGAGCAGAAAGCCCAGCCGTGACTGGATTTCCTTGAGCACCTGGCCGGCGATGGCTTGTTCGCGTGAGCCCAGGGTGAGCGCGTTCAGGAACTCCGCGCAGTCCGAGATGGACAGCTCGCAAACCTCGGCGATGGACTTCGCACCACGCTCCCCCGCGGTCAGGGTGACGGCCAGGATTTCCGGCTTGAGCCGAGTGCCGTCGCACACCGGGCACGGCACATCGCGCATGAAGCCCTCGTAGCGCTCCTTCATCAGCTCGGATTCGGTCTGTTCCATCTTGCGTTGCAGGAACGCCAGCACACCTTCGAAGTCGGCGTAGTAAGAGCGGGTGCGTCCGTAGCGGTTGCGGTAGCGGACGTGCACCTGCTCGTCGCAGCCCTCCAGAATCGCCTTGCGTGCCTTGGCCGGTAACTTGCGCCACGGCGTGTCGACGTCGAAGCCCATCGCCTCGCCGAGGCTGGCCAGCATCCGGGTGAAGTATTCCGAGGTATGGCCCATCGACCACGGCGCCACCGCCCCCTGCGCCAGGGTGCGGTCGGGGTCGGGCACCACCAGGTCAGGGTCGACCTCTTTGCGGATTCCCAGACCGGCGCACTCCGGGCAGGCGCCATACGGCGAGTTGAACGAAAACGACCGCGGCTCAAGGTCGTCGACCGCCAGCGCGTGCCCGTTGGGGCAGGCGAGCTTCTCGGAGAACCGCTGCTCCCGGTTGTGCGCGTCATGCTCATGGTCGACAAATTCCAGCACCACGATGCCGTCGGCCAGGTTCAGCGCGGTTTCCACCGAATCGGTGAGCCGCTGCTTGGCGGTGAGTTTGACCGTCAGGCGGTCCACCACCACCTCGATGTCGTGCTTTTCCTGCTTTTTCAGCTTGGGCGGATCGGTCAGCGAATGCACCACGCCGTCGACCCGCACCCGGCTGTAGCCCTGGGCGTTGAGTTTCTCGAACAGGTCGGCGAACTCGCCCTTGCGGGTCCGCACCACCGGGGCGAGCACCTGGAATCGGGTGCCTTCGGGCATCGCCAACACCTGATCGACGATCTGCTGCGGCGTCTGGCGGGCGATCCGCTCGCCACAGACCGGGCAGTGCGGGGTGCCCGCGCGCGCATACAGCAGTCGCAGGTAGTCGTACACCTCGGTGATCGTCCCGACCGTCGACCGCGGGTTGCGGTTCGTCGACTTCTGGTCGATGGACACCGCCGGGGACAGCCCCTCGATGAAGTCGACGTCGGGCTTGTCCATCTGCCCCAAAAACTGTCGCGCGTAAGCCGACAGCGATTCCACGTAGCGCCGCTGCCCCTCGGCGAAGATGGTGTCGAACGCCAGCGACGACTTGCCTGAACCGGACAGCCCGGTGAAGACGATCAGCGCGTCGCGCGGCAAGTCGAGGTCGACGCTGCGCAGGTTGTGCTCACGCGCACCCTTGACGATCAGGCGGTCAGCCACCGGCTCCCTTCCGGGTCATTGTGCGGTCATGACGGACGGCGCATCACACACGTCATCCCCATGCTATGTGCCCATACCGACAACCCGCTCTCGGCCAGTACCGTGACTCGTATGACCGTCTTGGACGACAACTACACCGGGCACGTCGAACCCGGTACCGCCGCAAAACGCACCCTTCCGGGCGTATCGATCGTGAAAGCGTCAGTCGGCCCCATGGACAACAACGCCTACCTGGTGACGTGTTCCGCGACCGGGGAAACGCTGCTGATCGACGCCGCCAACGACCCCGACGTTCTCATCGATCTGGTGCGCGGGCACGCCCCGAAGGTGTCCCTGATCGTGACCAGCCACCAGCATTTCGACCACTGGCAGGCGCTGGAAGCGTTGGCTCAGGCCACCGGCGCGCCGACCGCCGCACACGAGATCGACGCCGACCCGCTGCCGGTCAAGCCGGACCGCCTGCTGGCGGGCGGTGACACCGTGCAAATCGGCGAGCTGACGTTCCACGTGATCCATTTGCGCGGGCACACGCCCGGTTCGGTCGCGCTGGCTCTCGATGGTCCCGCCACCGGCGGAGTCACCCAGCTCTTCACCGGTGACTGCCTGTTCCCGGGCGGCGTCGGCAAGACGTGGCAGCCCGGGGACTTCACTCAGCTGCTCGAGGACGTCACCACCCGGGTGTTTGACGTCTATGGTGACTCCACCGTCGTCTATCCCGGTCACGGTGACGACACCACCTTGGGCGCCGAGCGCCCCAACCTTGCGGACTGGCGCGAGCGGGGTTGGTGACGCGCTGAGGGCCTGCTGAGATTGACCCGACTGTGCCGCGACGGCTGACGGATCTCGATCCGATCGAGTGCGGCTGTAACGGCTCGATTCCCGAGCTGAGATGGTGCCCCGGGCCGGTTGACGGGCCGGGGCACCCTGGCGTCTGAGCGGCGGTCGCGGCTGCTGAGCGAAAGCGCCGCGAAATCCGTTCAGCGGCGCCTAAACTCAGCGCGATGAGGGTGGGAATCGACTTCGGCACAACGCATACGGTCGCGGCGGTCGTCGACCGGGGTAACTATCCCGTCGTGTCATTTGACGGGGTCGACACCTGGCCGTCGATCATCGCCGCCAACGACGCCGGCGAATTGCGCTTCGGGTTGGACGCCGCCGCCGTCCGTCGCGACCCGGGCTGGTCGGTGCTGCGGTCGTTCAAACGCTTGCTCAGCGAAGGTGGGCCGAGAACGACGGTGGAGCTGGCTGGGCGCCGCTATCCGCTGGCCGACCTGTTGGTGGGCTTTCTTGCCCAGCTGAGGAGCGACTTGCAGACCCGTTCGAACGCCGAAATGGCGCCGGGCGAGCGTGTCGAAGCCGCGGTCAGTGTGCCGGCCAACGCCTCCAGCGCGCAGCGCTTCCTAACGCTGGACGCCTTCGCACAGGCCGGCTTCGAGGTGATCGCCCTGCTCAACGAACCGTCCGCGGCCGGCTTCGAATACGCCCACCGCTACCGTTCGACGATTACCGCCAAGCGCGAATACGTGCTGATCTACGACCTCGGTGGCGGAACGTTCGACGCGTCGCTGCTGAAGATGACGGGGCGATTGAACGAGGTCGTCGTCAGCGAGGGCATCCAGCGCCTCGGCGGCGATGACTTCGATGAGACGATCCTCAAGCTCGTTCGTAAGGGCGCCCGGCTGCGCAAGCTGGACGCGGACGCGCGCGATCTGCTGCTGGAGGAATGCGCGGTCCGCAAGGAGGCCGTCGGGCCCAACACCCGCCGATTCCTGGTGGACCTGTCCGCGGTCGGCACGCCGCCGTTTTCCTGCGGAATCGATGACGTCTACGCGGTCTGCGCACCACTGATCGAGAAGACGGTTGGCGTTCTCTCCCGCGTGCTGCACGACCCGGACGGCGACGGCATCGACTGGTCCGAGGTGGCGGGCATCTATGTGGTCGGAGGCGGCGGGGGCTTCCCGCTCGTCGCCCGGATGTTGCGCACCGCGTTCGACGAGAAACGCGTCAAGCGCTCACTGCACCCGTTCGCGGCGACCGCGATCGGCTTGGCGGCCTTCCTCGACAAAGAAGCGGGATTTGCTCTGTCCGAACGTCTTTCACGATACTTCGGGGTATTTCGCGAAGCGCTCGCCGGCGAGGATGTCTGCTTCGATCCGATCGTGCCCAAAGGCGCCCAGTTGCCCGCCGCGGGCCAGCCTCCGTTCATCGTCACCCGGACTTACCGCGCGGCGCACAACATCGGACACTTCCGCTTCGTGGAGTGCAGTCGGCTGCGCGACGGCCGCCCCGATGGCGACGTGACGCCGTATGATCCCGTTTTCTTCCCGTTCGATCCGGATCTCGACGACGGGGACCTGCAGCGCCAACCGGTGCGACGCCGCGACGGCGGCCCGGACGTCGAGGAACGCTACGTCATCACGCCCTCCGGAGCGGTGGAGGTGACGCTCACGACGCGCCCGGAGCGGCTGACCCGAACATTTCGCTTGGCCCGCCACGACCTCGCCACCGCGTGATGCGAGCGCCGCTTACGGCGCGGCGTCGAGATCGGGCGTCCAGGCCACCCCGTTGATGTGGCTGCCGCCGTCGACGAACAGCGTGTTGCCGGTGAGGTAGCGGCAGCCCTCGCCGGCCAGGAACAGCGCAACCGGGGCGATATCGAGGTATGGATCTCCGATCCGGCCCATCGGATTCATCGCGTCGGCGAACGCGGCGACGTCGTAGCCGCTGCCGTCCTCGTTGTGCCGAACCAGAATCGACTCGCACACCGCCACCGCCTCGTCGCCGGCGACGTCGATGTGCACCGGACCCAGGAAATGGGCGGAACCGCCGCCGATCAGCCCTTGGTGGGCCGGTGATCGCACCATCTCGGCCATATCGGCCCGGCTGCGCATGTGCCAGCCGTCGACGTCGTATTCGCCGTCTTCTGTCCACAGCCCAGCGACCGCATCGGCCTCTCCGGCGTCTGCCAGCGGTCCGTAGGACGCCATCAGGCGAGCGATGGCCAGCTCGTCTTCAGCCCGGCGCAGCCGTTGTTCCAGCACGGCGAGTCGCTCCTCTACCGTCATCTCGCTTCCTCTCCGCGCGCAAAAGCCTCTGCATGGTGCGATGAGCGGCGAGAACGGCCCCAGCCCGGTCAGGGTCGTTGCGCGAGGCCGCAGACGTCTCGTTGCCGCTGACGACGTGCACCGGGCCGCGGCCCAACCACTCCAACCCCTCACGTGCCACGTCGGCGGGCTCGGCCACGACGATCCCGGGGGTATCGAAGTTCAAGCCGGCCCGTTCCATCGCCGGTGTCCTGGTGACCCCGAGGACGAGCTCCAGCACGTCGACTCCGTGGTCGCGCAGCTCCAACCAGAGTCCTTCGGCGAAAATCCTGGTGAACGCCTTGACGCCGCCGTAGACGGTCTGACGCGCCGACCCCAGGTAGCCGGCGAGCGACCCGAGCAACACGATGCCGCCTCGCCGCCTGGCGCGCATCGCCTGTCCGTAGTGGTGCACCAGCGCTAACGGTGTCGAGAGGTTGAGATCGATGACGTGCCGAAACTCGACCAGATCACCGTCGAGGAACTCATGACTGTGCGTATTTGCGCCCGCCACCAGGATCAACAGGCCCACTTCGAGCCCGGAGGTCGCTGCCGCGATGCGAGTGCAGGCGGCGGGGTCGCTCAGGTCGGCCTGCACGGTACGGACCTCGCCACCGTTTCGGCGGCAGCGATCGGCGGTCTGCTGCAGCGGGTCAGCCTTGCGGGCAACCAGCACCAGGTTCAAACCCGCTTCGGCGAGCAGCTGCGCGAATTCGGCGCCGACACCCTCCGAGCCCCCGGCGATGAGCGCCCACGGCCCGTATTTCGCGGTATCGACCACCGGGCTGACGAGCGCTTATGTCGTGGTGTGCACGATCAGCACGTCGACCTTGGCCCGGCGCGAGACGTTGGCGGGCACCGATCCCAGTAGCCGGCCGGCAATCGTGCTCAGGCCGACGTTGCCGACGACGAGGAGATCGGCGCCGACGTCCTCTGCGAGCCCGACCAGCGCGTCAACCGGGGCGCCGACAATTGAGCGTTCTTCGACGTTCTTGGCGCCGGCGGCGCGGGCCCGCTCCCTGGCCTCCTGCAGGATCGCGTAGATCGGCGCGGCGCCGTGCGTCTTGTAGCTTTCGTCCCTCAACGCGTCGGCGGCGCGAGGATCGTCAGCCTGGGGCAAGTACGCCGACGCCACGATCAGCTTGGCGTTCGCCCCGGCGATGGTGCCCGCCCGGTCCACCGCGCGCAGCGACGAGTCCGAGCCGTCGGTTCCTACCACCACGGTCCGATAGGCGCTCATTTACCCTCCCAGGTGTTGGTTGCTACGCCAACCCAAGACAGTATCCCTTTGCCTGATCCAATGGCCCGATTTGAGATACGCGGACGCAGCGGCGATCCGCCTCGTACCGAGCGGCCGCGAGGCGCTGCCGGGCGGCAATCCCGCCAGCAAGACCAATCGACGAGCAGCTAATACGCTTAAATCCTTTGACGCGCAGGCTATTTACCTGAATTAGACCGCGACAGGTCAGTTCGCCGGCGTTGGTACCGCTCAGCGGACCGGATAATGACCAGGCAGGACGGGTAATCAGATTCACCACGGAGCCCTTACAGTGACACACATCATGATCACGCCGATAATCGACGAGCCCAAGACGGCTGTTGCCGCGAGCTACTCGCCTCCGCAGCGCCGCGGCAGGCTGCTTGACCCGCTTGCGGTCGCGTTGCTGGCCGCAGTGATCGGCGGCGCCGGGGCGAGCCGGCCGTCGCTGTGGTTCGACGAGAGCGCGACCATTTCCGCTTCGGCGAGCCGTTCGTTGCCTGAACTGTGGCGGTTGCTGAGCCACATCGACGCGGTGCACGGCTTGTTCTACCTGCTGATGCACGCCTGGTTCGCGGTCTTCCCGGCGACTGAGTTCTGGACGCGGGTCCCCAGTTGCCTGGCGATTGGAGCCGCGGCCGCCGGCGTTGTGGTGTTCGGCAGGCAGTTCTCGTCACGCAGCATCGCGGTCTGCGCGGGTGTCGTTTTCGCGATCCTGCCGCGCGTGACCTGGGCCGGTGTCGAAGGCCGCTCCTATGGCCTTACGGCGGCCACCGCCATCTGGTTGACCCTGCTGCTGGTCACCTCGATACGCCGAAACAGGTGGTGGCTGTGGCTGCTCTACGCGGTTGCCCTGCTGTTGTCCGTACTGCTCAACATTTACCTGGTGTTGCTGGTGCCGGCCTACGCCGTGGTCATGTCGGTGTTCGGACGGCGAAAATCCCTCGTGCTGTGGTGGGCCGCCACCTCGGCGGCGGCGGTCGCGATCATGACGCCGTTCATGGTGTTCGCGCATGGCCAGAGATTTCAGGTCGCCTGGATCTCACGGCTCAGTTGGCACAGCGTGATCGACGTTCTGCAACACCAGTTTTTCGACAATAGCGTGCCGTTCTCGGTCCTGACGGCGATGATTCTCTTGGCCGCGCTCGCATTTCGATTGACCGGCCGCTGGGAACTGGATGGCGATACCCGCCGACTGCTGATCGTCTGCGCGGCATGGATTGTCGTGCCCACGGCCGTCAGCCTCATTTACTCGGCGATCACCGATCCGTTCTATTACCCGCGATATCTGTTCTTCACCACGCCTGCGATGGCGCTCATACTGGCCGTCTGCATCGTCGCTGTCGCGCGTCAACCACGCTGGATCGCCGCGGTCCTGGTATTGCTGGCCGTGGCGGGTTTTCCGAATTATGTTCTGTCGCAACGGCAGCGCTATGCCAAAGAAGGCTGGGACTACAGCGATGTCGCTGACCTCATCGGCACCCATGCCGCACCCGGGGATTGCCTGTTGGTCGACAACACGGTGGATTGGCTACCCGGGCCGATCCGAGCGCTGCTTGCGGCTCGTCCGGCGGCCTTCCGGCCATTGATCGACATCGGCCGTGGTCGGCGCGGATCCGAGCGCGGCACTCTCTGGGACGGCCACGTGGCGGTATGGCTGGTGACAGGTCGGCTGTACAAATGCACCACGCTGTGGACGATTTCCAGTCATGACACGACACTGCCGGATCACCAAAGCGGGAATTCGCTGCCGCCGGGGCGGGTGCTAAGACGCGCGCCCGCGTATGTGACGCCGAGCCTGGTTGCGTTTCGCATCGTCGAGCGTTGGCAATTCCATCGCACCCAGGTTGTTAAGTCGACCCGCTGAAGCCGCGCGGTCGCAGCATCGCATCCTGAGGCCGTCGCCGATGCCTCGTGGGTCGACTAGGTTTGACGAATATGCAGATCTGGCTTGCGGGCCCGCTGTTGGGCGGCACCGCGCAGGGCAGCCGACACCTCATCGAGCTTTTCGCCGCGTTCGGGCTCACCGCACTCATCGGCCTGGAACGCACCATCCAGGGCAAGGTCGCTGGATTGCGGACTCAGACCATTGTCGGCACCTCGTCGGCATTGATCATGTTGATCAGTAAATACGGGTTCGGCGACGTTCTGTCCGCACAAACCATTGAGCTGGACCCGTCCCGGGTTGCCGCCCAAATCGTCTCAGGCATCGGCTTTTTGGGCGCAGGGATCATCATCACTCGACGCGGTGCGGTGCATGGGCTTACCACTGCGGCAGCGGTGTGGGAATCGGCCGCGATCGGCATGGCGGCCGGCGCCGGCCTGCTGTTGCTGGCCATCGCTGTCGTGGCGTTGCACTTCGTCAGCGCACTCGCCTTCAACGTGGTGGAGCGACAGCTCAATGCGCGGCTGCGGGGGTCCGTGCGGCTGCACATCGTCTACGAAAGCGGTCGGGGTGTGTTGCGCCAGCTGCTGCAAGTCTGCGGGCAGCGAAAGTGGCAGCTCACCGAACTCGATGCGGACCCGCACGACTACGAACGCGATCAGGTCGGGTTAACGATGACGCTGACGGGGTCCAAGGTCATCACCGCGGCACAGGTGCTCGCCAGCGTCGACGGCGTGTCCGCGGTGGTTCCGGCCGAGGAAGACCCGGACTGACGGATGCGTCGCCGACTGCGGGTCAGCGCTGTCCCCGAGTAGCCCGGTTGGAGGCCACCGCGCCTACCGCGCCCAGCGCCGCGAACACTGCTAACAGCCAACGGGCGGCCATGGCCCCACCGCCCCCGACGCTGTTGACCACGACGCCGGCCAGTCCAGCGCCGAACGCTCCGGAGATCAGCTGCACGGTGTTGATCGCCGCGGCAGCGGTTCCAGCTTCGTTCGCGTCGTTGACCGATTGCATCGCCCACGCCGACAGGTGCGGCCAGGACGCCCCGATGCCCGTCCCGCTGATCATCAGCGCCAGTGCCCACAGCGCCACAAGGCCCGCCGACGCGTGATCGACCTGGGTAGCCGCGCCCAACGCCAGGCCCGCGGCCATGATCAACGGTGCGGCAGCGACCACGGCGGCAATGACGCGCCCGCTGCTCAGCGATGCACTGACGACCTCGCTGACAGTCCAGCCGACCGCCAGCGCCGCGCCCAAAAAGCCGGCCGCCAACGGATTCAGATGCGCCAGGCGTTGCCCAAAGAACGGCACATACATGTCGGCCATCGCCGCGGCCATCAGCAGCGCCTCCGTCAGATAGATCCACTTCAGTGGACCCGAACCGAATGCGCTGGGAGGCAATACCGCCAGCGACACCCGCCGATCAACCACCACAAACACGGCGACCAAGAGCACGCTGGCCGCCAGCAACCCGGTGGCCGCGACGCCGTTGTGTGGGACCTCCGCGACGCTGACCGCCAGCGCGGCAGCCCCCAAGAGCAGCAGCGACCACACCGGTATTTTCAGCACCGGCGCAGCGTCGCTCTGATTGCCGCGGCCGGCCGGGAGCACCAGCGGAACCAGCACCGCCATCGCGGCGGTCAGCATCGCCATCGCGCCGAACGCCCAGCGCCACAGCCCGAACTGGGCAAAAACGCCACCGACTGCCGGGCCGATCACTGTGGCGACGCCCCACATCGCCGATACCAGCGCCGAAGCCCGGGTCCACAGCGCTTGTGGCAGCGCGGAGCTGATCACCGCGTAGCCCAGCCCGGCCAACAGCCCGCCCGCCGCCCCCTGCAAGGTGCGGCCCGCTAGCAGCACCTCCATGTTGGGAGCCGCCGCGCACACCACGCTGCCGATCCCAAAGGCAGCCAATCCCAACAGATATGACGAGCGCGCCCCGAGTCGCAGCACGGCCGCATTGACCGTGGTGGCCGCGATCACCGATCCGACCAGGTACAGGGTTGTCACCCATGCATACAGACGCTCACCGCCGATGTCGGCGATGGCGTTCGGCAGCAGGCTGATCGTCAGGAACTCGTTGATCGCATACAGGGCGACCCCGCCAGCGAGCAGCATCGAGGTGCCCAGAAATCGCGGACCGAGCAGCGTGCGCCAACTGCCGGTCAATGCTGTGCTATTGGATGAGCTCACTTCAGACCGGCGGCGTCCATTCCGCGCAGTTCTTTCTTCAAGTCGGCGATCTCGTCGCGGAACCGGGCAGCCAGCTCGAATTGCAGGTCCCGCGCCGCGGCCATCATCTGCTCGGTGAGATCTTTGATCAGGTCGGCCAACTCGGCGCGCGGCATGCTGGCGGTGTCGCGGCCCTCGAACACACCCGCGCTGACCGCCCGGCCGGGCGCACCCTGGGCCCGACGGCCGCGCGACACATTGCGCCCGGATCCGCCGATTTCGACCGCGTCGGTGTCCTCGGCCTCGCGGTAGACCTGGTCGAGAATGTCCGCGATCTTCTTGCGCAGCGGTTGCGGATCGATCCCGAGGGCCTCGTTGTAGGCGATCTGCTTGGCGCGCCGGCGGTCGGTCTCGTCGATGGCCTCTTTCATCGAATCGGTGATCCTGTCGGCGTACATGTGCACTTCGCCGGACACGTTGCGGGCGGCGCGGCCGATGGTCTGGATCAGGCTGCGCGACGACCGCAGAAAGCCTTCCTTGTCGGCGTCGAGGATCGAGACCAGCGACACTTCGGGCAGGTCCAGCCCCTCCCGCAGCAGGTTGATGCCGACCAGGACGTCGTAGTCGCCGAGCCGCAGCTGGCGCAGCAGCTCGACCCGGCGCAACGTATCGACCTCAGAGTGCAGGTAGCGGACCCGGATGCCCATTTCCAGCAGGTAGTCGGTGAGGTCTTCGGCCATTTTCTTGGTCAGCGTCGTCACCAGCACGCGCTCGTCGGCTTCGGTGCGTTTGCGGATCTCCGAGATCAGATCGTCGATCTGACCCTTGGTGGGCTTGACGACGACCTGCGGGTCGACCAGGCCGGTGGGCCGGATCACCTGCTCGACGAACTCCCCACCGGATTGGCTGAGCTCATAGGGGCCCGGGGTTGCCGACAGGTAGACCGTCTGCCCGATCCGGCCGGCGAACTCTTCCCAGGTCAGCGGTCGGTTATCGCATGCCGACGGTAACCGGAATCCATATTCGACCAGGTTGCGCTTGCGCGACATGTCGCCCTCGTACATGCCGCCGATTTGCGGCACGGTGACATGCGACTCGTCGATGACCAGTAGGAAGTCCTCCGGGAAGTAGTCGAGCAGCGTCGCCGGCGGCGTGCCGGGCCCACGGCCGTCGATGTGCCGTGAGTAGTTCTCGATACCGGAGCAGAACCCGACTTGGCGCATCATCTCGATGTCGTAGTTGGTGCGCATCCGCAGCCGTTGCGCCTCCAGTAGCTTGCCCTGGCCTTCCAGCTCGGCAAGCCGCTCGGCAAGTTCTTCCTCGATGGTGGAGATCGCGTGTGCCATCCGCTCGGGACCGGCCACGTAGTGGGTGGCCGGGAAGATGCGCAGCGAGTCGACCTTGCGGATCACCTCACCGGTCAGCGGGTGCAGGTAGTACAGCGCCTCGATCTCGTCGCCGAAGTATTCGATGCGGACGGCCAATTCCTCGTAAGAGGGAATGATCTCGACGGTGTCGCCCCGCACCCGAAACGAGCCGCGAGTGAACGACAGATCGTTGCGGGCGTACTGCACGTCGACCAGCAGCCGCAGCAGCCCGTCGCGGGGCACCTCGCTGCCCACCTGCAGCTCGACGGAACGGTCCAGGTAGGACTGCGGCGTGCCCAGGCCGTAGATGCACGACACCGAAGCCACGACAACGACGTCGCGGCGCGACAACAGCGACGACGTCGCGGAATGCCGCAACCGCTCCACATCGTCGTTGATCGAGCTGTCCTTTTCGATGTAAGTGTCCGTCTGCGCGATGTACGCCTCTGGCTGGTAGTAGTCGTAATAGGAGACGAAGTACTCGACAGCGTTGTGCGGCAACATCTCTCGGAGCTCGTTGGCCAACTGCGCGGCTAGCGTCTTGTTGGGCGCCATCACCAGAGTCGGGCGCTGCAACCGCTCGATCAGCCATGCGGTAGTTGCCGACTTCCCGGTGCCGGTAGCACCCAACAGCACCACGTCGTGCTCCCCCGCCAGAATTCGCCGCTCCAGCTCGGCGATGGCCGCTGGCTGATCGCCGGCCGGGTCATGCGGGCTGACCACCTCGAAGTACCCACCGGCGCGCACCATGTCCTCGACAGGGCGGTATTCGGAGTGAGCGACAATCGGATGCTCGGTCGCGAAAGCCATGCTCACCAGGGTAGGCCGGACCACCGACAAACCGAGGGTGTCATCCGTGCTGACGGGTCCACACCAGGGTCCCAGGATCGCATTGGATCAGGTACCCGTCGTCCGACTTGGACATCGCGAAGACGGGGACGTTCGGCTCGTCACACGACGTCCCGGTGGAATGCACGCCGGTCGTGGCAGGCGCCTTGTCCCAGGTATTGGCTTCACACACGATCTGCGTGTTGGCCGCGGAGTCGTAGGAAAGCTTGTCGACGTCGCTGCATACGCCACCGAGCACCGGCGCAGACGATGCCGTGGCGGGCACCGCCGTGTTCGCCGAAGCCTGCGCGGGATCGGCCACGACGACACCAGGGGGAACGTCACCGACCCGTGTCGCCAGGACCGGAATCCGCAGCATCGCCCCTTGCCCGCCACACTCGTTGCTCTGCACGGTCTGAGTCTGCACGCCGCGCAGCGTGCCGTCCGGTTGCGGCGTCAACGACCAAACCACGGTTTCGGACTGTGTCGCTGTCTGCGTTCCGTGTACCTGGCGGCACTGAGTCTGCACCTGCCGGGGAGCGCTCTGCCAGTGTCCGTCGACGAAATGCAGGACGCCAGTGTTGCCGGTGCCGGTGGTCTTCGCCGCTTGTTGGTTGGCGTTGTCCAACTTGGTCCCGGTCGCGGCGCACCCGGTTGCCGTGCAGGCGGAAAGGAAGGCCCACCAACTGGTTTGCACACCGTTGTTGTTGATCACACCGCTGGATGTCTGCTTCGCGCGGTCGTAGTCCAACCGATAGGCGCCGTCGAGCACCGGTTTTGCGGCGGCCGGAGTTGAGCCGGGCAGCACAGCGGATGCTGAGGACGTCGCATTGAAGCGAGCTGGTGACGCAGGGTTCGACTGCGGCTGATCGTCCCAGGAGAAGAAGGAAACGGCCCAGGTGATGGTCAGCGCAATGACCAGCGTGAGAGCGGTCGCGACGGCGATTCCGGTCTTGAGCGTGAATCTGCGACCGCGCTTCACCGAGGCGGCGCTGCGCCGCTTGAGGGCGCCGCGGCGGGAGACCTTCCCATTGAATGCGGCTGCGAAATCGCGGCACCGATCGAACCTGTCGGCCGGGTCCTTCGCGAGGGCTTTGAAGAACACGTCATCGAGGCGTGCCAGATCCGGGCGATGATCGCTGAGCCTGGGCGGAGCCGCGTGCAGATGCTGGCCGATCACGGCGACCGGGTTGGCATGCCGATACGGCGGCACACCGGTCAGCAAGTGAAATGCGCTGGCGGCCAGCGCGTACTGGTCGGCCCGCCCGTCGATGTTCGACCCGATCAACTGTTCCGGGGCGGCGTAGGCAACCGTTCCCACCGCGACATTCGTCTCGGTGATTCCGCTGATATCGGCGAGTTGACGGGCAACTCCGAAGTCCGCCAACAGAACCCGTCGTTCGTCGTCCTCGGGATGGGTCAGCAAGATGTTGGCGGGTTTCACGTCGCGGTGCAGCATCCCTCGCACATGCGCGTAGTCGAGTGCACCCGCGACAGCCGCGATGATCTCGCCGACGTCGCGTTCTGACATGCCGTTGCGGTAACGCTCTTTCACCAGTCGGGCTGCGTCGGTGCCCTCGACGTAGTCCATCGCGATCCAGAGTTGGCCTTCGAACTCGCCCCGGTCGTGCACCGCGACGATATGCGGGTGGAATAGCGTGGCCGCCAAATCCGCTTCCCGATTGAATCGCTCACGAAATTCGCCGTCGACTGTCATCTCCTTCGCAAGGACTTTCAGCGCATCGCGACGCGGTAGGCGCGGGTGCTTGGCGAGATAGACGTCGGCCATCCCGCCGGAGCCCAGCGGGCGCAAGATGGAGTAGCCGGCGAAGGCGGTACGGTTCCCGATGCCGCTGGACGCGATGCTGGCTTCGCCCTGTTGGCCGCCCGCGGCTTCGCCGCGATTCGGTATCGATCTGATCAGCGGCACCCGGTGGAGAAGTTCGGTGACAGCCAGATGCGGAAGCGATTGATAGCCGCGCCGCAGCATGTTGCGAGCACGCTGTTGGGCATTCACCGGTCGCCTTGCGACATCCCAGCGCTCCGTGCTGTTGTTCGTCTCCTCATCCATTTACCGTCACCCCCTCGTCTCTCCAAACTCTCTGCGCGCGTCACCGCGCGGACCCGGTTGCTCCATGGGCGGCATCGATACGGTCAATGGCCCCGCAAAAAGGTTTGCACGCCAGACGCTTTCAAGCGGTCAACCACCGGCGGCGTGGCGGCCCATGCCGGTCCGGGCGCACGTGGCGGCAGTTTACTCACCCTTCGCACTATGCCCGCCGATGCGGTTGCCCGGATTGGTGCCGCTTATGAGGCGGCTATGAATCATGACTTCGGGCAGCGGTATCGCCGTCTGGCCTGCTCAAAGCCGGCTCACAGAGCCGACCATCACGAAACATAGCGAAGTCACAGGTGCGTCGCGTGGAAGCTCGCCCACGCGACAGCCGATACTGAAGTGGTGAGTCGACCATCCCCGCCCATGCTGACCATCTGGCACGACGGGTCGCAACATACCTTCACCGCAGGCCATGACGTGGTGATCGGACGTGACGCGGATGCCGACATCCGTATCGTCGATTCGCGGATTTCCCGCGAACACCTGATCCTGCGTTTCGAACAAGGAAAGTGGCTGGCCATCGACAACGGCTCGGTGAACGGCACCTTCGTCAACGGCTACCGCAGGCCGGTAATCGACATTCATGACGGCCAGAGCATCAACATCGGCAATGCCGGCGGACCGCAGCTGAGCTTCGAACTCGGACAGCAGCACGGAAGGGCAGGTCGGCCGCCGGGGTCGCGGCGGGACACTGAGCCGTCGACCGTCTCGTGGTCGACGCCTCCCCCGCCCGGCCAACCGCGTGCACAGCCACCAGGCCCCGTCGGCGGCTCGCGACGCGGCGGGCCCAGGTCCGCGCCACCGCCTGCGCCGCGACAGCCTCGGGCCACGTACTCGCGCAACCCGCCACAACAGCCGGCGCTCGACCATCCGACCGACGTGCATGTACCTCGGCGACCGCCGGCTCCGCCGGCCGCCGAGGTAACGGTGGTCAACGCCGGTTCGGCGCCACCGCGGGAAGTGGTGGCACCCGCCGAGATGACCGTCGTCGGCGCACGGTCCGGCGACGTTTCGAATCTGGCGACACGGTTTGTGAAGTTCATCTCGCAGCGATCAGTGGCGCCAGCGAAACTCGCCGGTTCGGTGACGATCGGTCGTGCCGGCGACAACGACATCGTGATACCCGACGTACTGGCCTCACGCCACCACGCGACGTTGGTACTCACGCCGCTGGGCACCGAGATCCAGGATCGCAGCATCAACGGGACGTTCGTCAACGGCACCCGGGTCGGTTCCGCGATCTTGAGCGAGGGCGACGTCGTCACCATCGGGAACGTCGACCTGGTCGTCAGCGGTGGCATGTTGGTTCGCCGCAGCGAAACCGAAGCCGCGATGCGCACCGGCGGTCTGGAGGTACGCGGCGTCAAGTACGTCGTCGACAACGGCAAGCAATTGCTGGACAACATCTCGCTGACCGCGCGTCCCGGAACGCTGACCGCCGTGATCGGCGGGTCAGGTGCCGGCAAGAGCACGCTGGCCAGGCTGATCGCCGGCTACACCACGCCGAGCTCCGGCTCGGTCACCTTCGAGGGCCACGACGTCCACGCCGAATACGCGTCGCTGCGCAGCAGGATCGGCATGGTCCCCCAAGACGACGTCGTGCACCGCCAGCTGACGGTGAACCAGGCGCTGGGCTACGCCGCTGAGCTGCGGCTGCCGCCCGACACTACGAAAACCGACCGCGCCAAGGTCGTCGCCCAGGTGCTCGAGGAACTCGACCTGACCAAGCACGCCGACACGCGGGTCGACAAGCTGTCCGGCGGTCAGCGTAAGCGGGCGTCGGTGGCACTCGAGCTGCTCACCGGGCCGTCCTTGTTGATCCTTGACGAGCCGACGTCGGGGCTGGATCCGGCGTTGGACCACCAGGTCATGATGATGCTCCGGCAACTGGCCGACGCGGGCCGGGTGGTGATTGTGGTGACCCACATGCTGTCCTACCTGGACACCTGCGATCAGCTGCTGTTGGTGGCCCCGGGCGGCAAGACCGCCTACTCCGGCCCGCCTGACCAGATCGGTGAGGCGATGGGCACCACCAACTGGGCCAAAATCTTCGGCCAGGTCGGCGCCGATCCAGAGGCGGCCAACCGGCGCTTCCTCGAGCGAGACCAACCGCAGCCGCCCGCACAGCCGGACCAGCCCGCCGACCTTGGTAAACCAGTTCACACCAGCCTGCGGCGCCAAATCTCGACGATCGCGCGCCGACAGGTCCGCCTGGTCGTCGCCGACCGGGCCTACTTCGTTTTTTTGGCATTGCTGCCGTTCATCCTGGGTGCGCTGTCGCTGACCGTTCCGGGCACGAGCGGATTCCACCTACCCGGGCCGCACGCGGGCACGCCCGACGAATCCGCACAGATCTTGGCCCTGTTGCTGCCGGCCGCCGCGTTCATGGGCACGGCGCTGACGATCCGCGACCTGGTCGGAGAGCGCGCCGTCTTCCAACGCGAACAAGCGGTAGGTCTGTCGACGACGGCCTATCTGCTCGCCAAGACCGCGGTGTTTTGCGGATTCGCGATCCTGCAGTCGGCGATCACCACCGCGATCGTGGTGATCGGTAAGGGCGCGCCCACTCGAGGAGCCGTGTTGCTCGGCAACGGCACAGTCGAGCTGTTCACGGCCGTCGCCGCGACGTGTGTTGCCTCGGCGATCCTCGGCCTGGCCATCTCGTCGTTGGTTCGATCCAGCGAGCAGATCATGCCGCTGTTCGTGGTGGCGGTCATGGCTCAGCTTGTGCTGTGCGGCGGGATGGTCCCGGTCACCGGCCGACTCGGGCTCGACCAGCTGTCCTGGTTGATGCCCGCGCGCTGGGGCTACGCCGCCGCGTCGTCGACGGTCGACGTACGGCACCTGGTACCGGCTTCGTTGCTCCCCCAAGACCGGTTCTGGGAGCACACGCGGAAAATCTGGCTGTTCGACATGGGCATGTTGGCCGCGCTGGCCGTGTTCTATACCGGCTTCGTGCGCTGGAAGATCCGGCTCCGCCGCTGAATCCGGTCAGGTGACGTCATCCATCCACCCAAGCACGAGACCTTCGACCTCAACGCCCGCACGAACACCGATCCGAAAGGCATCGTGCGGGCAGTGGATGACTACACCGTGCGTCCGTGGGGCCTCTACCT
Organism: Mycobacterium sp.; assembly: GCF_035570115.1. Taxonomy (GTDB): domain Bacteria; phylum Actinomycetota; class Actinomycetes; order Mycobacteriales; family Mycobacteriaceae; genus Mycobacterium. Next base: position 45,993 of record NZ_DATMLH010000185.1, read on the forward strand.
GGCCCGCCCGACGCCCGGCCGTACTCAGTTCCACTACCTCGAGTCATGGTTGCTGCCGTCGCTGGGTTTGCGGGCGACGGTCTTTCACTTCAATCCAGGCCACGAACGCGACCACGACTACTACCTCGACGTCGGCGAATACACCCCCGGACCGGCCGTGTGGCGTTCCGAGGACCATTACCTAGACCTCGAGGTTCGGACCAACGCCGGCGTGGATTTAGCCGACGTCGACGAGCTGCTCGACGCGGTTCGGTACGGCCTGCTGGCTCCGGAGGTCGCCGAGCAAGCCGTGCGGCGCGCGGTGCACGCCGTCGACGGCCTGGCCCGCAACGACTACGACCTCAACACCTGGCTGGCCGGCGAAAGCATGCGGCTCGTATGGCGTTGATTGCCGCGACCTGTTGCAGTGCAACTGATCTAAACGGCAAGCAAGCGCTCAAAGAATTCGCGGTAGTGCATCAGAGCCAGGCGTAGGTCTTCGGTCGATGCCTCCTCGCCACGAGACCATTGCTCTTCCAGATGCGACCGCGCCTGAGCAAATCCGGTCGTGAGCCGCTCGACGAGATCGGAAACCAGGACGTCCGCCTTGTGGACGCAGTCTTTGGGATCATCGACGAAGGCCGCCTGAACACCGGCCCACCGCGCACGCAGCTCCGCGAGATCGTCGCCGGCAAAAAGCTCTTCGTCGGTTGACAATTCGTGTTTCGCGCTCGGCGGCTCCGGCTCGGGGGCCTCGGCAGCAGGTGCAGCGACGTCGGCGTCGGCAGCGGTGTCGGCACTGCGAGCTGCTGTCTCGGCAGCGGGCGCCGGCTCGGGCGAAACGGCCGTGCTCTCGTCCGTCACCCGCGGCGCTTCCGAGCTAGGGATCACGGGCTCATCAGGGGACTCGGTCATTGCTTCTTGTTCATGCGTGGTCATGCGCCTGCTCCTTTGCTTCGGTCTTGTCGGTCTTTGTCTTGTCCGTCTTTGTCTTGTCGGTCTTTTCGGTCGGGGCCTCGAGCAACTTCTCGAACAGGGCCCGGTAGTGCACGAACGCCTCCCGCTGCTGCTCGGTGTTGGCGTGCTGCTGCGAGGTGCTGATGTCGTGGGCGGCTCGATAGTTCTCGACTATCTGCGGGTGGTCTACCGAGATGTCCGCGGCCCGCTGATCGAAATCGTCGACGGGATAACCTCGTTGGCGCATCACCTCAGTCACCAAACGGTCGGCGACGCCGACGGCGGTCGCTGGGTTGTCCACGAACCCGGCCTGTACCTCTTGCCAGCGGGCGGTGAAATCCGAGAGTGCCGATGGCGTCAACGGAACGATGTCGAGCTTGCCTCGCTTGCGTTCTCGCGTAGTGAGTTCCCGCACGGCGCCTTTCTCGCTTCCGGTCTCGGATACCAGGCGCTCGTACTCACCGCCGTAGTGCTGTTTGAGCCGCTTCGTTCTTATGCGAAAGCTGACCATGCTTATTGCGACAATCGTCGCGACAACCACCACGACGGCGACGGCCGCGATCAAGATCCATTCCCAAGTGGGCATCACAGGCTCCTTTTTCTGACATAGGTCTAATAACCCGTCCGGCGATCGCGCAAACGTGATTTTGTGATCTGTGGCACAACTTCGGGATGTCGCGTGGACGAGTGTCCGGTAGTTCAGAAGTAGTGCCGACGGCCGCCGATGGCGCGTCCGGTGCTGCCCAGGATTGCCAGGATTGCACCCACGACGAGCAACAGGATCCCAAGGGTCCACAGGATAGAGATCTTGAATAGAAATCCCGCGACTAGCAGAACGATGCCCAGAATGATCATGTTTGAGCCTTCCTCAGATGATGGTTGACGGATGTTCGGGTCGGTCGGACCGATACCAGTCGACCACCCGTTAGGGGGGTAGCAATACACCCCTAGGGAGGTAATCTTCCCGGCATGCCAGAACCACCTCGCGCACCCATCACGGTCGCGCTCGTCGATGACTACGACGTCGTCGTCAAGGGTGTGGCCAATATGCTGCAGCCGTATCGCGATCGCGTCGTGATCGCGGAACTCGACTCCACCATGTCCGTCAAGGACGCGGTCGACATCGTGCTGTACGACTCATTCGCCCAACCCGAATCCGATCACGAAGAGATCGGTGTCCTGGTGGCCAATCCCCGGGCACGCCGAGTTGTGGTCTACACCTGGAACTTTCACCCCGAACTCGTTCAAAGCGCGCGACGGCACGGGGCCCAGGGGTATCTGTCGAAGACCCTGCCCGCGCGCGAGCTGGTCGCGGCCTTGGAGGCCGTGCATGCCGGTGAAGTGGTCGTCAGCGAGGTAGGGGCGCGAGCACGCAGCGCGCCGGGGCAGGATTGGCCCGGCCGCGGTGAAGGGCTCAGCGAACGCGAGGCGGAAATTCTGGCGCTGATCACCCAGGGCATGAGCAACGCAGACGTCGCGCGGCTGACGTACCTGAGCCCAAACACCGTGAAGTCCTACATTCGGACGATCTATCGCAAGCTCGGTGTGAGCAGTCGCACTCAGGCCGTGCTGTGGGGTGTGAACCACGGGTTCACTCCCGACCATCACCGCATCGAGCATTGGCGCGGCGGTCCCTAGAGTTTCCCTCCGCAGAAGCGGGTAACCCTCGCGGATGTCTTTAAGCGAATAACGGCGCAAGCGACGGTCCGGCCGCAGGCCCCCAGTGGACACGCGACGGCAAGCTGCGCCACCCCCGCCACCAGGGTCCGCGGACCGATAAGGATGCAGGCGACGTCGTAAGGGAGACCCGTTGGTGCCGACCGGGATAACGGTTGCCGGCAACGAACTGCCGGCGCAAAACGCTTCGCGTAATCTCTGCAGTCATGAGCTCCAGCAGGCACAGATGGATCGCAGTCGCCGCTCTGACAGGCGCTGCGGTCGGCTCGCAGCTAACTCCCGTCACCGCACAGGCCGAACTGCACAACATCACCTACATTGTCCGTGTCGACGGCGTGGCGCCCGGCAGCCAGGCCACCTTCGTGACCAACACCAGCCAAACCAACACCGCGCAGTTGAGTTCGATGCCAGGCAACGGATTCCAGGCCTCCGCGGTGCTGGCCGATCCTCATCAAGCCGGGATGCGGGTGTCGATTCGGTGGCCCTATGCGGCCAAGGTGCACTGCGAGATCGATGTTGACAACAATGTAGCTACGCAGGTCGACCAGTTTGTCCAGCCAGCCGCAGGCAGCACCGACCCGATGAATGGCGTGCTGCCCTGCGGGGCACCGCTGCCCGCAACCTGACAATCACGGCTGCCATCCGACGGCGTCGGCCCACTCCCACGCCCGCCGGTAGGCGCTGGAAAACCAGGGCTCCTTGGCCTCGACGTAAACCGAGATGTCGTCGCTATCCGATGCGGCCCGTGCCGCACCTTGCTTGACGGCCAGATACTCGGCGCGCGCTGCGGAATCAGCGATGAGCCAGTCGACGAACAGCAGCGCGAACTGCTGATTGGGCCAACCCTCAACGCGGACATGAACGTTGGTTGGCCGTCCCGGATCGGCGCTGGAATGAATCCGCTTGTGCCACAAGGCCGGATCACCGCTGTGGTCGTAGGACTGGACAGTGCTACGGGCGTCCGGTTTGGGCACATCGCCGGTGATGCGGTCGATCCGGGGGTAACCCGCTGACAACAGGGAGTCGCTGATTTCGTCTGCCGCGGTGATGGATTCAACGGTGACTTGGATATCGATGGCTTCTTTGGCATCCAGGCCGGCGATCGCGGTCGACCCGACGTGGTCTACACGCCGCGCGCGGGCACCGCATGCGGTCGCAATGCGCGCAGCAATCCGCCGCGCCTGATCGGGCCAGGTCGGATCCGCCGGTGTCAGCTGGGGCACCGGACGGACGACCTGGTGGGCGATCAGGTTCCGCGCGAACGGGGTGATGCGGTGATTCCACACGTCACCGGCCTGTTCGGCCAGCGATTGCAGGCTGCCCAAGTTCTGCAGCCAGACGTCGGCCACGGCGCGGCGCTGATCATCGCTGGCCTGCGCGGCGATTCGGGCACGCGCGTCGGCCTCGGTCATGCCGCGCTGTTCCACCAGTCGACGCATCCGCACTTCAACGTCGGCGTACACGACGACAACCAACGGGAACAAGGGCGCCATTCCGGACTCCACCAGCAGCGGAATATCCTCAACGACAACCGCATCCGGAGGCACCGCCGCGATGATCTCCTCGCGCCGCTTGCCCACCAACGGGTGAACGATTCCGTTGAGCGCATTACGCGCGTCGTCGTCTTTGAATGCCTTGGCAGCCAGCGCCGGCCGATCAAGCGCCCCGTCGGCGGAAAGGATGTCGTTGCCGAACGCCTCGACCAGCGCGGCCAGCCCTTCGGTGCCCGGTTCCACGACTTGCCGGGCGATGACGTCGGCGTCGACGACGACACCACCGCAGTCGGCGAACGTCGTTGCTACCGCTGACTTACCGGCGCCGATCCCGCCTGTCAGCCCGATCCGAAGCATCGGTAGCGATCGTCGTCGGGCTAGGCGCTACCGGCGAGCTTCTCCCGCAGGGCGGCGAGTTGTGCGTCGCTGGCCAGCGAGCCGCCGCTCTGCTGTTCTTCGCCCGACGAGCCGTTGGCCTGCGGTCGCTCGGCAGCGGCAGCCTCGGCTGCGGCGAACTTCTCCATCTGGGTGGTGTGCATCTTGTGCCGACGCTCGGCCTCGGCGTAGCGCGCTTCCCATTCGGTGCGCTGCGAGTCGAAACCCTCGAGCCATTCGTTGGTTTCGGGGTCGAAGCCCTCCGGGAAGATGTAGTTGCCCTGCTCGTCGTAGCTGTCGGCCATGCCGTACTTGGCCGGGTCGAACTCCTCGGTGTAGTCCTCGTTGGCCTGCTTGAGCGACAGCGAAATGCGCCGACGCTCCAGGTCGATGTCGATGACCTTGACCATCGCGTCATCACCCACCGCGACCACCTGGTCCGGCACCTCGACGTGACGCTCGGCGAGCTCGGAGATGTGCACCAGGCCCTCGATGCCCTCCTCGACGCGGACGAAGGCGCCGAACGGAACCAGCTTGGTGACCTTGCCGGGCACGATCTGGCCAATGGCATGCGTGCGGGCGAAGTGACGCCACGGGTCTTCCTGAGTCGCCTTGAGCGACAGCGAAACCCGCTCACGATCCATGTCGACGTCAAGTACCTCGACGGTGACCTCGTCGCCCACCTGCACCACCTCGGAGGGGTGGTCGATGTGCTTCCAGGACAGCTCGGAGACGTGCACCAGACCGTCGACGCCGCCGAGGTCGACGAAGGCGCCAAAGTTGACGATCGACGACACCACACCCTTGCGGATGGCGCCCTTTTGCAGCTGGTTGAGAAACTCGCTGCGGACCTCGGACTGGGTCTGCTCGAGCCAGGCGCGACGGGACAGCACCACGTTGTTGCGGTTCTTGTCCAGCTCGATGATCTTGGCTTCGATCTCCTTGCCGATGTAGGGCTGCAGATCCCGGACGCGGCGCATCTCGACCAGCGAGGCGGGCAGGAAGCCGCGCAACCCGATGTCGAGGATCAAGCCACCCTTGACGACCTCGATGACGGTGCCCTTGACCGCCTCGTCCTTCTCTTTGAGCTCTTCGATGGTCCCCCAGGCGCGCTCATACTGAGCGCGCTTCTTGGAGAGGATCAGCCGGCCTTCTTTGTCCTCCTTGGTGAGGACCAGGGCCTCAACCTTGTCGCCGACGGTCACCACCTCGTTGGGGTCGACGTCGTGCTTGATGGACAACTCGCGGGAGGGGATGACCCCTTCGGTCTTGTAGCCGATGTCGAGGAGTACCTCGTCCCGGTCCACTTTGACGATCGTCCCCTCGACGATGTCGCCATCGTTGAAGTACTTGATCGTTTTGTCTATTGCGGCGAGAAAGTCCTCGCTCGAGCCTATGTCGTTGACGGCTACTTGCGGCGAGGTGACGGTGGGACTCGGCATATTGTTGGGTTGCTCCGGACAGGTTGGGGTCGTAGGGATAGAGCGGGTTCTGTTCGATCGCCCGGCTCTTCCGCGTCGCGCTGCGCTCTGCATGGTCGCCGGACTACTCCGTCGAGGCTACTCGACTGTGCACACGCTGGCCAAACTCGCCCCATCTGGGCCGAGCGTCAAATCACCCCGAAAAAATCACTGAAATTCTTGCCACCGGTCCGCGCAAGTCGTTGTCGGCCGCTAATGGGCGGCGGAGTCCCAGCTGCGGCCATAGCCCACCGAGACCTCCAGCGGCACGTCAAGGGGGTATGCGCCGCCCATTTTCTCGCGCACCAACGACTCAAGCCGCTCGCGCTCACCGTCGGCTACCTCGAACAACAGTTCGTCGTGGACCTGGAGCAACATCCGCGACGCCAGCCCGGTCGTCTTGAGCGCCTTGTCGACCTCGATCATGGCCACCTTGATGATGTCGGCCGCGCTGCCCTGGATCGGCGCGTTGAGCGCTGCCCGCTCGGCGGCCTCGCGCACCTGGCGATTGCTGCTGTCCAGCTCGGGCAGATAGCGGCGGCGACCCAGCACCGTTGAGGTGTAGCCGTCCTTTCGGGCCTGTTCGACGACGTCCATCAGGTAGTCGCGCACCCCGCCGAACCGGGCGAAGTACTGATCCATCTGGACTTTGGCCTCTTCGGTGGAAATCTTCAGCTGCTGCGCGAGGCCATAAGCGCTCAACCCGTAGGCCAATCCATACGACATCGCCTTGACCCGGCGCCGCAGCTCGCCAGTCACCTCGTCGATCGGCACTCCGAACGCGCGCGAGGCGACGAACGAATGCAGGTCCTCCCCGGTGTTGAACGCCTCGATCAGGCCTTCATCGCTGGACAGATGCGCCATGATGCGCATCTCGATCTGGCTGTAGTCGGCCGTCATCAACTCCGCATAGCCGTCACCGACTGCGTTACCGACAACGAACGCGTCGCGGATCTGACGGCCCGCGTCGGTGCGGATCGGAATGTTTTGCAGATTGGGCTCAGTGGAGGACAGCCTGCCCGTCGCCGCGATCGTCTGGTTGAACGTCGTGTGGATGCGGCCGTCGCCGGCCACCGAGTTCAGCAACCCGTCGACGGTGACTTTCAGCCGGGTCACGTCGCGATGCGCGAGCAGATGCTGAAGGAACGGATGCCCGGTCTTGTCGAACAGCGACTGCAGCGCATCCGCGTCGGTGGTGTATCCGGTCTTCGTCCGCTTGGTTTTCGGCATTTCGAGCTCGTCGAACAGCACTACCTGCAACTGTTTTGGCGAGCCGAGGTTTATCTGCTTGCCGATCACCGCGTACGCCGCCTCCGCGGCGTCCCGAATCTGGTCGCCGAATTGGCTTTGCAGGGCGGTCAATTGGTCGAGGTCGACGGCGATGCCCGCAGCCTCCATGCCCGCCAACACCCGTTGCACCGGTAGCTCCATCTCGGCCAGCAGTGAGGTGGAGTCGATCCGGGCCAATTCGGCGTCCAGCGCGTCAGCCAGGTCGACCACCGCGCGAGCACGCAGGACCGCGGTTTGCACCGCTTGGTCATCGACCCCTTCAGTATCGTCAAGCAGCGAAAGTTGCTGCTGCTCAGACGTTTCCGCCCGTAGCTCGCGACGCAAGTAGCGCAGTGACAGATCGTCCAGGGTGAAGCTGCGTTGCCCGGGTCGGACCAGGTAGGCGGCCAGCGCGGTATCGGAGCTGACCCCGTCCAGCGTCCAGCCGCGCCCCGCGAGGTCGTGGATCGCTAACTTGGCTTCGTGCAGGGCTTTCGGCCTCTCGGGGTCGGCGAGCCACGCCGCCAACGCCGAGTCGTCGTCGGGTGTGAGGGTCGTGGTGTCGATGTATCCGCCATCGCCGTCGGCGGCGGCGATGGCCAGCGCCGTCGCGTCGCCGTCATAAGGCAGATGCGTGCCCACCACAGCCAGCCCCGATCGGCGCCCGTCCGCGACGTGCTCAGCCAACCACTGCCCGACCGTGCCGGGCTCCAGCGCTCCCCCACGCACGTCGAATCCCTCGTCGACCTCCGGTTCGACGGCAGCCAACGTGTCGAACAGCCGGTCCCGTAGCACCCGGAATTCCAGCTGGTCGAACAGCAGGTGAATCTGTTCGCGGTCCCAGGGCTGCATCCGCAGCGTGTCCGGCGTCTGCGCCAGCGGGACGTCCCGGACCAGGTCGGTGAGTTCCCGGTTGAGTATCACGCTGGCCAGGTGCGCGCGCAGCGCGTCACCCACCTTGCCGCGCACCGAGTCGGCGTTGTCGACCAACGTTTGCAGCGAACCGTATTCGCTGATCCATTTCGACGCCGTCTTCTCGCCCACCCCAGGGATGCCGGGCAGGTTGTCGCTCGGGTCGCCCCGCAGCGCGGCGAAGTCGGGATATTGCTCGGGGGTCAGCCCGTACTTCTCGACCACCGCTGCCGGGGTGAAACGGGTGAGTTCGCTGACGCCCTTACGCGGATAAAGCACCGTCACGTCGTCGGAAACGAGCTGCAACGCGTCGCGGTCCCCGGTGACCACCAGTACCCGGTAGCCTTCCTTTTCCGCCTGGGTCGCCAACGTCGCGATCAAGTCATCGGCTTCGAAGCCCTGCTCGGCGAGCACCGTAATACCGAGCGCCGCAAGGACTTCCTTGGTGACGTCGATCTGGCCGTGGAACTCGTCCGGGGTGGACGACCGGTTGGCCTTGTACTCTGGGTAGCGCTCGGAGCGAAAGGTCTGCCTCGACACGTCGAACGCCGCGGCCACATGGGTGGGCGACTCGTCGCGCAACAGGTTGATCAGCATGGCGGTGAACCCGTACACCGCGTTGGTGGTCAGCCCGCCCTGGGTCTTGAAATTCTCGGCGGGCAGCGCGTAGAACGCCCGAAACGCCAGCGAATTGCCGTCCAGCAGCATCAACGTCGGCTTGTCGTCAGCGGCCTGGCCGGCTTCCGTCTTCTTGCTTGCGGTCCTCGCTGGGCTCACCGCCCTAACTCTATGCACTGGGTCCGACGCCGAGTAGCGGCTGCGCCCGCCACAGGAAAACTGCAACACGTTTCAATTTCGTCGAGGTTCTCGGTACGCTGGCCCGATGCCAGCAGCTATCCGTCAAGAACCGGCGATCGACGGCTGGTTCGCCGCCGACGACTCCGGAGTGCCGCATCTGGTCGGCGCAAAATGTCCGCAATGCGGCACCTATGTCTTCCCGCCGCGGGCCGCCAACTGCCCCAACCCCGGCTGCGACGGTGACCAGCTCGAGCAAGTGCCGCTGTCGCGGCGCGGCAAGCTGTGGAGTTACACCGAAAACCGGTATGCGCCGCCACCGCCCTACCCTTCCCCGGATCCGTTCGAGCCGTTCGCCGTCGCCGCGGTGGAGTTGGCCGACGAGGGTCTGATCGTGCTGGGCAAGGTGGTAGACGGCACCCTGGCCGCCGACCTGAAAGTCGGCCTGGAGATGGAGCTGACCACCATGCCGCTGTTCGTTGACGACGACGGCGTCGAACGCATCGTCTACGCATGGAGGATCGCATGACCACGCCGGAACCGGTCTACATCCTCGGCGCCGGGATGCACCCCTGGGGCAAGTGGGGCAACGACTTCACCGAGTACGGGGTGGCCGCGGCCCGTTCCGCGCTGGCCGAAGCCGGCCTGGACTGGCGGCAAGTTCAGTTGGTGGCCGGCGCGGAGACCATCCGCAACGGCTACCCGGGTTTCGTCGCCGGGGCGACGTTCGCGCAGAAGTTGGGCTGGAACGGAGTGCCGGTCAGTTCCAGCTATGCGGCGTGCGCCAGCGGCTCGCAGGCCCTGCAGAGCGCCCGCGCACAAATCCTGGCCGGCTTCTGCGACGTTGCGCTGGTGATCGGCGCCGACACCACGCCGAAAGGGTTTTTCGCTCCGGTTGGCGGCGAGCGGAAGAACGACCCCGATTGGCAGCGGTTTCATCTGATCGGCGCCACCAATCCGGTGTACTTCGCGCTGCTGGCGCGCCGGCGGATGGACCTCTACGGCGCCACCCTCGAGGATTTCGCCCAGGTGAAGGTCAAGAACGCGCGCCACGGCCTGCAGAACCCCAACGCCCGGTTCCGCAAAGAGACGTTGGTCGAAGACGTGCTGGCCAGCCCGGTGGTGGCCGACCCGCTGCGGCTGTTGGACATCTGCGCCACCTCGGACGGTGCCGCGGCGCTGATCGTGGCCAGTGCCAAGTTCGCTCGAGAACACCTCGGCTCGCTGAACGGCGTGCCTTCGGTCCGCGGTGTCAGCACAGTCACCCCGCGCTACCCTCAGCATCTGCCCGAATTACCGGATATTGCAACGGATTCCACTGCGGTGGTGGCCGCGCCGGATCGGGTGTTCAAGGACCAGATCATCGACGCCGCGTACACCGAGGCCGGCATCGGGCCAGAAGACCTGAGCCTGGCCGAGGTGTACGACCTGTCCACCGCGTTAGAGCTGGACTGGTATGAGCACTTGGGGCTCTGCCCCAAGGGTGACGCCGAGGCGCTGTTGCGCAGCGGTGCCACTGCCATCGGCGGCAAGATTCCGGTCAACCCGTCGGGCGGGCTGGCCTCCTTCGGCGAAGCGATTCCCGCGCAGGCGATCGCACAGGTCTGCGAGCTCAGCTGGCAGCTGCGCGGCCAGGCCACCGGCCGTCAGGTCGAGGGCGCGAAGGCCGGTATCACCGCGAATCAGGGCCTGTTCGGGCACGGCTCGTCGGTGATCGTGGCCAGGTAAGCGCCGGCGAAACCCAATAGCCTCGGCAGCCACTTCGGTCGCATGGGCGAAGGATTAGTGCCGTTCCCAACTTGATATCGCATGCGGTATCAAGCGATTCGAGCTCTACCCCGACGTCTGCGTCTCGTCGGGAGTGTCGAGGGTTTCCAGGACGACTTCGGCGACGTGCTTCATCGTGGTCCGCCGGTCCATCGCGGCGCGCTGGATCCACTTGAAAGCTTGCGGCTCGGTCATGCCCTGGTTGGCCTGTAACAGGCCTTTGGCCCGTTCGACGAGCTTGCGGGTCTCCAGCCGCTCAGACAGCGTCGCGACTTCCCGCTCCAGCGCCCTGACCTCGCTGAACCGACTCAGCGCCAGTTCAATCGCCGGGATCAAGTCGGAGATGGTGAATGGTTTCACCAGGTAGGCCATCGCTCCCGCATCCCGCGCCCGTTCGACGAGGTCGCGCTGACTGAACGCGGTCAGCACCACAATCGGTGCGATGCGTTTGCGGGCGATCTCCGACGCGGCGTCGATGCCGTCGCGGCGCGGCATCTTGACGTCCATGATCACCAGGTCGGGGGCGAGCTGCTCGGCCAGCTCGACGGCTTCCTGGCCGTCGCCGGCCTCGCCGACGATTTCGTAGCCCTCTTCGCGGAGCATTTCGGCCAAGTCGAGCCGGATGAGAGCCTCATCCTCGGCGATCAGCACCCGGTGCGAGGCTTGGGTATCGACGTCGGTCGTTGAGCCGGTCATGACGCCATTCTCTCGTGGCCCGCCGTAATCCTCGACCGCGGGGTTGTGACGTCGGTGTGACGATCGCCATCCTCTATGGTGGTAGGCCGTGGTTACGAGCCCTCGTATCCCAACTGGCAGAGGAAACGGATTCAAAACCCGTCCAGTGTGAGTTCGAATCTCACCGAGGGCACCAACCAGACATTGCTCCGACCGCCTCGCCCCTGCTCCCGCTGTAGGCAGAAAGTCTTCCGCGGGGGGCCTATGCCGGCCGCACTACCTCCAGAGCGCCATTGGGCCTCAGTTTCCTGCTGGTGATACCACCGCCACTCATCGACGGTGCGGCCCGATGCAAGGTACTGGGGAGCGGGTGTTGAAGCCATTGCCCGCCTCTCGGCCTCTCACATTTCCCCCGCTTGTTTCAAAGAAAGCGCCGAGGCGGTTCGGTCGGTTCGGGCGTAACCCCCGGGAGCCGTGGACGTTTGAAGAAGCACGCGGCCGTCAAGGGTTTGGCCTGGTCCACCGTGAAGTTAACCATCTCCCATCTTTGTTCCCCCAGCGCGTTCGCTTTGCGCATCATTTCATTCAGGGCATCATCGCCCGACGAATAGAACCACTTGTACTCCCACAGCGGCCCATCAGCCTCGCTCATGTCGCCACCCTAGGGCAGACACGGGTGAAAGATCGCGGCTGCTACCTAGCTCAAAATTGCCGCTGCGCGTCCCCGGGGCTGCTGCGCGGCAATTGGCGCGGGTCTCTCTCCTGTACCCGCGCCCCTCGGGCCCGGTTCGTCCCGTGACGGGCCGGGGCCCGACCCCAAGATGTCCCACAAACCCTTCGCGTCGATAAGTGGGCATGTCGGCTGCGGCGCGTCATCAACCGTGCGGGGCGGCCAAACGCCAGGGCCGGGTCGCGAGTGAACGCCGACGCCCGGTCCTAGCACCCCAAAATGTGCTGTTTATGGCCCCTACCAGGGACAACGCGGAGGCCCGAGAGGCGATTTTGCGGCTTGTGGTCTGTGGGGATGGGAGAGCCGCTGATTCGACCGAGCCGAGATTTGAGACGCCCGATGGTCTACAAGAACGATGCCGAGATAAGCGGCCTGATTGCTGAGCCGCTCGGCGGTCTAGTGGACGCCGTCCAGTCAAGGTTCTACGGAGATCGGGCGCTGGACGTCGACCTGATCCGCGATTTCCACTCCGCATTTCTCGGTGACGTCGTCCCCGGCATCGCGGGGAGATGGCGGGATGGACCTGTGCAAGTGGGGAAGACTCGGCCGAATATCCGGACATTTCGTCTATCGCGTATTAACAGGCTGTGCATAGTCTGGCGCTCGTTCACCGTGGCGGAAAACGGTTCGCGCACTCCGGCTTCCCCGATGCACACGAATACGTGGACGCATTGGGCACACCCGCGTTCACGATGATCTGCCCGACAAGACGCGACGCCGCGTTCCGCAAATTCGAGTCGACCGTTTAGGCTTTTGATGTGGCGGCTAAGAGGTGCAGCGCCCCACAACCAGGAGGCTCGCGGCGGACGCCGGACTGCGTAGCAGCAGTGCGGGAGCAACCGCGCGTCCGCAATCAGCACTATGCCGATCGCATCACGCGGCGACGCCGCATCCTGCACCTCACCACCTCGATGGCGGTGATCATCAGCGCGGGTTTCGGGTTCATCGAGGTTTTCGCCGCGCCGCACCTTTGGTGGACCGGCGCCATCAACATCGCCGGCGCCGCGATCTATGCCATCGTCCCTTCGCTTCACCGCTTCGGTGAGTTGGTCCCGCCGCTGACCTTCATCGGCACCGCCTACGCGTCGATTTTTGTCATCTGCTGGATCGTGGGCACCGGCTCGGGCTTGCAATTCTATTTTTTGGTTGCATCCTGCCTCGTGGTGTTGCAATTGGGCATCGACCGCATCGTCTTGGCGGCGGCTCTGGCAGCCGTCGCTGCCGGGCTGGTGATCGCCCTGCAGTTCCTGGTCCCCCGAGACACCGGTGTCCAGCCGGCATGGGCGTTGTCTTTGGGCTTCGTCGTGACGACGATCTCGGGCTGCGTGATGGTCGTCACGACGGTGTGGTACGCGGTACGCGAGATCGTCCGCGCCGAATCGGCCATGGAGTTGGAATACGAACGATCCGAAGCTCTGCTGGCCAACATCTTGCCGGCCAGCATCGCTGAGCGGCTAAAAGACCCGGCGCGCAACATCATTGCCGACAAGTACGACGATGCCTCAGTGCTATTCGCCGACATCGCCGGCTTCACCGAACGGGCCAGCGATATCGCGCCGGACAAACTGATCAGATTCCTGGATGGCTTGTACAGCACCTTCGATGCGCTGGTGGACAAGCATGGGCTGGAGAAGATCAAGGTCAGCGGCGACTCCTACATGGTGGTCAGTGGAGTGCCTCAGCCGCGGGCCGATCACGTCCAGGCGCTGGCCGACCTTGCGCTCGACATGGCCGAGGCCGTGAGCGGACTGAGGGATTCGCGCGGTGACTTACTGCCGCTGCGAATCGGGCTTGCCTCCGGTCCCGTCGTGGCAGGCGTGGTGGGCTCTCGCCGGTTCTTCTATGACGTGTGGGGTGACGCGGTCAACGTGGCGTCCCGGATGGAATCCACCGATTCGGTGGGACGCATTCAGGTGCCCGAGGACGTCTACCAGCGGCTGAAAAACGATTTCCTGCTAGAGGAGCGGGGCGTCCTCGCCGTCAAGGGGAAAGGCGTCATGCGCACGTGGTATCTCGTTGGCCGCAAACGAGACACCGGTTCCGGCGGTATGCGTGCCGAGGCGCCACAAGAGGCGGCATCTAACGCGTAACGCAAACCTTCCACCGCACTGGCCGTTTGTGGGAAACTTCGGCAATGGAAACCACTGCTGTTCCAACGTTGTTGCCCCATCTGTGGAAGTCGACGCTGGTATCCGGGATACTGACGTTGACCCTCGGGATCCTGGTGTACGTCTTGCCCGGAGATTCCATCCTCATAGCCGCCGTCCTCTTCGGCATCTACCTGCTGATCACCGGTGTCGCACAAGTTGTCTTCGCGTTCAGCCTGCACGTCTCGGCCGGCGGCCGAGTGCTGTTGTTCATCAGCGGCGCGGCCTCCCTGGTATTGGCGGTGCTGTGCTTCCGACACTTCGGCGAAGGCTACGCGATACTCCTGCTAGCGATCTGGATTGGCGTGGGCTTCATCTTTCGCGGTGTGGCAACGTCGATCTCGGCCATCAGCGATCCCACCTTGCCCGGTCGCGGCTGGCAAATATTCCTTGGTGTCATCACCCTTCTTGCCGGCATTGTGATGATCGGATCACCCTTCGAATCGCTCGCGATCCTGATCCTCATCGTCGCCATCTGGCTGGTGGTCATCGGGGTCTTCGAGATTGTCTCGTCGTTCGGCATCCGCGGCGCGTCCAAGAGGGTGGACAAGGCCCTCGCGGGTGGATCGCACGACGCGGCCTCACCGGCCGAATCGTGATCGACGCGACAATGCCGTGGCGTTGATCGCAACCTTCTACTACACTGCGTCGTAGTAGCAGGCCTGTCGTCAGGGAGATGACAGATGAACGTTGTCGACGTGTCGCGGTGGCAGTTCGGTATCACTACCGTCTACCACTTCATCTTTGTGCCGCTCACCATTGGTCTGGCGCCGCTGATTGCCGTCATGCAAACGGCGTGGGTCGTCACCGACAACGTCGCCTGGTATCGGCTCACCAAGTTCTTCGGCAAGCTGTTCCTGATCAACTTCGCGATCGGGGTGGCCACCGGGATCGTGCAGGAATTCCAATTCGGTATGAATTGGAGCGAGTACTCCCGGTTCGTCGGCGACGTGTTCGGCGCTCCACTGGCGATGGAAGGCCTGGCCGCGTTCTTCTTCGAATCGACCTTCATCGGTTTGTGGATCTTCGGCTGGAGTCGGCTGCCCCGGCTGGTGCACCTGGCGTGCATCTGGATCGTGGCGATCGCCGTCAACGTTTCCGCGTTCTTCATCATCGTGGCGAACTCCTTCATGCAGCACCCGGTCGGCGCGCAATACAATCCCGCGACCCGGCGCGCGGAGTTGCACAGCATCAGTGCGCTGCTTGGTAATAACACTGCGCGAGCAGCATTTTCACATACGGTGGCTGGCTCGTTACTGACCGCTGCGACGTTCGTCGCCGCCATCAGTGCCTGGTGGCTGGTCCGTTCTGGTAAACCCGCAACGGACCAGCCCAACGCGGAGGCCGATGCTCGCAGCATCTTCCGCCCGGCCGCCATCATGGGATGTTGGGTGGCGCTTATTGCGACGGTCGGCTTGTTCTTCACCGGCGACTATCAGGGCAAGCTGATGTTCGTTCAGCAGCCGATGAAAATGGCCTCGGCGGAATCGTTGTGCAACACCGCAACCGATCCGGACTTCTCCATCCTGACAGTCGGCACGCACAACAACTGCGACAGCGTCACCCGCGTGATCGAAGTGCCCTACGTGTTGCCATTTCTCGCCAAGGGCCGATTCAACGACGTCACACTGCAAGGTGTGCGCGATATCCAGCAGGACTACCAACACCGATTCGGCCCAAACGACTATCGGCCCAACCTGTTCGTCACCTACTGGTCGTTTCGCGCGATGATCGGACTACTGGCGATTCCCGGACTTTTCGCCGTGATCGCGTTGTGGCTGACTCGCGGTGGCCGGGTCCCCGGTCAACGATGGTTCTCCTGGCTGGCGCTGATCGCCATTCCGGCGCCGTTCCTGGCCAACATCTCCGGGTGGGTGTTCACCGAAATGGGCCGACAGCCCTGGATCGTCGTGCCTAACCCGACCGGTGACCAACAGGTCCGATTCACCGTCCACGAGGCCGTCTCACATCATGCCTCCGGCATGGTCGTCACCTCGCTGGTCACGTTCACCCTCCTTTACGCGGTGCTGGCGGTGATCTGGTTCTGGCTGCTCCAGCGTTACGTCGTCGAAGGGCCACTGGAACACGACGCGGAACCGGCTGCGCCCCGGTCACCCAGCGATGACGAGGTAGCGCCGTTGTCTTTTGCCTACTAGGGCCCGCTGACGGAAAGGAGCTCACCTGTGGGACTGCAAGAGTTGTGGTTCGGCATCATCGGGTTGCTGTTCCTGGGTTTCTTCATCCTCGAGGGCTTCGACTTCGGCGTGGGCATGTTGATGGAGCCATTCGCCCGCGTCGGGGTGGGCGAACCAGAAACCCACCGCCGCGCAGCGTTGAACACCATCGGGCCGGTCTGGGACGGCAACGAGGTTTGGCTGATCACCGCTGGCGCAGCGATGTTCGCGGCATTTCCCGGCTGGTACGCGGCCGTATTCTCAACCCTGTACCTGCCGCTGCTGGCGATCCTGTTTGGCATGATCGTGCGTTCGGTGTCCATCGAATGGCGTGGCAAGATCGACGATTCGAAATGGCGGTCATTGGCCGACTTCGGAATCGCCGCGGGGTCGTGGTTGCCTGCCGTGCTGTGGGGCGTGGCATTCGCCGTGTTGGTGCGTGGACTGCCGGTGGACGCCAATGGCCGCGTGGACGCGTCGATCACCGATGTGCTCAACGCGTACACACTGTTGGGTGGCCTGGCCACGGCAGGGCTGTTTCTGTTCTACGGCGCGGTGTTCGTCGCCTTGAAGACCTCCGGCGCGGTCCGCGACGACGCTCACCGCTTCGCGGTGCGGCTGTCGCTTCCGGTGACGGCACTGGTTGGCGGCTTTGGGCTTTGGACGCAACTGGCCTATGGCAAGAACTGGACCTGGTTGGTGATGGCAGTCGCGGTGGTCGCGCAGCTGGCCGCGGTGGCGTTGGTGTGGCGGCGAGCATCCGATGGCTGGGCGTTCCTGTGCACTGCCGTGGTCGTGGCCGGGGTGGTGATCCTGCTGTTCGGAGCGCTCTATCCCAACCTGGTGCCATCCACGCTGAACAAGCAGTGGAGCCTGACGATCTACAACGCCTCCTCCACCCCGTACACCCTGAAGATCATGACCTGGGTGACAGCGCTCATGGCTCCGCTGACGGTGATATACCAGGGCTGGACGTATTGGGTTTTCCGACAGCGGATTTCGGCTGACCGCATACCGCCGGCGACCGGCCTGGCGAGGCGAGCGTCCTGAGCAGGGGCGGCCGGGGGCCCCTGGATCCGCGGCTATGGCGGGCGTCAACGGGGCTCCGCCGTTTCCTGGCCGCAACGACGGTTTGCGGTGTGGTGATCTCCGGTTGCGCGATCGGCTCGGCGATCCTGCTGGCGCACATCGCTTCCCGGGTCATCACCGACCCGGCTGGGCGCAATTTGGGCCTGTGGGTGCCGACGTTATCGATCCTGTTGGCGGTGTGGGCGGTGCGCGCCGTGGCGCGCTGGCTGCAAGCCCGGCTGGGCCAGCGTGGTGCCAGCGCGGTGATCGCCGATCTCAGCGGTCAGGTGCTCGCGGCCGTCACCGCGCGACAACCCAGGCAGCTGGCAGCCGAGCGTGATGCCGCGGCGGCGGTGGTGACCCGCGGGCTCGACGCGTTGCGACCGTATTTCACCGCGTACCTGCCGGCATTGCTGCTGGCTGCGATCCTGACTCCGGTGAGCGCGGCCGTGCTCGGCCTCTACGACCTGAAATCGGCTGTGATCGTGCTGATCACGCTGCCGTTGATCCCGGTCTTCATGGTGCTGATCGGTCTGGCGACCGCTGATCGGTCCGCGGCAGCGCTGGCTGCCATGGCCACCCTGCAGGCTCGATTGTTGGACCTGATCGCCGGGATTCCCACGCTACGGGCGCTGGGCCGCGCCAACGGGCCCGAGCGCCGCATCGCCGAGCTGGCCGCCGCCCACCGGCGCTCGGCCATGGCCACACTGCGGATCGCATTCCTTTCGGCACTGGTACTGGAGCTTCTCGCCACCCTCGGCGTCGCCATGGTCGCGGTCAGCATTGGCCTGCGTCTGGTGTTCGGCGAGATCAGCCTGACCGCGGGTTTGACCGTGCTTTTGCTCGCGCCTGACGTTTACTGGCCGCTGCGCCGCATCGGCGTGGAATTCCATGCCGCCCAGGATGGCCGGGCCGCCGCGGACAAGGCGTTCGCGCTGATCGAGGACTCCGTAAGCGCGGTGCCGGGTTCTCGGACGGTCTCGGCGCGGGGGGCGACGATTGTTCTCGACGGGCTCAGCGTCGCAGGCCGCGATGGGCTGTGTCCACATGACCTCAGCGCGGTGATCCAGTCGGGTCAGGTAACGGTGCTCACCGGTGCGAACGGTTCGGGCAAAAGCACCACCCTGCAAGTCATTGCCGGAATCACCGCGGCCACCAATGGTCGTGTCGCCGTCGCCGGAGTCGAGATCGCGGATCTCGAACCGACCGCGTGGTGGCGGCAGGTGTCCTGGCTGCCGCAACGCCCAGTGCTCATCCCCGGGACCGTCGCCGACAACCTGGCCCTGTTCGGCGCCCTCGTCGATCTTGAACGCGCCTGTGCAGCATCTAGATTCGATCAGGTATTAGCAGAATTGCCGGACGGGATAAACACCGTTATCGGAAGTGGCGGGGTGGGCTTGTCGCTCGGGCAGCGTCAACGCCTCGGCTTGGCCCGCACGCTCGGCTCGCCGGCGCCGGTGTTGCTGCTCGACGAGCCCACCGCCCACCTGGACACCGCAACCGAGGCCGGAGTGCTGCGGGCCATTGTCGACCGGGCCCGCGCCGGCGACACCGTGGTGGTCGTCGGCCACCGCGAACAGATCATCGGAATCGGTGACCACGTCGTCGACGTGGCCGGCGCGGGGAACACCCACCATGCTCGGGTCTGATCCCCTGCCTGCCGCGGTGCTGCTGCTGCGCCCGCGGATCCCGCGTTTGCTGGTGGCGGTTGCGCTTGGGGTGTTATCGCTGGGCAGCGCTCTGGCGCTGGCCGGACTGTCGGCCTGGTTGATCACCCGCGCGTGGCAAATGCCACCGGTATTGGATCTGTCGATCGCGGTGGTGGCGGTGCGCACCTTCGCGATTTCCCGTGGCGCGCTGCACTATTGCGAACGGCTCGCCAGCCATGACACCGCGTTGCGGGCCGCCGGGACTGCCCGCGGGCTGATCTATCACCGCCTGGCGCAGGGTCCTGCCGACGTCGCCGCTCGATTGCACAGTGGCGAGCTGGTCTCACGCGTCGGCGCTGATGTCGATCAGCTGGCCGACGTACTGGTGCGCTCCCTGCTTCCGTTTAGCGTCGCGACCGTACTTGCGGTGACGGCGGTGGTGGTCGTCGGGATTATCTCGCCGGTGGCTGCGGCGATCTTGGCGATATGTCTCCTCGTCGCAGGCGTTGTTGCGCCATGGCTGGCGTCGCGGGCTGCCGCTGCCCAGGAAGTTGTTGCACGCCAACATCATTCCGAGCGTGACGTGTCGGCGATGCTGGCACTCGAGCATGCGCCCGAGCTGCGAGTTGGTGGCAGGTTGCGCAATGTCGTCACCGAGTCGCAGCGTCGGCAACGCGATTGGGGCGAGGCCATCGATGCCGCGGCCCGACCGGCCGCGTTTGCGGAGGCCATTCCCACGGCGGCGATCGGCGTCAGCGTGCTGGGGGCCGTGGTGGCGGCCATCGGGATGGCGGGCTCGGTTGCGCCCACCACGCTTGCCGTCCTGATGCTGTTGCCGCTGTCGGCATTCGAGGCGACGACTCCGTTGTCCGCCGCCGCTATTCAGTTGACACGCTCACGGTTGGCGGCGCGGCGCCTGCTCGACCTGACCCCGGCTGACCCAGCCCCGCCGGCCGCGCATCCCAGACCGACTTCGGCATCCCCGCCATTCCATCCGTTGCCGACCGCGCGCCTGCGCGGCAAGGACGTGGTTGCCGCACACCCGGGTTCTCGGGCGCCGGCCGCGGTGACGATCGACCTGCCGCCGGGCGCCCGACTGGCCGTTACCGGCCCCAGCGGCTCCGGTAAGACGACGCTACTGATGACCCTCGCAGGTCTGCAGGCGCCGTCGCGCGGCGACATCACCCTTGACGGATCACCGCTGCGCCTTTTTAGCGAAGTCGAATTACGCTGGGCTATCGGCTTTTTCGCCGAGGACGCGCATATTTTTGCGACGACCGTTCGGGACAACCTGCTGGTGGCGCGGGGCGATTGCCCGGATCATGAGCTGGGCGTCGCGCTGCACCGGGTCGGCCTGGACGCTTGGCTGGGCGGTCTGCCGAATGGCTTGGACACGGTGCTGTCTGGCGGCGCTCAGGCATTGTCGGCGGGCCAACGCCGAAGGCTGCTGCTGGCCCGGGCGATCATCTCACCTGTACGGATCGTGCTGCTCGACGAACCGACCGAGCACCTGGATGCCGCCGACGCCGAAACCATTCTGCGCAGACTCCTGGATACCGACGGTGGCCTGGTGGCCGCCGAGCGGACGGTGGTGGTGGCTACTCATCACCTGCCCAATAACATTTGCTGTCCCGAACTACGCATCAGCGCCGACGGGTACGCTGGCGAATAGTCGCCGAGGACGCCCATCTAGAAAGCGAGCCATGACCGAACCTCCGGACAGGCCGACAGACAGACGCGAAAACCCCGAGGGAACACCGCAAACGGCGCCGCCATATCCATATCAGGACCCATATCAGAACCAGCACGGCCCATACCCGGGCGGCTATCTCCCGCCACCGCCCTATTACGGTTACCCGCCACGGGCGGTGGGACCCAAAAACGGACTAGGTATCGCCTCGCTGGTCCTGGCGGTTATAGCGCTGCTGTGTGTCTGGTCGGTCTTCGTCGCGGTCGTCCTGGGACTCGTCGCGGTGGTGGTCGGGTTCTTCGGGCACGGACGTGTCAAGCGTGGTACCGCCAACAATGGCGGTGTCGCGATCGCCGGCATTGTGCTGGGTGCGCTCGCGATCATCGTCGGCTTGGCGTTCATTGCCATCTGGACGGCGGTCTGGAAGGACGTCGGCGGCGGCGACTACATCGACTGCATGCAGAATGCCGGCCGAGACCAGATCCAGCAGCAACGCTGCGCAGATCAGTTTCGGGAAAACGTCCAAGACCGGCTGAGCGTCACGCTGACGCCGACACCGGTGCCGTAGACCCTCAAAGTCCGCGTCGACGCGGCATGAACTCGAGCGACAGCAACACGTAGATTAACGGCAGCAGCTGGGTCAGCGATACCAGCGCATAACGCCGCTGGTCCGACGAGCGGAATTTTCGCAAGTATCGATATAGCGACTCAAGCGCGATCAATGGATCCAGCAGATGGATCAGCCAATATAAGACGCTCTGCACCCGTCCACGCTGCTTGTCGTCAAAGATCTCTGGGAATGGCGCAAATGCCAAGGAGACCCGTTGCGCGCCAGCATGTTTGGCCGCACTGATCATATCGACACTGAGGCGTTCATCGATCCCGTTGGGCGCCCCACGGCGACGCCACGGCACGTCAAGGCTGATATCGCTGCCCCCACCGGCGGTGGCGTAGCGGTGGAAGCCCTGCGCCCGCCCGTATCTGTCCCTGGCGATGATCAGCTGTACGCCCGGGTACCGGCCCTCCAGCACGCCGTCCAGATTCATGCAGAATCCGCGATCGGTGTGCGCCCCGCTTGCTGATGCCCGCAGCACCTCGGTGAGCTCGGCCCGGAGCCGGCCGTCGAGTTTCTGCTCGGCGACGATCTCGGTGGTGATACCGCAGTTGTGCGTGCGTTTGGCTGCCTGACGCACGTTGCGGAACGTGCGCCCGACCATCTCGAAGCTGGACACGTCGATGACGACATCGCGACCGATCGGTACCGCTCGCAACGACTGGCCCAGCACCGTCGGGTCGCTCCACAGGCGAAGCCGTCGCTCACTACAGGCGAGCACGACGATCCGCCAGCCGTGGGTATGGCACATCTTGGCGAAGTCGGCGACCAGTTGAGGAAACTGTGCCTCGTCGCCGACCGGATCCCCGCTGACCGCCGCGTAGCCGAGTCGTGTCCGGTAAGCGAGCGCCGCGCTGCCGTCCGCGCTGAACAGGTAGCACTTGCCCGCCTGCATCGCGAACGGCGCCAGCGGGTCGCCGCTGGTGGCTTTGATCAATGCCCACACCCGAGACAGGTCGCCGGGATGCCGACGCGCTGACGTGGCCCACATCAGCGCGAGGCCCGACCCGGCGATCAACACGTCGCCGAAGAGATCGAAAGACAGCACGTGCGCGCCAATCCCGGCGAACAGGACCAGAGCGGCAACTATCGCGTGCCGCGCCGTGACCGGGCGACCCAGGAAAATGCCCCGCGAGATCAGCGTCACTGCGGCCAGTACCGTCAGCGACCATTCCAGCCGCCCCGTCGCGTGCCAGCCCGCGTGGTCGTGGCCGCGGGCGATCAGCGCCATTAACCAACACGCGGCGCTTAGCAGAGCTAATGCGCCGACCCAGCGAGCCCAGCGCGAGTGGACGTCAACGACGACCCGCTCGCGCGCGCGGACGTCAGGCGCGACCCGAATTGACGATTCGTCCACAGCCCACCTCCGGCTGTTACCCCAAAGGCTACGCTTTCACAGGGTTATGACGCTGTGGTCCGGATTGCCGCAATCGAATCGTTGCCGCCCTGCCTACGACCGTGAGCCCGGGAAATACTTCACCACGCCTTCCTGCACCACGGTGGCGACCGGCCGCCCGGAGCGATCGAAAAAATAGCCGGTCCCGAGTCCACGTGAATCGGTGGCCACGGGCGAAGAGGTGGAATACAACACCCAGTCGTCGAAGCTGACCTGGCGATGAAACCAGACCGAGTGATTTACGGTCGCCGCAAAGATGCGGTCGAACCCCCAGGAGAGCCCGTGGGTGGTGATGATCGAGTCCAGCACGGTGGTGTCCGAGCAATAGAGCATCGTGGCGGTGTGCAGCACGGGATCGTCGGGCATCACACCGTCGGCTTTAACCCAGACTCGGTTGTAGTCGAGCCGCTCGCCTTTATCCCGCATCACCCAGGATGGGTCGTTGGTGTAGCGCCATTCGATCGGTTGCAATGCGTTGACGAACAACGGAACGGTGTCCTCGTACCCGCTCAGCAGCTCCTTGATGGACGGCAATGTCTCGGGATCGGCGACCTCGGGCGGTTCGACGTTGTGCTCCAGGCCGCGACCGCCGGACAAGTAGGAGATCATCACCGTCGCCAGCAGGGTGCCGTCCTGAGTGACCTCGATGCGCCGGTTCGCGAAGCGCCGCTCGTCGCGCAACCGCACCACCTGGAATTCGATGTCTTTGGCGGTGTCACCGCCATTGATGAAGTGCGCGGACAGCGCGTTGGGCGGCAAGTCGCGGGTCAGCGTGCGGCTGCCCGCCACGAATGATTGCGCCATCATCAGTCCGCCGAAGGTCCGCGGCGGGTTCTTACTGGGATGAGATCCGATGAAGACCTCGTCGCCCATGTGATGGAGGTCGAGCACCGCCATCAGCTCGTCGAAGTCAGACACCGGCTTAGCCTAGTTGCCCTGTTCCTCAGCCCTCCGCTCCGCGGAACGCATCGTCACCGGGCTAAACGTCTTCCTCGCCGATTCGGTGCACGTGGATCAGGTTGGTCGACCCGACGGTGCCCGGAGGCGCGCCCGCAACGATCACCACCAGGTCGCCGCGTTTGTAGCGGCCGAGGGCGAGCAGCGACTTGTCCACCTGGCGGATCATGCCGTCGGTGGTTTGGATGATCGGGACGATGAACGTCTCGGTGCCCCACGTCATGGCCAGTTGGCTGCGCACTTCGGGCAGCGGGGTGAAAGCCAGCAGCGGCAACGGCGTATGCAGGCGCGCCAGTCGCCGCACGGTGTCTCCGGACTGGGTGAACGCGACCAGGGCCTTGGCGTCGAGCCGCTCACCGATGTCACGGGCGGCGTAACTGATCACTCCGCGCTTGGTTCGCGGCACGTGGGTCAGCGGCGGGGCTTCGGTCGAATTCTCTTCCACCGCGCAGATGATGCGGGCCATCGTTTGCACCGCGGCCAGCGGATGCTTCCCGACAGACGTTTCTCCGGACAACATCAGCGCGTCCGCGCCGTCGAGCACGGCGTTGGCGACATCCGAGGCCTCGGCCCTAGTCGGCCGCGAGTGCTCGATCATCGACTCGAGCATCTGGGTCGCCACGATGACGGGTTTTGCGTTCTCCCTGGCCATTTGGATGGCCCGCTTCTGGACCAGCGGAACCTCTTCGAGTGGCAGCTCAACACCCAGATCGCCGCGAGCGACCATCACGGCGTCGAAGGCCAGCACCACGGCTTCGAGGTTGTCGATGGCTTCGGGCTTCTCCAGTTTGGCGATGACGGGCACCCGACGGCCAACCCGATCCATCACCTCGTGGACGAGCTCGACATCGGATGGCGAGCGCACGAACGAGAGCGCCACCATGTCGACGCCCAAGTGCAGTGCGAACTCAAGATCGTCGACGTCCTTCCCGGACAAAGCCGGAGCCGACACGTTCATCCCGGGCAGCGACATTCCCTTGTTGTTGCTGACCGGGCCGCCTTCGGTAACCGTGCACACGACGTCGTCGCCGTCGATGTCCCGGACCACCAAGCCGACGTTGCCGTCGTCGACCAGGACGCGGTCACCGGGCACGGCGTCTTGGACTAAGTGCTTGTAGGTGGTCGAAACCCGGTCATGGTTGCCGGGACAATTGGCGACCGTGATCCGCACGGTTTCGCCGTCGGCCCAGTACGTCGGACCGTCAGCGAACCGGCCGAGCCTGATCTTCGGACCTTGCAGGTCAGCGAGCACGCCGACCGCGCGTCCGGTGGCATCCGAGGCGGCACGCACCCGGTCGTAGGAAGCTTTGTGATCGCTGTAGTCGCCGTGGCTGAAGTTCATTCTGGCGACGTCCATTCCGGCTTCAACCAGCGCTCTGACGGACTCGTCACTGCTGGTGGCCGGACCGAGAGTACAGACGATCTTGCCGCGTCTCGCCACGACGAATCAGCATAGTCGCGCTAGCTGAGCATCTCCCGACACTCACCGATCCAGCAGCGGGCTAACTGGTGAGTAGCGTCGGAACCAATGGGAAACCCGGCAGGTTACGCAGCACTGTCCACGCCACCATGGCCACCAGGACACTCGCCACGGCCGGTACCGGTAACACGGGTTTTCCAGACCGGCGGCGCAGCAGAAACCATCCGGCCAACATCGGGATTCCAATGAGCAGGAAGACGTTGTCGGTGGTCGCCGCGGCCAGGTTGCCGTGCAGTACGTCGTGCATCATCCGTAGGCCTCCGCAGACGGGGCAGTTCCACCCGGTGAGCAGCCGAAACGGGCATACGGGGAAGGCGGAGTCCGGCTTATGCGGGTCCACCAGCCCGACGTAACCAAGAGCGCCCGCCAGTACCGCACCCGAACCCATCGCGACCGACAGCCGGCCAACCCTCGGGTTACCGCGCCGAGCCGGATTGGTCACGCATGTCAGCATGCCATCCGGCGCCGGCCGTGTTCGCTATCGCCGCGACCTGGGATTGAGCCGTCGAAGCCGCGAGCCCCACCGCGTCGCGGTCGAATCGGTCGGCTTCGGGTTCAGACTTGACACCAGTTCCTCCGCTGATGTGCTCTCGTCGCCGGCCGATTCTGTGAGTTCCACCGCTTCGGCGGCTTTCGGCGCGGGGCTTTCGGTGTCGGGTACGTCGGCCCCTTCGGGTTCCTGCCCCTCAGCGCTGACC
>NZ_DATMLH010000186.1:0-7173 GCF_035570115.1 Mycobacterium sp.
CGCTGTGGGAATCCAATCGAGGAGGAATCGCCGCAGCTCAGCAGTGGTCGGCGCGGGCTGGCTCGCCGCCACGATGTGGGCGACCAGCCGGGTGTTGCCACGGCCGTCGTCTCCCGCCACCACTGCGTTCTCCCGAACCCCGGGGTGTTTGCCCAGCGCGGCCTCCACCTCGCCCGGTTCGACCCGCACACCGCGGATCTGCACCTGGTCATCGAGGCGTCCGAGGTACTCGATGTTGCCGTCGGGCAGATACCGCGCCAGGTCGCCGGTACGGTAGAGCAGCTGGCCGGGATCGTCAGCGAACGGATCGTCGGTGAAGCTGGCGGCCGTCGCGTCGCGCCTGTTGAGGTAGCCGCGGCCCACCGCGACGCCGCCGATGAACAGCTCGCCCGGCACACCCACCGGTACCGGCTGGAGATGGGCGTCCAACAGGTGAATGCGCGCGTTGGCGATCGGTCGTCCGATTGGGACGGTACGGCTGTTTGCACCGCGTTGGCAGCGGAACCCGCTGACGGTGATCGCGGTCTCGGCGGGGCCGTACTCGTTCCACAGCTCGGCGTCCAGCGTCGCGAGGAAGCGCTGCGCGAGCTCATCGGAGAGCGCTTCGCCGCCGCAGGTTACCGTGCGCAGTCCGACGCAGTTCCTAACTTCCGGCTCGGCGAGGAAAGCCCGCAGTGTCGATGGCGTGAAATGCACCGCGGTGATCGACTGCTCGATCACGGTCCGGACGAGGTAGGCGGGGTCCCTATGACCGTCGGGTTGCGCGATGACCAGCCGTGCGCCGACGGTCAACGGCCAGAAGATCTCCGCCACTGAGGCGTCGAAGGTCATCGGCGTGTGGTGCAACACCCGGTCGTCGGAAGTGAGCTGGTAGGTCGCCTGCATCCACAGCAGCAGGTTGCGGACTGCGCCGTGGGTGTTGAGCGCCCCCTTGGGCACGCCGGTGGAGCCAGAGGTGTGGCAAACATAGGCGAGGCTGTCCGAGGTCGTAGCGGCGACGGCGGGCGCGGCGCCCTCTGGCACCGGGTGCTCTGGGGAGTCAAGGCACAGCTGGTGGCCGCTGAAGTTCGGCAGGCGCTCAAGGTGCCGGCGGTGCGTGACGCAGACCGGCGCGTCCGGCGCATTGCTCATGATGGCCGCAGTGCGGTTGATGGCTTGCGCCGGATCCACCGGCATGAAAGCGCCACCCGCCTTGAGCACGCCCAGCAGTGCGATGACCAGGTCGGCGGAGCGGTCCAGGACGACCGGGACGATGCTGTCCGGTCCGACTCCGAGGCGCTGGAGCTGATGTGCCAGCGCATCCGCGCGCCGGACGAGATCGGCGTAGGTCAACTCGTCGTCGCCAAACGATATGGCGATCGCGTGCGGGCTGCGTCGCGCCGTTGCCGCCACCATCTCGTGCAAGCAGTCGGGGGCGCTGGAATCGGGGTAGCCGACGCGGGTGTCGTTCCACGCCAGCTGCGCACGGCGCTCGGTTTCGGTGAGCAGCCGCAGCTCCGACAAGCGCGTTTCGGGGTCGGCGACGACGCCGTCGAGCAGCGTGGTGAAGTGCCCGGCCATCCGCTCGATCGTCGCGTCATCGAAGAGGTCCGTGTTGTATTGGAACTGACAGATGAACTGCCCGTCGGTGTCGCCCACCTGCATCATCAAGTCCATGGGCGCGCCGCCCTGGCCGATGTGAACGGTCGTCAGGTCAAGCGCCGCCCGACCCGTGCTCCCACCCTTGCTGTCCTGGAATCGACGTGTCTGTTCCCAGGCGAACGAGACCTGGAAGAGCGGCGTATGGCTGAGGTCACGGGCCGGGCTAAGCCGCTCGACAAGCAGCGCGAAGGGGTAATCCTGGTGCGCGAGCGCACCCAGAACGGTCTCCTTGACCCGGCCCAGCAGCCACGTGAACGTCGGGTCGCCCTGCAGGCCGGGGCGCAGAACCACCGGGTTGGCGACGTAACCGACCAGACTGTCCAGCCCCGCCTGATCGCGGCATCCGAAGGGTGAGCCGATGAGCAGGTCGTCCTGGCCACTGTAGCGATGCAGCAACGTGGCGTACGCCGCGAACAGCGTCATGTACGGCGTGACGCGAGCGCGCCGGCCTACCTCCCTGAGCCCGTTGGCCAGCCGACTGTCCAGGGTGAAGCGATGTACGGCGCCGCGGTAGGTCTGAACCGCTGCGCGTGGCCGGTCGACGGGTAACCGCAGGTTCGGGGGCAGCTCGCCGGCCAGCTGGTCACGCCAGTACTGCCACAGGCGGTCTCCTTCGGCTCCCGCCAGCATCCGTGCTTGCCGGTCCGCGTAGTCGACGTAGCGCTCTGGGCAGATCGAGGGCGGCTCTCCACCGTGTTCTGCGGCGTAAAGCTGGCGGAGCTCGTCGAGGATGATGTCGACGGACCAGAAGTCGACGGCGATGTGATGCACCGCCAAGACCAGCACATGCTCGTCGGGTGTGGGCCGTAGCAATGTCAGCCGAAACACCGGGCCGGCCTGCAGATCGAATGGGCGATTGGCCTCACGACGTATCCAGCCGTGAAGCTCGTCGGGGTGCACGTCACGTCGGTCGATGTGCACGGGCCACTGTGGATGGACGAGTTGAACCGGCTGGCCGTCGTGCACGGCGTAGGTGGTGCGCAGTATCGCGTGCCGATCGACGATCGCCTGGGCGGCGCGTTCCAGCGCCGACACGTCGACATCGCCGCTGATCCGCCCGGCGTAACTGATGGTGTACGCGGGACTGCCGGGTGCGAGTTGGTAGAGAAACCACAACGACTGCTGCCCGTAGGACAGTGCATGCGCCGGCCGGTCCTCGGGCTCCTCGGGCAGCCGGGCAAGCGTTGCATTGGTGTCGGCTGCCACGGTCTGATCAGGCTGCACCGGACCGTCGCCCGAAAGTCGGTCGCTCAGCCAGTCGGCGAGACCGGCGATGCTTGATCCATCCAGCAACTGGACGACCGGCACAGCGATGCCCAAGTCGCGCTCAATCTGGGTGCGCAGCTCGACCGCGATGAGCGAGTCGATCTCAAGGTGGTTGACCGGCAGCTCAATGTCGAGACTCGACGGCGTCATTCCGAACTTGCCGGCAACCTGATCGCGCAGGTACGACTCGAGCAACCGTTGACGCTGCTGCCTGCCCGCCCGGCGCGCAGCGACGTCAAGGCTCGCTTCGTGTTCATTCGCGCTCGCGTCGCCGGCGGCCAGCATGCCCACCGCTGCCCGCATCAGGTCGCCGATCAGCGGCGGGGTCAGACCGTGGCGCAATTCGGAGCCGAGCAGGCGCCTCGCCGTGCCGAAGGCCCGCGTGGCCCCGGCTATGACCGGCTTGAGGAGGGTGGCGGCCGGCAGGACCGCAGACCCATTCACCCGGTGGTCCGTCGGCGCGCCGTTGGTAGCGATGGGGTCCAGCCAGAAACGCTCGCGTTGCCAGGGGTAGGTGGGCGCCGCCACGCATCGAGCGTCCGATGGATGTAGCTGCTCCCACGCAACCGACTGGCCGCGGCTGTACAAAGTGCCGAGGGATGCCAGCATGGCGGAGCGTTCCTGCTCTTCGCGGCGCGTTGACGCTAGCAGGGTGCAGGCGCGCCCCAGGTCCTCCGCGTCCTCGCGGACGGCGCTCAACAGGATGGGATGCGGACTGATCTCCAGGAATGTGTCCCGACCAACGTCCAGCAGCCCGCGCACCGCCGCCGACAAGCGCACCGGCGAGCAGAGGTTCTCCACCCAGTAGTCCGCGTCGAGGGCGCCGCCGGCCACCAGATCGCCCGTCACGGTGGAGTACATCGGTGTCGCCGCTGGCGCAGGCCGGATTCCGGCCAGCACGTCCTTCAGATCGTCGCGCAGCGCATCCATCTGTGGGCTGTGGGAGGCCACATCAACATCCACCCACCGGCAAAATCGGCCACGCTCCTCCAGGGTCGCCACCAGATCGGCCAAGACCGCCGGATCACCGGAGAGCACCGTCGATCGATGGCTGTTGCTGGCCGCGATCGCGACTCGAGTCTGGTGGCCGGCGATGAGGTCCCACGCCTCTGCGATGGAGAGCTCTGCGGCCACCATGGCCCCGTTGCCAATCGTCCGCCGCAGCAGCCCGGCCCGCCCGCAGATCACCCGTGCAGCGTCTTCCAGGCTGAGGACACTGGCGACGTGCGCTGCCGCCACCTCACCGAGGCTGTGGCCCACTACGGCCTCGGGCTCGACGCCCCACGACCGCCACAGCGCGGCCAGTGCGACCTGGACCGCGAAGATCGCGGGCTGGATCATCCCGATATCGGTCAGTGGGGAATCGGTTTGGTCGGTGAGAAGTTCTGCGACCACGGATGCATCCAGGTATGGGCGCATAGCCCGGTCGCAGCTGGCCAGTGCGTCCCGGAACACCGGCTCCTCCGCGTGCAACCGCTGCCCCATGCCGTACCACTGCGACCCCTGACCTGAGAAGAGGAAGACCACGCCAGGTCGCCGGCCGGTACGGCAACGTCCAGCGGACAGTCCGCGGCGGGTCGCTCCCTGTCGGTAGGCGGCGAGCGACTCGGACAGCTCGGCACCTGTGTCGCCGACCACCGCTAACCGATGGTCGTGGTGGCCGCGACGCGCGCCGGCTGTGTAGCAGAGGTCGGCAACCGGCGCGCCCGCTGCGAGGGCCAGCTCATACCGGCCCGCCAGCGCGGCCAGCGCCTCGGGGGACCGGGCGGACAGCGTCAGCAGCTCCGCGCGATCCTCCGCCGTGTGGTCTGTCGGTTGCGTAGCCCGGACCTGCGGAGCCTCGGTCATAACGATGTGCGCGTTGGCGCCGCCGAAGCCGAACGAGCTGACTCCAGCCGCTGCCCGGGTCCCGTTCTCGGGCCACGGTGTGAGGGTCTGCGCGACGTGCAGCGGCAGGCTGTCGAACGGGATGAGCGGATTGGGCTCCGCGAAGTTCAGGCTCGACGGGATCTCCCGGTGGCGAAGCGCCAGCGCCACTTTGATGAGCCCGGCTACTCCGGCAGCAGCCTCCAGGTGGCCAATGTTGGTCTTGACCGAGCCGACCATGCACCGGCTGCCGGGCGCCCGGCCCTCCGCCACGATCGTGCCGAGGGCCTGCGCCTCGATCGCGTCGCCCAACGACGTGCCCGTGCCGTGCGCCTCGACGTAGTCGACCGCACCGGGCGACAGACCCGCGCGACGGTAGGCCTCGGTCAGCACGGCTTCCTGCGAGCCCCGGCTGGGTGCCATCAAGCCGTTAGTCCGACCATCTTGGTTGGTCGCGCTGCCACGAATCACCGCGTAGATCGGGTCGGCATCGTTCAACGCGCGACTCAACGGCTTGAGGACGACGATGCCGGCGCCTTCGCCCCGCACGTATCCGTCGGCCCGGGCGTCGAACGTCTTGCATCGGCCGTCCGCTGCCATCACACCAGCGCTACTGAAGTTGATACCGAGCGCCGGCGACAGGATGACGTTGGCGCCGCCGACGAGGGCGAGCGTGCACTCGCCGTCACGCAGACTGCGGCATGCCAGGTGGACCGCGACCAACGACGACGAACAGGCGGTGTCGATCGCGATGCTCGGCCCACGGAAATCGTAAAAGTAGGAGAGCCGGTTGGCGGCGATGCTCAGCGCGCTCCCAGTACCGGTGTAGGCATCGATGTGGTCAGGGTGGCCAAGCTGGAAATGTCCGTAGTCATACGTGGAGATGCCGATGAATGCGCCGGTGCGGCTGCCGGCAAGCTGGTCGGGCACCTGTCCGGCGTCTTCCAACGCCTCCCACGCCACTTCCAGTAGCAAGCGCTGCTGCGGGTCCATTCGCGCCGCCTCCCGCGGCGCGATGCCGAAAAACTGGGGGTCGAACTGGTCGACCTGATCGAGAAAGCCGCCCCAGCGCGTGGCCTCGGGCCCCGCGACGTCCACGTTCCAGCGGTCCGGCGGTATCTCGGCGATGGCGTCCACGCCGTCGCGGAGCAGCTGCCAAAATGCCGCCGGCCCGTCGGCGCCCGGAAACCGACAGCCGATGCCGATAATCGCGATCGGCTCGTCCGCGGCTGCGGGACGGCCACCACCGTCGATCTCGGCCGGTGCGGCGGGGCGTTCGTCGGCGGGTCCGTCGCCGGCCAGCTGTTTGGACAGCATGTCGATAGTGGGGTACTCGTATGCGACGGTCGGCGAGAGCTCACGTTGAAGCCAGGTTTCCAGCGCGGCGGTCAGCTGGATGGCGCGAACCGAGTCAAGACCGTAGTAGGCGAACGATAACGATGTGTCGATCTCAGTCGGTGGTAGACCCAGCTCCTGAGACAGCTGGGAGACGAACCAGTCCGCGATCTCCGTCGCGTCGCGCCCTTCGCCGACGGGGGCATGATCGGCAGGCGGTGCCGCCGTGTGGGAATCACGTCGAGACGGTGCGTGCCACTCGGCCAACACGTCGAGGTCGCCGTCGAGGAAGCGCTGCCGGCAGCTGCTCCGCCGGATCTTTCCGCTCGACGTTGTCGGGATCCGTAACGGCTCCAACAGGACCACGGCGTCCGGCTGGATCTCGTGTTGCTCCGTGACCGCGGTGCGGATCGCGTCAATTACCTCGCCGACGTCGACGTCAGCGATCCGATCGCGGTCGACCTCCTGCGCGACGATGAGCGGTTCGGAGCCACCCGACTGCGGCGTGCCCGAAAAGGCTGCTCCCCGGCCGCGCAACAGCGCCGGATGGCTATCCTGCGCCGTCCTCTCGATGTCTTCGGGGTAGTAGTTGCGCCCGCGGATCACGACGAGATCTTTCAGCCGGCCCGTGAGGAACAGCTCGCCGTCCATTTGGAAGCCGAGGTCGCCAGTGCGCAGGAACGGGCCTCTCCCGGTAGCTGTCCCGCTGCTTGCCAGGAACGCCGAGAACGTCTCCGCCGTTTCGGCGGGCCGGCCCAGATAGCCTTGGGCGATGCTCCCGCCGGCGAGCCAGATCTCCCCAACCGCGCTGTCCGCAGATGGCCGCCGGGTCGCCGGATCCACGATGACGATCTCATGGCCGCGCTGAGCGCGGCCGCAGCCGACGAACGACGTGGCGGCCGGGTGCTCTGGCGTGACGGTCACGACCTGCTGTTCGCGTAGTGCGACGCCGTCGAGGTGTCGCACCACCGGCACGGCCCAATCCGATCTACCGGAAACCAGCAGGGTGGACTCGGCCATCCCATATACCGGGTTGAACGCCTCCGGCCGGAAACCGGCCGGGCC
>NZ_DATMLH010000187.1:0-8898 GCF_035570115.1 Mycobacterium sp.
CTGAGGGCGCGACGATGGTGTATGGCGTGCCCACCACCTACATCGATCAATTGAACGACCCGGCCGTCGATGATATCGACTTCGCCAAGATCCGGTTCGCGATCACCCCGCTCGCATCCGATCTGAGCCGACGGGTGCGCGCGAAATTCCGTGCGCCATGCCTGAACACGTACGGCAGTACCGAGACTGCGTCCACCGTCATAATGCCCACCCTCGAGGACACTGTGGACGTAGCCGTCGGAACGGTCGGACGCCCTTTGGATGGGATCCGCGCTTTGATTGTCGATGAGGTCACCGGCCGACCCGTGTCCGATGGGTCACGGGGTGTGCTGTTATTGCGCGGCCCGTCGATCATGCTTGGCTACCACAACGACCCGGTCGCAACCGCGCGGGCATTCAACGGCGAAGGCTGGTTTCGCACAGGTGATGTCGTACGGCGAGACCCCAAAGGCAATATCGTCTTCATCGGCCGGCACAGCGATCACTACCGGGTGGGAGGCGAGCTCGTCGACCCCGTCGAGGTCGAAATGGCGCTGCAAACTCATCCGGCGGTCCAACGCGCCGCCGCAGCCGGGGTGCCCGACGACCGGCTGGGCCAGGTGGGCTATGCATGGGTGCAACTGCGCAGCGGCGCAGAAGTCACCGTGGAGAACCTCAAGGCACACAGCGCACGTGCGCTCGCAGCGTTCAAAGTCCCGCGCCAAATCTTCCTCGTGGCCGAGCTGCCCACCACACCCAGCGGCAAGGTGCAGAAGTTCCGCCTGCTCGCCGCCGTTGAGGCGCCCGCAGCGGACCTAGGAACGGAGTCCAACCATGCCTGAAGCCGTCGTCGTTTCGGTCGCCCGTTCGCCCATCGGCCGGGCGGTCAAGGGATCGCTCGCCACGATGCGACCCGACGATGTCGCAAGCCAGGTCATCCAAGCGGTGCTCGACAAGGTACCGGAGCTGGACCCCCGCCAGATCGACGACTTGATGCGGGGGTGCGCGCAGCCTGCCGGCGGCTGGGCGAGCGCGCATAGTCCCTTCCGTCGTGCGTCGGTTCCTAGCGGGAAAATGCTGGGGCGCGAAAGACGTTGGGCACGTCGACATTCGAGCACATGGATGCTGACCGCGGATGAGCGAAAAGGCCCCTGGAGGCGCCGGTGTAGAAAATCGCCGACGCAGTCGGCGCAAAACCGGCGAGCAGCCTGCTAGGGGGCAGTCGCGGTTGGTGGCGATACGAGGGGTCGCGCGTCGAAGTAGAAGGCCCGCAGGTGCGCGATCTTGCCGTCGCTGAGCGTCCAGTGTTCGGCGAGCCAGATTTCGTCACCGCCGACCGAGCGGGCGGTCAACAGCGCTGCGACATTATCACCGTCGCCAGAAACGCTGATCAATCGCATGGTGGGGAAATCGATCACCGCCGCCAGCGCAGGGAGCACACTGGTCCGGATCGCCTCGGCTCCACGATGAAGCCCACCCCAAGGCACCGACGGCGTCACGTCGGCTTCGAAATCGTCGCGGGTGGCATCCTTGAAGGTGGCGAAGTCGCCGTCAAACAGCGCCGCATAGACGCCGCGCACCAACTCAGTGTTGCGATCCTGCTGGGTGGCACTGATGAAATCCATCGATAAACCCCTTGTCGTAGTACCTGTTAGTCACTTCACGGTAAGCCGTCCGCCGCACAAATTTCAACACATATGTGGAAAGAACTCTTGCCATACTTCCTCGCGAGCCGTTCGGCATCGAGAACAGCCGTTGAACTCATCCGACTTTGGCCAACAACGCACGCGCACACTGAGATCCACTGGCGCCCTTGGCGAAACAGCGCAGCGAGCATCAACAGCTGGGACAGCCGCCGAGTTGGGCAAACCGGGTCAGTAACCCGCGCCGCGCACCGCTGCGAGCGCGGCGCGAGCGGTTGAAGCCACCCAGTGGGTGTCGATGCCGATGGGCAAAAAGGTGTAGCCCGATGCCGCTAACCTCAGCGCCGATTCGGCGTCGGGACAGGAAATACCCACTGCCAGGCCGGCGGCGCTGGCGGCCTGGCGGACGGCCTCGATGGCATCGGCATGAACGCCAGGCACCGGCGCCGCCGCAGGCGCCATGCCGAAGGTGATCGCCAGATCCGCGGGGCCGATGAACACCGCGTCGACACCTTCGACTGACACGATTTCATCGATCTTGTCGACCGCTTGCGCGGTCTCGACCATCACGATGCACACCGCGAGTGCAGCGAGCACGTCAGGATCTCGGCCGAACAAGAATCCGGCGCGTACCGGCCCGAAACTGCGCGTCCCTTGCGGGTGGTAGCGACACGCCTTGACCGCGGCGGCGGCGTCATCGGCGGTCTCCACCACTGGAAAAATGACGCCGTGCGCGCCAGCGTCCAATACCTTGCCCGCGAACGCCGGATCCAGTGAAGGCACCCGGACAATCGAGGCTGCCGACGTGGTGTTCACGGCGCGAATCGCCGATACGACCGACTCGTAGCCGTACAAGCCGTGCTGCACGTCGAGACCCACGAAGTCGAAGCCTTCCGCCGCCATGACCTCTGCGGTGAAGGCCGACCCACTCGTGCACCAACCGCCAAAAGCCGGTTTTCCCTCGGCCCATTTTTGCTTCAGACCGGTGGTCATCTGATGGGGCTCCTTGTCGATTCGAGTAACGCTATGGTCCCGGTCAGGCGCATCACCAGTGGTCCCAGTGAGTGAGCTCCTCCCCGGGAATACGTTGTGCGCGATGGAAATTGGTCCCCTTGGTGTAGGCCACCGGGAACAGTCCGCATTGAGTGACTTCGGGGTAGGGAATACCCAGGATCTGTGCGACATCCTGTTCCCTTTGGAGGTGCACGGATGTCCAGGCGCAACCGAGGCCGCGTGCGCGGGTGGCAAGCATGAAGCTCCACATCGCCGGCAGTATTGATGCCCAGAACCTGGATTGCTCGGGCACCGTCGGCTGATCGAGCACGCGGCCAGTTCCGCACGGGATGACCAGCCAGGGCGATCGGTCGATGTTGTCGGCTAGGTATTGCCCCGACTCGAGGATCTTGGCCATGCGACCTGCGCGTGGATCGGCGCCGTCATAGCTCGGCAAAGCTCCATGGTGGCTGGTGGTGTCCCAGCACCGCCGGTAGACGTCGGCGACGGCGCTCTTGACCTTTTGGTCGCCGACGACCACCCAATGCCAGATCTGCTTGTTCCCGCCGGTCGGGGCCTGCACGGCGACGTCAATGCAGTCTTGGATCATCCCCCGCGGCACCGGCCTAGAAAAGTCGAGCCGTTTACGCACGGTGCGCGTGGTCGTCAGGAGTTCGTCGGGACTGAGATCGAGCGTCACGCCAGTTCCCTTCTGTCCGAGGTGCTCTGGGCCGATGGCGGGTGCATCCGGGCGGACGGCGCGTCACGTTGATGCAGCGCGAACGTCACCACTGCCGCCAGAACTGAATGAAGCTGGCGGCCCCTCCGTCGACCAGCAGTGTCTGTCCAGTGATGTACGAGGCGGCATCGGAGGACAAGAACACGATTGCGGCCGCGATATCCTCCTGGTCGCCGAGTCTGCCCAACGGGACCGATGTGGCCAGCGCATCGCCCGGCTGCCCCTCCCAGGTGTTGCGATCGGTGCGCACAACACCCGGTGCCACGGCATTGACCCTGATCTGGTGGGGTCCCCACTCGACAGCCAGGCTGGCGGTCAGCGAATTGAGCGCCGCTTTGGCGGCACCGTAGGCGATTTGACCCGGAAACGGCCGCAACCCTGCCAACGAGGACACCATTGTGATGGCGCCGGGCTTGCCGGCCGCTATGCGGTGCTCACCGAACGCGGCGCAAAACTCCACGTGGTGCAGGTAGTTGATCTCGAGCGCTTCCCGTTGCGTCTGCGCGGTCAGCTCGGCCCCCCGGACCCGGTAACCTTTGCCGACGATGTTGATGAGGATGTCGAGCCCGCCCATCTCGGTGGCAGCCCTTTTGACGGCATCGCGTGCGGCACCGGGCTCACAGATGTCGGTACAGATGCCGGTGGCGGACAGCTCGCGGCTTGTCGCCTCGACTCGCTCGGCATCGGCATCGAGCACACAGACCCGCGCACCGTTGGCGGAGAGTAAACGCGCGGTTGCGCGGCCCATGCCGAAGCCGCCGCCCACTACGAGGGCTGACTTGTCTTTCAATCCACTGAGCAGCAACGGTTCCATCGTGCTTGAGTTCCTTTGTCCGAGCGGGCGCGGCCCGCGACTAGGCTGATGCGGCAACCGCCGTATGTTCGGTCTGGCCGTTACCGAGCAGGTCGTAGTCTTCGAGCCCGGAATCCACAGCCTGTTTCCAGTACTCGACGTTGCGGAACGGCGAGACGAACACCAGTCGGCCCCGGGCGTTGCGGAAAAACGTATTGGTGCCTGGATGCGTCCACACCGTCGTCTGGCTGGTCGCGTCCACCAAGTCGCCGTAACGCTCGTAAACGTCCTGCCTGGTGTTCACCGCCGCGACGTTGGCGTCGATCATCGAGGCCAGTATCCGACCGATGTAGCGCATCTGGACCTCCATGAAATACATGAAGCTGCCGCTGCCCGGAAACGAGTTCGGGCCCCCTAGCAGGAAGAGATTCGGAAAATCCGGAACCGTCACACCGAGGTAGGCGCGCGCATCGTCGTCGTCCCACGCGTCGCGCAGAGTCTGGCCGCTCAGCCCGGTGATGTCGAGGCTCGACACAAACCGTGAGGCCTGAAATCCGGTGGCCCACACCAGGATATCGGCTTCATAGGCGTCACCGGAACTTGACCGGACGCCCTGGTCGAGGACCTCGCACACCGCCTCAGTGACCAGCGTGACATTGTCGCGCAGCAGCGCCGCATACCAACCGTTGTCGAGGAGGATCCGCTTGCCGTAGGGCGGATACGTCGGGACGACCTTGTCGAGGAGGTCGGTGCGGGAGTCGAGTTGCTCCTCGATGTACTCCGTGAAGAACCGCCGGTGTCCGTCGTTTATTGCGTTGACTGAGCGTTCGGGATGCGGCCAGCTCGGATCCTTGCGCAGCGAATCGAGTACCTTGTCGCCGAACTGCCAGTACAGCTTGAGGAAATACCAAGACCGGTACATCGGGAAGTGATTGAGCAGGTACCGGGCGCCGTAGTCGATGGGCAGCTGGAATTTCTCGAATGGCGCGACCCACGGTGGCGTGCGCTGAAACACCGTCAACTTGCCGACCCGGTCGGCGATCGCCGGCACGATCTGCATCGCGCTGGCCCCGCTGCCGATAACCGCGACGCTCTTGCCGTCGATGTCGAGGTCTTCGGGCCAGTGCGACGAGTGGAAAGAAGGCCCGGTGAAGCGGTCCCTCCCATCGATGTTGGGCAAGCTGGGCCGGTTGAGGACCCCCACGGCGCTGATGACGGCGTTGGCGGTGATCTGATCGCGGTTGCCCTGGCGGTCTTGGACCTCAACCCGCCACACCATCGCGTCCGGATCGAACCGGGCCGATACCACCTTGGTGTTGAACCGGGTGTTGGCCGGCCCGCCGACACGCTCGAAGGTCGCCTCGAAGTACTCCTCGAGTTCGGGGCGCAGCTCGAAGTGTTTGGTCCAGTCGTGCGGCGCAAAGGAGAACGAGTACAGGTGACTGGGAGTATCCACCCCGGCGCCGGGATACGGATTGTCCCGCCAGTTGCCGCCCGCACCGTCGTGCTCGTCAACCACGGTGTAGGGGATGCCCATCTGCCCCAGCCGCTGAGCGGCGATGATGCCGGAGACCCCGGCGCCGATGACGAGAACGTGAAAACCCGGCGGCACACTCTCAGCGATGTTGACGTCTTCCTGTATCCCCATGCGGCGTTCGAACTCTTCGGAGAACATCACACCGTAGGACGGGTCGACTGATTCGCCCACACACACACCCAACATCCGACTGGTCTGTTCAGCATTCGGCATCGGGATGGCCGGCGCGTTGCCTGATTGCAGATCGAACAGCGCATGGGCCCCCGCCAAGCGGACCTCGTCCTGGATCTGCTCCGAGAATCCGCCCGTGTCGTGATCGCTGAGACCTCGGCTGCGGGTGGGGCAATAGGGCGGTTCCAGCCATCGCGAGTCCCCGGTGACCTGGTAGATCAACATCAGCAGGGTGGGCAGATTGGCCGAATCGGCGAGCTCGCGCAGCTCGGCGAAGCTCAGGTGCGCTGGCTTGCTGGTCATGGTCTCTGCTCTCCGTCATGGCTTCTCGGGCCGGCGATCACATGTCGGTACCGCCGAGCGCGGGCGATAACTCCGTCCTGCGCACAAAGAAGCGATGGCACCCAACGGCATCACCAGCACGCGACGACATCCCCAAATGCTGTCTGTTCGCCGCAGCCTCTTCAGCATACGAACGGCACACCAATAAAGTCAACAGTCGTGTTGACGATTTCACACGGTAGCGGTTGCTCGGTGCTTCTACGCTATTGTTGAAACATCCGCGGACGCGGAGAGTCTGAGGCCCCGGCGCCCGGGTTGGGGTTCCCGCCAGAAGATCGCATCGCTCGACTGAGTCGACAGGCATTGCGTACCAGCTACTTTTCGCCGCTTTCAGGAATCGGCGAAGCGGGGGCGATCCAGAGTTCTACCCGTCGTGGTCGATCCGGACCCAGACAGGCGGCGGTCGAACAGCGTCATGAGCAGCAGGACCACGCTCATGCCGATCAGGATGAGTGCCGCGTGGTGCAGTCCCGCGCTGTCAACGGTGCGGCTGTACACCACGCCGATGAGGACCGCCGAGGCGATTGAGGAGACGTATTGGGATGTCCGCATCAGCCCTGAGGCGGTCCCGATCGTGTCCGCGGGTGTTTGGCGGTAGAGCGCCAGCTGGTTGCCCACGATGCCGGCTCCATTGACCGCACCGAAGATCGCGGTGACCGCGCTGATGGCAAAAACCGAGCTCGACTTGGACAGCGTCAAGATGAACACCGAGCCTCCGATGAACAGCACCGCAGCGACGATGAGTGTCATGCGCGGATTCTTCCGACCGCTGACCGCCTGCGACGCCAGCGCGGACACCGCGCCGACCGGCAGCATGATCAGACCGGCGGCGAAGGCTGACTGCCCGTGTGCGGCCTCGATCCACTGTGTCACTCCGTACAACACGACGTAGGTGCCAAACACGGTGAGAGCGGCGCGTAGATACGTCCGGGAGAGCGCCCTGTTGCGGACCAGCAGCCGCATATCGATAAACGGATTCGCCGCACGCAATTCGCGCCAAACCAGCCCTGTCGAGAACACCACGGCACCGACAAGCGCCGGCCACCGCACATGGGGCAGCCCCTCGAGCGCCACCAATGCGCTCACCAACGCCGCGCTAAATGCCGCTATCCCCGCAAGGTCCAACCGGCTGATCATGACCCGCCACGCTCGGCCGGTCGGTGCATCGGGGTCACGTGGAATCCCCCACAGCGCCAACAGTCCGGCCACCACGGCGAAAGGCAGATTGACCGCGAACACCGATCGCCAGCCAAACCAACCGATTAGCAGCCCACCCAGCGACGGCCCGATCGCCATCGTCGCACCCCCGGCGATCGCTATACCTCCCAAGACCGTGCTCGGCGGGTGGTCTAGCCCGGCATCGACGGCTCGGCGCCGGATCAGCATCATCGCCGTCGGGTATCCCGCTGATGTTCCAAATCCGATCAACACCCGCGCCCACACCATCATTGCCAGGTTGCCTGCGACAGCCCCCAATACACCGCCGGCGAGCACCATAGCGATGCCGAGCAAAAAGACGCGCCTCGGTCCGAACTCCTCGGCCAGCCGGCCGGTGGTCGGCTGCGCGACGGCACAAGTCAAATACAAACTCGAGATGAGGATCGAGGTTCTTCCGACGGGCACGTCCATCGCCGTGGCGATCGCCACGAGTCCGGTCGCGATGACCGAACTGTTGATCGGATTGAGGGCGGCGCCGAACAGTATCGCTGTGACGAACCCGGCGCCAAAGGGTTTCGAGGTTGTCGCTACTTCGCGAGCCACGCGCCCCCCGATCGCATCGGCTTATCATCTGAGGCGGGCAGGCCGACGCCGAGATCGTTCACAGCCACCACCTTCTTCTGCAACACCTTCTTTTGCAACGCGGACTTACCCCGATGGTGTGCCGGATACATTGAAGGCAACTGCACAACCCGAAACACGCGCAGGGTCGATCGGATCCTGTGGACGGCCGGCGCGGAGTCGGCGATCCACTACGGGCCTACAGCCTGGGTTGCTTTTTCAACACACATGTTGATCTAACCATAGCTTGTCTCAGCAACTTCATCAACGGCATCGTTGGATTCATTGGCCCACAACATGCGACGGCCGGCTGGGTGTCGAGACCCGCCCCCATCCAGGACAAATTGGGCGCACGGCACAATGCTGAAGTCGGCGAAACCCTCGCGAGTTATTTCGCGATGGGCAACGGGCAGTTCGGCGTGTCACCGGCGGCGATAGCGAATAGTCTGTAGCCGCACGGAGTTTGATTGATGAACGCAGAGCCTACGCGAGTTCGGCGACGAGCGCACCTGTGGTGCGACGGCGTCACGACGTGGCGGCTGCCACATTGGCGAGAACAGATAGACACGCTGTGCCCGGGCTGGTGGAGCTTTTCCGGGTTCATCGGGCCTCGCGCTGACGGAGCCTGTCCGACCGCTGCATGCCCGATTGTTAGGACATCACTTGCCCGGCCAGCAGACCACCATCGATGACGTGCTGTCCCCCGGTGATGAAAGTCGAGTCGTCTGAGGCCAGAAACGCGATCAACGCCGCGACCTCGTCTACCTGGCCGATTCGCGCTAACGGCAAACCCGCGAAGAGGTCGCCGGCATCGAAGGTGGCGACGGCGTCGCTTCGGCTCATCGCGGTGTCGATCATTCCCGGATTCACCGCGTTCACCCGGATGTTGTCTCTCCCGAATTCCAGTGCGGCACAACGCGCG
>NZ_DATMLH010000188.1:0-7721 GCF_035570115.1 Mycobacterium sp.
GACCGGCGACGGGTCCTCCCGCCATGACACGCCGGAAAGCTGACCCTCGTCACGTCCGTGATAGCCATGGCGATCGGTAAAGTCGCCCAACGTAATCCGGTCCTGCGCCAGCGCCCAAAGATCGGCGGCCACCTGATTCTCATCGGCGCCAACGCCGGAGAGCACCGCGGTTTCCAGATCCGACAGATCGAGCCCGGCTAGTGCCGCGCTGACCTGTTCGGCCAGTCCCGAGCTGACCAACGCCACCACCAGATGCAAGATCATGATCTTTTCGAACCGCTCCCGCGCAGCACTGAGCAATTCCAGACATCCGGCGCGGTCCAGTCCCTCGACACACCCCAGTGCATCGAGCCGCCAGGAGCGCAGGCCGGCGACCATCCGGTCGTGGACCCGGGGCAGGGTGGCTACCAGCAGCGGTGCCTTGGCGGCGATCGCCGGGTAACGGCGCCGCGAATTGTCGTCAACGGTCTCGGGCCGCACATAACCGAACAATTGCTGCTCTACCGCGGAGGCCGAGGTTCCCGGCATCAGGCCGGCGAAGTCGCGGAACTTGTCGATGTTGGCGGCGGCCCGGCCGTCGAACACCGTAAAGCACATGTCTTCGGCGAGGTCGGGGAGATATATCTCGCGGGCCTTGAAAACTCCCATCCGGACAAACATCTTCCGGAACGCTATCTCCAGCGGCTCTTCGATGAAGGTGTAGCCCATTGTGGAGAACACCCCCGGGAAGGCCTCGGCGACGTTGCCCGTCGTCCAGGTCACCTTCGGATCGATCTCGGGATTGTCTAACTGCTGCTGAACGACACGTCGGTGACTCATCGCTCACCCGATCAGAACACTCGGTGCAGGATGCCCTGCTCGAAAAAGCCTGCACCGGCGATATTTTCGCTGTCGAGCGTCATGAAGTCGTCATAAGTGCCAAACGATGGCCCCTCGGAGTCGGCCCCCATCGGCACGAAAAAGCCAGCCAGCCTTGACGAGAACGTGACCAGCCGGGTGCCGCCCTCGGCGTCGCGCAGCCGGGCCAGCCGGAACTGCCCGGCGGCATTGCGCCCAAACGTCACGTCGGTGATGGTGCGTGATCGGTCCGCATCGATGAGAAATCCGTCCGATCGCAGCGTGCCGTCCGCACCCAGGAACTTCATCACGGTGATGAAGGTGTCGCCGATGACCGCCACCAGCCCCGCGTATTCGATCCATTGCGCGGACT
Organism: Mycobacterium sp.; assembly: GCF_035570115.1. Taxonomy (GTDB): domain Bacteria; phylum Actinomycetota; class Actinomycetes; order Mycobacteriales; family Mycobacteriaceae; genus Mycobacterium. The sequence continues at coordinate 1,211 of NZ_DATMLH010000188.1, forward strand.
CATCACGGTAACCCCAAGTGCGATCCCGCATCCCGCGCCCCTGCACCGGCGACTCGACGCCGTCGAGTACCAGCGTGCCGGTCATCTCACAGGCCTGCTGGAAATGTTGCAGGGGTTTCCCCGGTACCAGCTCGGGGACCACCCCACCCACAGCGTAGTCAGCCGCCACGAACATTGGGGCGTTGACCAGATCGGCCCGCAACCGTGGATGCCGCACCGTTATCACGCCGCTGAGCCCAAAGTCGATCGACGGGCTCGCGAAGCTGCCCGGTGACAGGTCCTCGATGATCTCCAAGACTTTGCCCCGGACCGAGACACTGCATCGGGCCCGCCGGGCACCGGTTCCGTTGGGCGACGTGGAGACGTGGAAGCTGCCGAACACCTCATTGGCGGTGTCCCAAAATGACAGGTAGGCATTGTCTTTCCATACCGGGTCGGCAGGTCCCGCAGCGTCGGGGTGGATGGGTTCGGCCAAAGGCCCCCAGGTCTCGGCGAGGTCGGTGACGGTCATGGGCTTGTTACTCCTATTCGTTGCAGGATCTCCACGGTGCCCGCGATATTTTTCTTACCTAGATTAAAATCTATCATGGCCTAGACCGACTCCCGCACAACCCGGTGATCGTGGCCTACACCGCCGAACTCGGCTGGTCCGCCAGCCAGGTGAGCTCGGCGAGATCCGCCTGTAGCCCGTGGATGAGCAGATCGAGTCCATATCTGAAGGCATCGTCGCTGAGGTCTGTGAAATATGCGAAATGGCTGTCCGCGTGCGCGAAGTTGGGCAACTCGGCCCCGTCGTCGTTGACATCGTCGGGAACCGCGCGGAGCGCCCAGCTCCCGGAGACGACGAAGCCGATCGTGTAGCTGACGAGCGTGCCGAGGGCACGAAGCGCGACCGGTTGGGGAAAGCCGGCCGCTTCGAGTGCGTCGAGAATGCGTGCGCGGCGGCTGAAAAGGGCGGGTTTGAGCTGGGCGGTCAGCGCGATGCTGATCAGATTCGGGTGGCGACGGCAGAGGGTGTAGAGCTCGCCGACGGTGGCACGGACCAGCTCATACCATTCGCATTCGTCGGTTGACGGCGCGGACACCTCGCTGAACGCCAGTTCGAAGACGGCTTCGTAGAGCTCCTTCTTGTTTTGCACGTAGCCATAGATCGTCATCACGCCGACGCCCAGCGCGTCGGCCAGTTGGCGCATGCTGAACGAATCAGGCTGGCCGTCGTCGATCAATCGCAAGGCCCGTTGAGCCACCTCTGCGCGAGTGAATCTGGGCCGCGGGCCGCGCGCGCCCCCCGAAGAGGATGTTGACACCGTCACACCGTACAGCCTACGGTGATTCCGCACACCATTTACCGTACGCTGTACGATGATTCTGCATCGGAGACCGATGATGATGATGTCGACGTTCGCTGATTCGAGCAAGGTTGCGTGATGACCTTCTCCGACACCGACGTTCAGACGTTCGCGGCGACACCTTCGAAGTTCTTCGGCCATTCGTGGTACGCGATGCAGCACCTCCCGGCCAAAGAACTGGGCATGCTGCAGTTGGCGGCCCTGCGGATGCGGCTCGCTGAACTGCGAGACGCGATTCCCGTGCTGACCACGATGGCCGACGAGACCGGGATCAGTGCGCTGACATCCGTCGACGACGTGGTGCCGCTGCTGTTCCAGCATTCGGTCTACAAGTCATATCCGCTGGCGTTGTTGGTGAAGAACCGGTTCACCGAACTGACCCGATGGCTGGATCGACTCACCACGCATGATCTCAGCGGAGTCGATGTCAGCGCGTGCGACAGTATCGATTCCTGGCTGGACGTCCTGGACGACCAGACCGACCTGCGGGTGGCGCACACGTCCGGAACCTCGGGGATGATGTCGTTTCTGCCGCGCGCCAAAGACGAGTGGGATCAGATGTTCTCCGCGATCCGCTGCGGGCTGTTCCAGTACTCGGACCCCACCGGCACCGGCGGTCGGCACGACGGGGAGTACTTCAACCTGATCTGGCCGCTCTATCGTTACGGACGCAGCGCGATCATGCGGGTACCGCAGATGGGACTGCCCCATCTGCTGGGGTCGGAGGATCACCTGCACACACTGCGTCCGGGCAGGATGAGTTCGGACTCGATGTTCCTGGCCGGGCGGCTGCGCGCGGCCGCCGCCCGGGGTGAGGTCGACCAGCTCGAGATCAACCCGGCATTACGGGCACGCAAAGACCAGTTCGAGCGTGAGCAGCGCGAAATGGCCGAAACCATGCCGGTTTTCATCGACGAGATCGTCGACAAGCTGCGCGGCCAACGGATCTGGGTGCTGGCCACCTGGAACATCCTCTACGGGATCGCACAAGCCGGCTTGAGCAAAGGGTTGTCTCAGCTGTTCGCGTCCGACTCGCTGGTCAGCACCGGGGGCGGCGCCAAGGGTGCCGTCGTCCCGGACGACTGGGAACACCTGGTTCGCGAGTTCACCGGGGTCGACCACATCCAGCACATGTACGTGATGTCGGAGATCACCGCGCTGAACAAGATGTGCGAACACGGCCGCTACCACTTCGAGCCGTGGATCATCCCATTCGTGCTAGATCCCGCAGACGGCCGGCCACTTCCGCGGGAAGGTGAGCAGATCGGCCGGGCGGCGGTATTCGATCTCTTGCCGTCCAGTTATTGGGGCGGATTCATCAGCGGAGACGAGGTCGCGGCGAGCTTCGAGCAGTGTGCGTGTGGCCGCACGACGGCCCATCTCGCCCGCCAAATCCAGCGCTACAGCGACAAGCAGAACGGTGACGACAAGATCACCTGCCTGGCGTCGGAGGAGGCGCACCGGGCCGCACTCGAATTCCTCACCGCGAGGCTTGCATGATGACCGCGACGATCGGCGGCGCGCAGTCCGCAGTCCCGGAGTTGCTCATCCCGGCGCTTATCCGCGGCAAGACGGTCCCCGAGGACTTAGAAAAGGGCTTAGTGTCCTTCGGCGGTCGTGGCGGTGCGGCTTCCTTCCGCGGGCCAAACCCCAGTGAGATCGTGCACGCACTCCCGCTGCGCGACCCCGGGGAACTAGACGATGTACACCGGCTGCGCTTCGACGAGATCGTTGACTACCTCGACGAATTGGGCCGGCATCTCGTGTTGGACCACAACGAGCACCTGCAGCAGGCATTGGAATATTCGGCGGGATGGTCTGATATGACCACCCCCTTGGTCCGGTCATCATTCCTGCAACTGCCGGCATTGTTCGCCCCCGACTCGGTGCGTCAACTCGCGGACGCGATCGGCGCGCCGTACCTCGACGGCTGGGTACAGCGGCGGATGGATGACGGGCGGGTGGCGAGCATCCGCGCCATGGGTGCCCGCACGGTGCACGTGATCGCGGGCAACAGCCCGGTCATCGCGGCGTTATCGATCCTGCGCAACGCGGTCGCCCGGTCCGACGCCATCATCAAGACGCCGTCCAACGATCCCCTCAGCGCGCTGGCGGTTGCCCGCACGATGGCCGACATGGCCCCGGATCACCCGATAACCCGGCATGTATCGGTGGCGTACTGGAAGGGCGGCGACGCCGAATTCGAATCCACGCTGTACCAGCCAAGAAATGTCGAAAAGATCATCGCCTGGGGCGGTTTCGCGTCCGTCACGCATGTGCTGCGCTACGTCCAGCCGGGCCTTGAGCTGATTTCGCTCGACCCGAAGCGCAGCGCGACGATCATCGGACCGGAAGCATTCGAATCCGAGGACACCGTCCGCGACGTTGCGTTGCGACTGGCCACCGATATCGGTGCGCTCAACCAGCTCGGTTGTGTCAATGCCCGCGTGGTGTACGTCGCCTCCGGCCTCGACACAACGGGACTCGGCCGGCTCAACGCGCTCGGCGAGGCGGTCTACCAACAGTTGCAGGGGCTGCCCGAGTCGCTCAGCACACCCGCGAAAACCTTCGACCCGGAGCTGCGGGCACATATCGAGGCACTGCGTGCCAGTCCGGATTGGTATCGGATCTACGGCGGAAACGACGGCCGGGGGGCGATCATCTGCTCGCAGCTCGACGAGCCGGTGGAGTTCCACCGGTCGCTGAGCGGCCGGGTCGCCAACCTGGTGCCGATCGACGATCCGGCCGACGCCGTCGCCGCGGTGAACGCGTACACGCAGACGATCGGCATCTACCCGGAGCAACTCAAGACTCGCTTGCGCGACGCGCTCGCGCTCCATGGCGCGCAACGTCTCGTCTCCCTGGGATATGCGGCCGACCCGAACATCGCGCTGCCGCAAGACGCCATCGAACCCATGCGTCGCATGGTCAAGTGGGTCGTCGATGAGGAATGTGATCCGAATCGGGTCATGCCGCTGTGGGATTCACAGTAACGCAAGTACGAAATGAGGTAGCCGGTGGTAGAAATCGTGGACGCCGTCGAAGATCTGACATCGGAGTGGTTCACCGAGGCGCTGCGTGAGGGAGGCAGCATCGGGGCCGGAGTCTCTGTGACGTCGGCTCAAAGCAAACCGATTGGCACCGGCCAGCTCGGCTTGGTTGCACGAGCGCAACTCGAGTATGACACCGCAAGTGGCCCTGCGTCGTTGATCGTCAAACTGCCCTCCGGGGATGCCGGGAGCCGCCAATTAGGCACGGCGATGGGCGTTTACGAAGCCGAAGTGCGCTTCTATCAAGAGGTTGCGCCGCGGGTCGATGCGCACGTCCCCCACATGCACTGGGGCGCGGTGGAATCGGATACCGGCCGATTCACATTGGTGATCGATGACCTCTCCCCGGGTTCGGTGGTCGGGAACATGGTCGAGGGTTGTTCGATCGAGCACGCTCGATCGGCGGTGCTCGAGCTGGTCAACCTTCAAGCCCCATCCTGGGACGACCCGGTGCTTCTGCGCCGGGGATGGATCGCCAATGCCGCACGCACGCAAGCGTTGTTCGACGCCGTGCCGTTGGCGTTGGAGCCGTTCCTCGTTCGCTTCGCCGACCGCCTGGAATCCGACGATGTCGCGCTGGTCAAGCGGCTCGGGCCGCAGGCTCCCGGCTACGTCGGCAAGGCATGGCACCGACCGTTCGTGGTCACCCACGGCGACTACCGGCTGGACAACCTCATGTTCGGTGTCGAACCGTCCGCTCCCGGTGTCTGCATCGTCGATTGGCAAGGCGCGCGACTCGGTCCCCCGCTGATCGACGTTGCCACCTTCCTCGGCAGCTGCGTGAGCCCCGAACAGCGCCGGGCGCTCGAGCCTGACCTGCTCCGCTCCTACCACAAGGAGTTGCTCGCCCGCGGCGTCACCGGGTTCTCGTTCGACGACTGCTGGGCGGGCTACGGGCGAGCCGCGTTCTACCCCTTCTTGCTGACGGTGGCGGTGTCGGTGACCATCGAGCGAACCGAACGCGGCGACGCGATGTGGGCGCAGATGCTGCGTGGCGCTGCCGATCTCATCCGCGCCACCGGCGCCGAGAACGTATTGGACTGAGCCGATGAGTATTCCCGCGCCCAAACCCGGATCGGCGGCGTTCGTCACCGGAGCATCGTCAGGAATCGGCATGGCGCTGGCGCGCGAACTCGCCTGTGCCGGCCATGATCTCGTCCTCGTGGCACGTCGCCGTGAGCGGCTGGAGGCGCTGGCGGCTGAACTCCGCGAGAAGTACGGTGTCGGCGTCGACGTCTTGGTCTGCGATCTTTCCGACGCCTCCGACCGCGACCGGATGCTGGCGGAACTGAGCGCGTTGGGTCACCAACTCGACGTACTGATCCTGTGTGCCGGGTTCGGGATGATCGGTCCATATCTCGATCACGACCCCGAGCGATTGATCAGTATGGTGCGCACCAATGTCGAGGGCACCATGGCGCTCGTGCGAGCCCTGACACCGCCGATGGTCAGCCGTGGACGCGGGTCGGTGCTTCTGGTCTCCTCGATGGCCGGCAACCAGCCGATGCCATACTTCGCGCCGTACTCCGCCACGAAGGCGGCGGTCACCTCGCTGGGCGAATCTTTGCACTACGAACTCAAGCCGGCCGGCGTGGTTGTGTCGGTGCTCGCTCCGGCCAGCGTCGCCACCGAGTTCGCGGCGGTGGCCGATGCGCCACACCAGGCTGAGCGTCAGCCCGCATTCATGACCGCAACCGCCGAAGACTGCGCGAAAGCGGGTATGCGCGCCCTGCGCGGCGGCAAGCGAAAGGTGGTTCCCCTTCCGCAGGCTGCGGCCTTCGCCTGGGTCAGTGCCCACCTGCCTCGCCGGATCTGGTTTCGGATCTGCCGCACGATGATGGGCTAAGCGCGATGCAGCCGCGACGCGCGTACTCCCCACACGCCCCCAATTGACGTTCAGCGCACGAGCGGAGCACCGCGGGTCGGCGGTGAGGCCGCCGGTTGCGGGAGCGTCTTCGGCAACCGCATGACCGCGACCAGCACACCAACGCCCCCGACGGTGCAGACGGCCCACATCGCGAGGTACCAGAACGAGCGGAATTCCGGGCCGAAAAACAGTGTGATGGCCAGGAACCAGAAGGTGATCATCCCGAGGTAGGCCCACCACACAAT
>NZ_DATMLH010000189.1:0-8160 GCF_035570115.1 Mycobacterium sp.
CGAAGGCTGGCTGCATACCGGTGACCTCGCACGGCGGGATGCCGACGGCTACATCTACCCCAGCGGCCGGCTCAGCGACACGATCAACCGCGGGGGAGAGAAGTTCGGGCCGATCGAGGTCGAGGAAGCACTGCGTACCCATCCGGCGGTGAGCGACGTCGCAGTCGCCGGGATTACCGACGAGGAGATGGGTCAGCGGGTGGGCGCGGCGGTGGTGGCTCACCTCCCCGTGACGCTCGAGGAGCTGCGGTCGCATTGTCGTGACCGCATCGCCTATTTCAAGCTGCCTGAGCGGCTGATGATCGTCGACCACATCCCGTACAGCGAGACCGGCAAAGTCAACCGCCGCCAGCTCTCGCTGTTAATCGCAGATAACCCCTGAGCGGCCGAAAGGAATCGCCGTGCTGTTCCTTCACGAAACCCACCGGGTCGTCGGCGCCCGCGAGGACGACTTCGAGGCGGCCTACCGCGAAGGCTGGATGCCTACCCTGGCGCAGGAGGACAACGCTCGGTTGTTGTGGTACACCAACCACGCTCACGGCTCGGGCGTGGCGTACAACGTGGTCACTGTCACCGGCATCGCCGACGGCGCGGCGTGGGAAAGCCTGGCCCGGCGGGCGCAACGAGGCGACCTGGCGCCATGGATGCGCGAATTGGACAACCTGCGCCACGAGGTGATCGGGAAGATCCTGTTGCCGGTCGAGTGGTCGCCGCTGCAAGCAGTGGACCTGATGACCGTGCCCACCGACGGTGCAACGCATCCCCCGAGTCTGTTCATGGAGGACACCGGATGGCCTTACGCCGCGCTGGACGACTACATCCGATCGTGGGATGAGATCTACTACCGAGTGCTTTCCAAGGCCCCGCCCGGGAGACGAGTGCTCGAAATCCAGGCCTGCTTCCAGGTGGCGCACGGGAGCCACAAACGCCGAGAGGCGATGCTGTGGCAGAAGATTGACGCGACCAACGACTACGCCGCCCTGCTACATCTGCTGACTACGGACATCCCACCCGAGCACCGCGGACCCGGCACCTACATGTTCGAAGCGCTGAAGTACCGCGATCAGTGGGAGAGCCGCTTGCTTCGAACCTCTACGTGGTCACCCCTGCACTGATCGAGGACTAAAACCATTCTTCCCGTTTAAGATTCGGTTCGCTTCCGCCGCCATATCGGCGACGATGTCAGCCGCCGGGCGAACGTCGCCGACGCGTCCTATTGCCTCGCCGACGAGTATGGCCGCGATGTCGAAGTCCTCGGCTGCGACAGCGGTTTCATAGGTGTTGACTACATCCGGCAACGACGACACCAGTTCGGAATCGTTGCCGTGCCAGCCGTCGACGAAGGGGTTGCTCAAAGCTCGCTCGTTGTATTGGGGCGGCCAATCCAAGCGCCGCACAACGTCATAGACCCGCGTGCGGTAGGTGCTGTCTCCGCTGGCCCGAATGGCCCGCTGCTGCGCCCGCGGCGACACCAGCGCCTCGGGGGAGGCCCAAAACCTGGTGCCCACCAGCGCGCCATCGGCACCGAGGGTTAGCGCCGCCGCGAGCCCACGGCCGTCGGCGACACCGCCGGCAGCCAGCACAAGCGTTTCAGGCGAACGTTCGGCGGCCAGGTCCACGACGTCGGGCACCAGCGTGAAAGTCGAACGGACAGTCATTCCATGCCCACCTGCCTCGCCGCCCTGGGCCACCAGGATCTCCGCGCCGGCATCCAACGCCTCGCGCGCCTGGCCGAGAGTCTGCACCTGTGCGATCAGCGGGACGCCGGCGGCGTGGATGCGCTCGGCGAACGGCCGCAGATCACCGAACGACAACATGATCGTCGCCGGTTGCCGCTCCAGCGTCTCGTCTAGCAGCTCGGGCTTGCGGGCCAGACTCCACGTGATGAAGCCGCATCCAACCCGCGTCCCCCCGGCCAGGCCGAATTCGCGCTGCAGCCAGTCCGAGTCGCCGTAGCCGCCACCGATGAGGCCCAGGCCACCGGCCGACGTTACGGCCGCGGAGAGCCGGCCCCCCGAATTCAGTGCCATAGGCGCGGACAAGATCGGATGTTCGATGTCGAAGAAATGGGTGAGACGGGTAGTCAGACCCACGGCGGCACTCACTTGAGCTCTCCGGTGAGGAACTGTGCCCGTCCGTAGCCGAATGACCAGTCCTCGTCGTCATTTTCGGTGATCGAGACGATCAGATCCGCCGGGTCGAGCCCGCACCGCTCAGCGAGATGCGATGCCAGCAGCTTGTAAAACCGTTCTTTGAATTCGCGCGGACGTCGCCGGCTCACCACGTGCAAAACCACCTGCTGAGCCGAGCGGTTGATGCCGAGACCGGTGTCCCAAGTGACGACCTCGTGGGCTGGATGGGTGTGCACCACCTGGTAGCGGTCGCGTTGCGGGACCTCAAAAGCTTCGACCACGGCCTCGTGGATTGCGTCCAGCAATTCCTGAATCTCGGCCGGCGTGCGGCCCTCGATGATGTCGACGTATAACAGCGGCATTGTCTTCTCCTGACACCTCCGGGCCGCAGGGTGCGCCCCTGATGCCACCGACGTTAGACGCGCGAGCAGACGCCGTGAAATGCCTGCTGTAGAGCATCTATGCTTGTCAGGCATGAGCGCGCTGGAGAGCGGCCGAGTGGAACTGCGGCACCTCCGCGCGTTCGAAGCGGTGGCTCGCCTCAAGTCGTTCACCCACGCCGCCGGCGAACTCGTGATCACGCAGCCCGCGTTGACGCGCACGATTCAGCAATTGGAAGACGCGCTGGGCGTAACGCTGCTCGATCGCAGTTCGCGGCACGTTGAAGTGACCACCGCCGGGCGGACCTTCGTCGACTACGTGGAACGGATCCTCGCCGAGTTGGAGCGCGGTATCGGCGCTGTTCGGCAGCAGGCCAGCATCCGCCTGGGGTTCAGCTGGTTACTGCCCGACCCGTGGGCCCAGCAGACCGTCGTTCGCTTCGAGCAGGCCACCGGCATCGCGGTCACGCTGGTCCGTACCGACGATGCGCTGGACGCTGTGCGACAGGGAAAGGTCGACGTCGCAGTAGTGCGTGGACACGACGCGTACGCCGCCGTGCGCGTGGTGCACCTGTTCAACGAGTCGCGGGTGGCGGTGTGTTCGGTTCACTCCCGGCTGGCGAACAAATCGGAATTGGACTGGGCCGATGTCCCGCAGTGGCCACTGGTCGTCAACGTCGCCAGCGGCACCACCGGACCTTGGTCGTGGCCGGCCGGAGCCGGGCCGAAATCCATTGTGCAAACAAGCAATTTCGACGAGTGGATCGAATCGGTCGCCGCCGATCGGGGCATCGGTGTGATCCCGGACGTAGCCGTCAGACGTAACATTCATCCCGGCGTGCGATTCATCGCGCTACGCGGCGCCCCGCCCAGCCCGGTCGTGCTGGCATTTCTGCCGCGGGCGCATGACGCAGCGCTACGCCGATTCGTCGAGGCGGCCGTGCAGGCCGCACGACACCCGGACGCCTCGAATACGAACTGACGCCTCGCCTCGCGGCGAAATGCGCAGCGCCCGCTAGCCGCCCGCACACCGCTTTCTCAGGAGCCACACCGGCTCGCCAACTCGCCATTCGGGCGATCGCACTGATACCCTCCCATCGCCGTGGTTTTGTCGGGTCGCGTGGAGTTAACCGCCCGGACAGGTGGCGCAGCAGCACAGATGAAGCGGCAGTGGCGATGACGACCAGTGGCCTGACGGAAAGAGTGTTGTGCGCAGCGGAGAGATAAAGGCCCTCACGGGACTTCGCATCATCGCCGCCGTGTGGGTAGTGCTGTTTCACTTCCGGCCCATGTTGAGCGATGCGTCGCCCAGCTTCCGCGACGCCCTCGCGCCGGTGCTCAACTGCGGCGCGCAAGGCGTCGACCTCTTTTTCATCCTGAGTGGATTCGTGCTGACCTGGAACTACCTCGATCGCATGGGCCGGTCGTGGTCGGCGCGCGCCACCCTGCACTTCCTGTGGCTGCGGCTGGCCAGAGTGTGGCCGGTCTACCTGGTCACGTTGCACCTCGCCGCCCTGTGGGTGATCTTCACCCTGCACGTCGGTCACGTGCCGTCGCCCGACGCCGGGCAGCTCACCGCAATCAGCTACGTGCGGCAGATCCTGCTCGTGCAGTTGTGGTTTGTGCCGTTCTTCGATAACTCCAGCTGGGATGGGCCGGCCTGGTCGATCAGCGCCGAATGGCTGGCCTACCTGCTGTTCGGAGTGATCGTCCTGGTGATTTTGCGGATGACGCACGCGACGAGGGCGCGCAGCCTGATGTTGCTAGCGTTCGCGGCGTCACTGCCGCCGGTGGTGATGTTGCTGGCCAGCGGCCACTTCTACACACCGTGGAGCTGGCTGCCGCGAATCGTGACGCAATTCACCGCCGGCGCCCTCGCCTGCGCCGCCGTGCGCAGGTTGCGGCTGACCGATCGTGGTCGCCGCATCGCGGGCTACACCTCCCTGCTTCTGTTGGTCGCCATGGTGGGCGTCCTCTACTGGTTCAAGGCGCATCCGATATCCGGGGTCGTGGAGAACGACAGCGGCGGAGTGGTCGACATGCTGTTCGTTCCGCTGGTGATAACCCTGGCGGTCGGCCTGGGCAGCCTGCCGAGGCTGCTGTCGACGCGGTTGATGGTTTATGGCGGTCAGATCTCGTTCTGCCTGTACATGGTTCACGAGCTGGTGCATACGGCCTGGGGATGGGCGGTCGAGCAATTCACGCTCACACCGTGGCATTCCGATTCCCTATGGAAATGGAACGTCTTCGGCCTGTTGGCGGTCGCCGTGGTTATCTCGGTCCTGATGTATCACTTCATCGAAGAGCCCGCCCGCCGTTGGATGCGCAGGATGGTCGACTTCAGCGGCCCGAACGCCGACGCCCAGACCGATTCGGCGGCTCAACCCGCGACCGCCAAGCTGCAATCGGTCGACCGGGCGCTCGAGGCGCGCGCAGGGTAGGGATGCGTTGCGGACGCGAAGGCTGCTGCGCCACACCCTGATCGAGTACGATCCCTTTGGCACGGGACCAACGGTCCCGTGCCCGTCGACGAAGTGGGGGCTTAACCTGCGCTGACCGGCTCCTGCTCGGCGTCCAACCGGACACCCGCGCGTCGACGGCGCAGTGCTTCGTTTTGCTCGTACGATGCCGCGGGCACAAATGCGGCACCCGGTTGAGGGGTGGACAGTGCAGATAGCAGCGGTTCGTCTGGCTCCGGTGGTCATCTCGCTAGCCCTTGCCGTCGGAATGGTCAGCCACCGACCGGCGCCGGCACGGCTATACCAGCCAGCGGCCCTGGGCACCCCGATTGATCACGTCGCGGTGATCGGGGACTCCTACACCACCGGCACGGACGAGGGCGGGCAGGGCGCGAATGCGTGGACGACCCGCACCTGGCTGGCGCTCGCGCACCAGGGAGTTCAGATCTTGCCCGATGTCGCATCCGAGGGCAGAGCAGGCTATGTCGTGCGCGGCGACCACGGCAGCGTTTTTGAAGATCTGACGCTCCGAGCCGTCCACCCAGACGATTCGCTGGTGGTGTTCTTCGGCTCCCGCAATGACGAGGGCGTCGATCCTATGCAGATGGCGGCCATGGCACACGACACCTTCGATCTGGCGCGCCGCATGGCGCCCTCGGCGAAGCTGCTGGTGATCGGCCCGCCGTGGCCGACTGCCAATCCGCCGTTCGACGTCCTGTACGTCCGCGACACCCTCAGCAGTCAGGCCCGTGAGGCGGGCGCAACGTTTATCGATCCGATCATCGACGGCTGGTTCGTCGGTAGGCCCGACCTGATCGGCCCAGACGGTGTGCATCCCAACGACGCCGGACATGCGTATCTGGCGGAACAAATCGCTCCACTGATACGTGCTCAGTTGTCCAGATGGGGCTGAATTCCCGTACGCAGTCAACGCGTTTCGCACAACCTAGTCCGGGTGCCAAAAGCAGCACCTGACGAAATGAGGATTGCACGTGAAATCTGACGCGCGCACGGCGATGGCGTTGTTCGGCGGTGCGGCCTTCCTCGTGTTAGCGGTTGGCTGCGGCGGGGGCGGCAAAGGCGGGCCGACGACCACCACAACGACCACGACCACAACGACGACCAGCCCTTCGTCGACCGTCGCGCCCGCACCTCCGCCAGCCTCAGAACCTGCGCCATCGCCGGCTCCCGGCGACGGTGGGCCTGGCGGTGTCACCGGCGGCGGCGGACCCAACGGCGGCGGTGGGAGCATCCCGGGCGGTCCGACGGGCGGCGGCGGACCGGGTGGGGGCGGGGGCAGCATCCCCGGCGGGCCAACGGGCGGTGGTGGACCGGGCGGCGGCTGGGGTCAAATCCCCGGCGGCCCCAGCGGCGGCGGTGGACCTGGCGGCGGCCACGGTTGTGTACCGGGCGTCGGTTGCGGTGGCTGGCCGTGATCGGGCATCGCCGTTGAGCTAGTCACGGGTGCATGGCAGATTTAAGGTTCTCCGCAACTCGACTGCTAAGGGACTCACATGGCCAAGCTCAGATTTGGGTATTTCATCGCACCGTTTCATCGGGCGGGCACCAACCCGACGCTTGCCTTGCAGCGAGATCTTGAATTCGTCGAACACCTCGACGCGCTCGGCTTCGACGAGGCGTGGATTGGCGAGCATCACTCGGCAGGCACAGAGCTCATCGCCTCGCCGGAGATCTTCATCGCCGCCGCCGCGCAACGGACCAAGTGGATCAAGCTGTGCACGGGGGTCATCTCGCTCGCTTACCACAACCCGCTCTGGGTCGCCGACCGGTTGATGATGCTGGATCACCTGACGCATGGCCGTGTGATTGGCGGGGTGGGACCGGGTTCGCTACCCAGCGACTCGTCGATGATCGGCCTGACCCCCACCGACACCCGCGAGCTGCTGGACACCAACCTCGACATCGTTGTCCGGCTGCTGCGGGGGGAGACGGTGTCTGCTAAGACCCCGACGCACGAGTTGCACAATGCCCAGTTGCAACTCGCCCCGTACTCCGACGGCGGTGTCCCGCTGGCGGTGGCCGCGGTCGCCTCGCCGACGGGTGCGCGGTTGGCCGGCCGGCACGGCATCGGCCTGCTGTCGATCGGGGCGACGCTGACTATCGAGGGCTTCAACGCGCTGCAGTATCACTGGGACATCGTCGAAGAGCGCGCGGCCGCATTCGGCACCCAAGTCGATCGCAAGAATTGGAGCCTGGTCGGGCCGTTCCACGTCGCCGAAACCGAAAAGGAAGCCCGCGAGGACGTGAAATTTGGCCTCGAGTCATGGTTCCGGTACTTCCAGAAGGTGGCCGCGTTCCCGCAAATGACCATGCCCGGCGAGCAGATCGACGAGATGATCGATGTCATCAACGACAACGGCGCAGGCGTGATCGGCACCCCGGAGCGGGCACGGGCACAGGTGCAGCGGATGTGGGATCAGTCCGGCGGGTTCGGCTGCATGCTGCAGATGGGTCACGAGTGGGCCAATCCGGCGGCGACCAAACGGTCCGCGGAATTGTTCGCCGCCGAAGTGATGCCGCATTTTCAGGGTCAGGCGCAGCCGACACTGGATGCCGCCGCGCGCGCCAGCGCGGTGCGAGAAGGCCTCGCGCAGTCGCAGAACGACGCCGTCGCGCACATGACCAAGAAATATCAGGACGAAATCGCTTCGAAATAGCCAACTTTGGCTTCAAGGCAGCGCGAATTAGCGCTGCGCTCATTCGCAGCCAATGGCCGGGTACCTCCCGCGCCTACCCGCGAGTCAGGTGCGGGCGCGGGCGATTCGACTCCCAACCAGCAGCAGCCACACGATCGCGCATACGTAGAAGACCCTCTCTGACAGCCCTAACACCGGATGTGTAGGACTGCTGCTCTCGACGCCACCAACGAAGAGCAAGGTCGCTATGAGCGCCAGAACACCCAGAACGAGGCTCAGCCTGCTGAGCGACGACCAGTGCGGTTCGCGCCGAAAACTCCGGCTGGCCATGATCATGGCTATGGAGACGCTGAAGAAGGCCAGCGCCCCAAGGACGTTGTGGATCCGTCCGTGCACGGTGGGGACAGCCGCCGGCAGGTCGTCATGAAAGAAAGCAGCCAGGAAGCGCGAGGCGCCCCACACTGCAAGCAGGAGGAGGGTAGCCGGTGAGAGAAGACCAGCGTCGTGACCTCTGGCGACGATCCACACAAGG
>NZ_DATMLH010000190.1:0-2256 GCF_035570115.1 Mycobacterium sp.
GCCGGCGCGGTAGACGCCGTGGGCACAGTGGACCGCGCCACCGTGGCGATACACCGGGGCATGGTAGACCGGCCCCTTGCGGACGACGGCGGCTCCATTCGGCCCAACGCAGCCGGCGCGGTAGACGCCGTTGACGCAAGAGGCAGCCTGAGCTGGGTGCGCCAGGGCGAGAGTGACCAGGGCGGCGAATGCGGCGGGCTTGATCATCGTGCCAAATCCATTCTGGGGCCGCTGAACACGCGGGGAAGGTTTCTTTGGTCGGGCCGCGCGGCGGCCACCCTGTCAAATGACGTTCGGGCAACACAGCACTCATTATGAGGCGCGCCTAAAACACGAATGCCGGCCAGGTGGTCTGACCGGCACCGTGACGGAGAATGTGATGCGCGTACATCGCAAGCTCCGGCTTCGGATAATCGTGATCTGGCGTGTAAGCGTCAAGATCATGCTGATCCGTTAGCCGGGGGAGGTCAACCGGCGACGGTTGGCCTTCCCCGTCGCGCTTTTACTGGTGGGGACGTGTCCACCGGTTCCGGGCATCACCCCGTCGAAACGTCCGACAGGTGGTCCCATGCGCTCGCCCCCTGGGAGCGCCCGAGGGGGCCTAAAGTCCGGTGGATGATTATCCCGCGGCGCAACACGCGGCGGCGCTGGTTCCGGTGATTGATGTTCTCTACAAAATTTGTAGAGAGCATCGGGTGTTTCATGGCCGGAAAACCACTCTTCAAGGCACCGCTGACCAAGACCGAGATGCAGCGTCGCTGGCGGGCGAAGAAGCGGCGAGATCTGATCATCAGGGGAGATCGCGCCGGGCTGCGGACGCCGAAGGCTCGTCCGGAGGATAACGAATTCTGGCCGACGCCGCCCTGCTTGCGCGCGGCATTGACTTGGGGGGTGTTCCCGAGTGTCCCCGAGGGCGCGATATGGGAGTGTGCCGCCGGCAGCGGCGAGCTTGGCGACGACATCGCGGCAACCGGGCGGCAGGTGATCATGACCGATATCGACCCGCAGCGCCGCGGGATCAGCCGTCACGACTTCTACGACGCGCCGCCGGCCGCGACAGCCGGCGCGATCGCGGTCACCAACCTGCCGTGGTCGGAGGAACGCCTCGACCCGTTTATCGCTCGCGGTCTGGCGCTGGTGGATAGCGGCCATTTGCGCGGCTTGGTGCTGCTCCTCCGCATTGATCACACCGGCGCCGGCGGACGGGCCGCGATTCTCAACCGCGCCGCGGCGATCTGGACATGTTGCTGGCGCCCGACCTGGATCCCCGGCACGAAGGGGAACGGCCGCTGGTGGTGCGTGTGGGTGCTATGGCTGCCGGGCGTAAGCGGGGCGACCGCGATCCGGTTTCTCGAGCCGGCCGAGCTGCGCGCCGCCGGAGTGTGGCCGAGGAACGGCGCCAGCCCCTCGCGCTGCTGACCGGGGCCGCGGCGGTCGTGATGGCGGCGCTGACTTCGTGGTGTTCGACAGGTAATAATTCGCGCCGATGAGTGAAAACCTCGACGACCTCGACCTGATGACCAACCTGTACCCGCGCACCACGGGCTTGCCGATGGTGATTTGGGTGGGCCCGAGCTATGGCGCTGGGCATAGCGCCCGCATCAAGGTGATGCAGCGGCACGGGCAGCAGATGGACCCGGGCGACCTGGCGGTTGTCGCACTGCAGCCGCAGCCGCATGTCGTTGCCGGGTTGCTTTCCGCCGCCGATCTACGGCTTGTCGGCCAGTGGCTCGCGGTGAACCACGACGCGGTGCTCGATCATTGGAACGCGCTCATCGACGGTATCGAATTGGGGCAGCGATTACGCAAGCTGCCGCCGTGAGCTAACCCCCTACCGACTGCCTGCCCCTGATCCTGACCCGCGCCCGCCGTGGTGGCGGCGCTTGGTTCCGGTGATCGTCGCGGTTCGTGGCGATGGTACAAGGGAGCCAACCAACCCAGGAGGCGATTTAATGACCGAAGATACACAAGCCGTAGTTGCAGCCATTTTGGCAGCAGTTCGTATCATGCAAACAGGGCATTCCAGGGGCCGCATCAACTCGCGGCGCTTACGAAGCCGAATATCGCAAGATGCTTGATCGGGTGCAAAATCCCCACAGCCCAGAACCGCCCGAGCGGCCATAAGCAGGCGACGATGCTGGTGACGTTGACGAGTCGCACCTCAATCTCGGTCCGATCGCGAATTTGCCGTGCCTCGCCGTGGTGGCGGCGCTGGTTCCGGTGACCGGATGAGTTAAACTGACGAAGACGAGCGCC
>NZ_DATMLH010000191.1:0-15076 GCF_035570115.1 Mycobacterium sp.
GCCACCTTCGTGGTGTTCTTGGCCAGCGACGAATCCTCTTATGCCACCGGCGCCGAATTCGTGATGGACGGCGGCCTGATCAACGACGTTCCCCACCGGCTCTAGCCGCTAGCGGCACTTCTCGATGACGGTCTGCGCGAATCGCTCGATAGCGGCGCGGCAGCCCTCGCGGTCGTCCGGCCCGACGTCTTCGCCCATCCACGGGGCGCACATCACCGCAGTGATGCCGAGGTCTTCGGCCCGTCGGTAGAGATCGGCCGACGGCAGCTCGAGTAGCGCCAGCATGATCTCGAACGGCTCGCCGTCCCGGCCGTACTCGCGCCGCAACGCCGTCAACTTCTGCACGTAACGGACCGCGTCGTCCCAGACGTACGCCGTGCCGACCCACCCGTCGCACAGCCGGGCGGCGCGGCGCAACGCCACCTCCGATTCGCCGCCGCACAAGATCGGCACCGGCGTCGCTGGGTGCGGCTCGAGCATCAACTCGGGTACCTGGTAATGCTGACCACTCCAGGACACCCAGCCGCCCTGCCACAGCGCACGCAACGCCGGGATCATTTCGTCGAGCCGCTTTCCGCGGGTGCTGAAGTCCTGCCCCAGCAGGTCGAATTCCTCGCGCATCCAGCCGGCGCCGACAGCCAGCGACACCCGACCGCCGGAAATGACCGACGCGGTTGCCACCTGTTTGGCAACCTCCACCAGCGGGCGGGACGGGGCGACGTAGATGGCGTTGGAGAACCGCAACTGTCGGGTAACCGACGACATCGCACCGATCATGATCCACGAATCCGGCCACGCCGTCTCAGGCGGCCATGGCGGACGTCCGGCCGGTGACGGGTACGGCGACGTCAGATTGCGTGGATAGATCAAGTGGTCGGCACAGATCACCCCGTGGTAGCCACACTCATCCAGCATTCGCGCGATCGCCAGCGCGTCGGTCGTCTCCATAAACGGTGTGCCAGACCAGAACTGCATCAGGCGCCTTTTCGGAGCATTGACCTGACCCGTGGGCGGCCGCGCGAGCCGGTGAGACGTAGCACCGGCCAACCGCGCTGGCCGGCCACCGCCGCAAGGCGCGGTCGTGGGTTGACCGGGCGGGGGTGGCCGACCAGCGCCATCAAAGCCGCGTCCTCGTCGCCGTCGGCGTAGAAGTAGCTATCCTCCAGCAGCACCGCGTTGTCAATGCAAAAATTCTGCACCGCAGCCGCTTTCGTCGGTCCCCACACGATGGGCCGGACGATGTTCCCGGTCAGTAGGCCGGCGTCGTCGACCGTGAAGTGGTTGCACAAGACGTAGGCGATGCCGAGGAATCGGGCGACGGGCCGGGCATGGATGGTCAGCGCCGAGGAGCACAGTGCAACAGTGTGGCCGCGGGCCTGGTGCGCATGCACGATCGATCGCATCCCCGGAAAGACGCGCGCGGCGATCCGGTCGACGAATAGCCGTTCACCAATGGCCTCCAACTCCGCGAGCGATTCGCCGCGCAGGTAACCGGCGCCTCGCACGACCAGGCGGCCGAACTCCATGCGGCCGAACCGGTATCGCATCATCGCCTCGGCAACACCCAGAACCTCCCCGAATCCGGCCTGTCGGCGACGGATCCGATCACCGGCATGAGCGGTGGCGGTAAACCCGGCGACCAGGGTGCCGTCTAGGTCGAAGAACGCGCCCGTTTCGGGTCCCGCCGGGCTGGCGGCAATCTCCGCGAGGGCGGCCGACACCGACTGCAGATCGTCGAGGGGCACGTCGTAAGACTTTAGGTTCGTTTTCGCAATTGCGGGCGCAAGCATCAAGAACCCGCTAGGAAAAGGATGGTGGATTTCGAACTGGACGCAGCGCAGGAGGCCTGGCTGGCCGAGGTGCGCGCGTTCCTCACTGAGACCGTCACTCCGGCGCTGCGATCCGAACTCGCCGAGCACGGCCAGGAATTGCCCGACCGGGAAGTCGCGGCATTCCGGCGCAGGATCGGCGAGCGGGGCTGGTTCGGGCTGAACTGGCCGTCGGAGTACGGCGGTCTGGGACTTGGCGCCATCTATCAGCACCTGCTGATGCGTGAGTTCGAGTATTGGGGCGTCCCGGGCCCGGACCTCACGGTGACATCGGTCGCGCCGATGATCATGCGGCACGGCACCGAACAGAACAAGCTCGAGTTCCTTCCGCCGATCGCTCGCGGCGAGCTGATCTGCGCGGTCGGCTACTCCGAACCCGAAGCGGGCACCGATCTGGCCAGTCTGCGCACCCGGGCGGTGCAAGACGGCGACGAGTGGGTCATCACCGGATCCAAGATCTGGAACAGCGTCGCAAACCGTGCCACGCATGAATGGCTCTGTGTGCGGACCGATCCCAGCGCGGCCCGCCACCGCGGCATCTCGGTGATCATGGTTCCGACCAATCTGCCCGGCATAGAAATTCGTCCGCTCTACGCATGGTCGGGGTATCGCACCAACGAAGTGTTCTTCGACGCGGTACGCGTGCCCGTCGGCAACTTGATCGGGGAACTCAATCGAGGCTGGACCTACATCACCGGCGCGCTGGATCTCGAGCGAGGCGCGCTGACCAATGCGGGAGATCTGCGCCGCGCACTCGACGAACTAACCGAGCTGGCTGGCCGGCCGCGACGCGACGGTTCGGTGCAGATCGGCGGCTTCCGCCGCCGTCTCGCCCAAGCGGAAGCTGATGTCGAGGCAGCCATGCTGATGGGGTATCAGGCGGCCTCGCTGCTGGACAGCGGAGTGATCCCTACCGTGGAGGTCAGCGTCGAGAAAGTGTTCAGCAGCGAATTACGCCAGCGGATCGCCGATTTGGCCATCGACCTGCTCGGCCCCGACGGCCTGTTGGCGTACCGCAGTCCGGGCGCGCCCGAGGACGGGAAATTCGAGCGGCTCTACCGGGTATCGCCGCTGATGCGCTTCGGTGGCGGCACCAACGAAGTCCTTCGCGACGTGATCGCGCAGCGTGGCCACGGCATGCCGTCCTACGGACGCTGACGGTGACGACATCGTGAAACTGCTACCCGATCAGGACGAGCGAGATCTGGCGTCGATGCTCTCCGCGCTGTTCGCCGCCGAGTGCCCGATAAGCCTGGTCCGCGAACTTCGCGACGCGGACCCACGGTCGATGCCCACCCGGCTGTGGAAATCGTTGGCGGACGCCGGCGTATTCGGCCTGTTGCTTCCGCAGGAATACGGCGGCGCCGGTGGCGCGCTATCCGACCTCGGCATCTTCTGCCTCGAGGCGGGCCGCGGCCTGTGCCCGACGATCGTGCACGGCACGGTGCAGGCCGCTCTGGCCATCCAGCTGCTCGGCGGACCCGACCAGCATGCGGCGTGGCTGCCCGCGCTGGCCGACGGAAATATGAGTGCCACAACATGTTTGTGGAGTCCACGTAACGCCGCGGTGACCACACCGACGCTGCGAGTGCGTTCGGAGGATTGGGGCGGCTGGCGACTCAGCGGCGCGGTCGATTTCGTCGCGGACGCCGACCTGGCCGATCACCTCGTCGTGTCGGCAACCGCGTCGGGGGAGCGGGTCATGGCGTTCGTCGTGCCGTTGGCCGCAGCGGGCCTGTGGATCGAACCGCTGCGACTAATGGGCGGGCATCGCACATTCCGGATCGGATTCGACGATGTGGAGGTGATTGATCCGGCGGCGGTGCTGGACGGGGCCGACAGTGCGGGCCTAGCCGAACAGGACCTGCGCCGGTTGGCGAACGCCGCAGTGGCGTTGCTGTCGCTGGACCTCGTCGGTGTCGGCGAGGCTGTGCTGCAGCGCACGGTCGATTACACGATGGCGCGCGAGCAGTTCGGCCGCCCGATCGCGTCCTTTCAGGCCGCACAGCATCTGGTGGCGAATATGCATATCGCGCTGGCCGCGGCGCGGCTCGCCGCCCATTCGGCGGTGTTCTGGATCGGGAAGGGCCACACCGCCACCCGTCAGACCGCGATTGCCCGGATGCATGCGGCGACCGCGGCGAAACTGATCACGCTCGATGCACACCAGTTGCACGGCGGGATGGGCTATGTGGTCGAGACCGATCTGCATTTGTTCTCCGAGCGGGCCCGGGTGCTGTCCACGCTGGGCGGCGGAGCGGATGTGGCCGCGGCGTGGCTGGAGGAGGAAGTCTTATGACCGAGGACGGTTTGATCGACGCCAAGTCGGCGTCGCGAGTGGGCACCGTCGCCGCAACAGCAACGGGCGAGGCCAACCGCCGCGACTGGCAACGCTGGGCCGCGGCGGTCGATGATCACAATCCATTGTGGTTCGAGCCCGAATACGCTCGCGCGCAGGGCTACCGCGACATCATCTGTCCGCCGCTCTTCCTGCAGTACGCGGTGCTGGGTGTCACCGCACTGGACGGTCTGCGGCCGGATGGTTCTTCCGGAGCGGCATCGGGCAGCCTCGCGTTTCCCCGTGCGCCTCGGCGCATGGCGGGCGGGGACAGCACGACGTTCTTCGGGCCGGCTTATCACCGCGACGAAATCGAGATGGTGCGCACGGTCGAGTCGATCGTGGAGAAACAAGGTCGCTCCGGCCGGTTCGTGCTGGTGACCTGGCGAACGGTATACCGCAATCAACGCGGTGAATTGCTTGCCGAGGCAACAACATCGATGATCGCCCGGCCGTGAGGAGCGCCATGGTTAGCGAGCAGGTTTTCTACGAAGACGTTCAGACCGGCGACCCGTTGCCGACGCTGACGGTGACGGTCGACGAGAGACAGCTGTTCTTCTTCAGCGCCGCAACGTACAACGGCCACCGCATCCACTACGACAAAGACTGGGCACGAACGGTCGAGGATTATGAAGACGTCATTGTGCAGGGCCCGCTGCAGGCCGCGTTGCTGGCCCGCGCGATCACCGACTGGATCGGCGGCCGCGGCCGGTTGGTTGAGTACGCCGTGCAGAACCGGGCGATCGCATTCGCCGGCGAAGAACTGAGTTTCGGCGGGGTGGTGACCGGAAAGCGGTTGGCTGACAGCACCGGGCTGGTCGATCTGGAGATTGCCGGGCGGCGAGGTGACACGGTGCTGATGCCGGGGACGGCCACGGTCGCACTGCCATTGCGCGGAGAACCCAGCGCAGAACCCCAAGAAGAGCAATTGTGACGGGCCTGCGGGGTGAGGCGGCCATCATCGGTATCGCCGAGCTGCCTGCCGAGCGCAAGCAGACCCGCCCGCCCTCGTTCACCCTGGACCAGTACGCACTGCTGGCCAAGATGGTTGTCGATGATGCCGGCGTCGATGCCACGGTGGTCAACGGCCTGCTGTGCCACGGCTTGGCGGAATCCGACATGTTCGCCCCGGCCACCTTGTCGGAATACCTCGGCCTGCCCGTCGATTTCGGGGAACGGGTAGACCTGGGCGGCGCCACGGCAGCCGGGATGGTGTGGCGGGCCGCCGTCGCTGTCGAACTCGGGCTTTGCGACGCGGTGCTCGCGGTCGTGCCCGGGTCCTCGGTGTTGCCGACGTCCGCACGCCGGCCGTCGTCACCGCCGGGCTGGCATGGTGCGTCGAGTAACAAGTACGGGTCGCCGCAGGCCGAGTTCGAGATCCCGTACGGCAACGTCGGCCAGAACGCGCCGTATGCGCAAATCGCGCAGCGGTACGCGGCCGTTTTCGGTTACGACGCAGCGGCTCTGGCGAAGATCGCGGTGGACCAGCGCACGAATGCGTGTGCGCATCCCGGCGCAGTGTTTCACGGCAAGCCGATCACCGTCGACGACGTGCTGACCAGCCCGATGATCGCCGATCCGATCCACATGCTCGAGACGGTGATGCGGGTCCAAGGCGGTGCGGGTGTTCTCGTTGCCAACGCGGACGTGGCGCGGCGCGCCCGGCATCGGCCGGTGTGGGTCAACGGATTCGGCGAGCACATCGCTTTCAAGACGGCGACATACGCCCAAGACCTGATGACGACGCCGATATCGCGTGCCGCCGAGAAGGCCTTCGCGATGGCGGGGCTCACCCCGGACGCCGTCGATGTCGCATCGCTCTATGACTGTTACACGATCACCGTGCTGATGACGCTCGAGAATGCGGGGTTCTGCGGCAAAGGCGAAGGCATGGCCTGGGTCAATCAGCATGACCTCACCTTCGCCGGCGACTTCCCACTCAACACCGCGGGCGGGCAGCTTTCGTTCGGGCAGGCCGGCATGGCCGGCGGCATGCATCACGTTGTCGACGCGGCGCGGCAAGTGATGGGACGGGCCGGCCAGGCGCAGGTGGCCGACTGTCACCGCGCGTTCGTCAGCGGCACGGGCGGCATCATGAGTGAGCAGGTCGCGCTGGTCCTGGGGGGCGACTGACCGTGACCGAGCCGCGACCACTTCCCGAAGCCACGCCGGTGTCGGAGCCGTTCTGGCAGGCGCTCACCGAACACCGGATTTTCGTGCAGTATTCGCCGTCGTTGGGACGGTATGTGTTCTATCCGCGCACGCTGGCTCCGGGCACGCTGGCCGACGACCTCGAATGGCGTGAAATCGACGGTGCCGGCGCGGTGTACACCTTCACGGTGGCGCAGCGACCGACCGGCCCGCCGTGGGCGGATGCGGTGCCGCAGATCCTCGCGGTGGTCCAGTGGGACGCCGGGCCCCGGTTCAGCACCGAGCTGGTGGGCGTCAATCCCGCCGACGTCCGGATCGGCATGCGGGTGAGCCCGGTGTTCTGCGACATTCCCGATACCGGGGTCACCCTGTTGCGGTATCGACCGGAGCCAACCGATGTTTGAGACCGTCCAGCAGTTGCTGCGGGCCCGCATGCATGAGGACACACCCGCCGTCATTCACGACGACCGGACCTGGACCTGGCGCGAGCACCTCACCGAGGCTGCAGCGGAGGCATCGACGCTGATTGGGTTGGCCGACACCACTCGTCCGCTGCACGTCGGCGCCTTGCTCGGCAATTCCGCGGCCATGCTGCGGTCGATGGCCGCCGCCGCCTTGGGCGGTTACGTGTTGTGCGGCATCAACACCATCAGGCGCGGTGCCGGGCTGCTGGCCGACATCCGTCGCGCAGACTGCCAACTGCTGCTTGTTGATCCCGACCACGTGCCGCTGCTCTCTCGCCTGGATCTGGCCGACGTCACCGTGCTCGACGTGTCGTCGCGCCGTTACCTCGACGCGGTCGCTGCCGCACCGCCACTGGTACCGCACCGCGAGGTCGGGCCGAGCGATACCTTGATGATGATCTTCACGTCGGGAACCTCCGGCGACCCGAAGGCGGTCCGGTTCGCCCACGTGGCGGCAATCCTTTGCGGCGCAAGCCTGATCGCGCAATTCGAAATCACCGAGCGCGACGTGTGCTACTTGGCCATGCCGTTGTTTCATTCCAACGGCGTGGCCGCCGGCTGGGCGGTCGCGATCGGAAGTGGCGCGGCGATGGTTCCGGCGCGGTTCTCGCCCTCGCGATTTCTGGCCGACATCCGCCGCCACAACATCACCTATATGAACTACGTCGGCAAGCCGCTGGCCTTGGTGCTGTCTACGCCGGAGAAGCCCGACGATGCCGACAACACGCTGCGGGTAGCGTTCGGCAACGAGGCGACCGATCGCGACATCGCAGAATTCACCCGACGATTCGGCTGTCGGGTCGTCGACAGCTTCGGATCGAGTGAGTTTGCGGTCATCGTCACTCGCGAAGACGGCACCCCGGCCGGGTCCATTGGCAAGGGATATCCGGGCGTTGCGGTGTACAACCCGGAAGCCGTTACGGAATGCGCGCCAGCGGTTTTCGACGAGAACGGTGCCCTGGCCAACTTCGACGAGGCGGTCGGGGAACTGGTGAATACCCAAGGTGGCGGCCCGTTCTCGGGGTATTACAACGATCCGACGGCCACCAACGAGCGGATGCGCCACGGCATGTACTGGTCCGGCGATCTGGCGTACCGGGACGCGGACGGCTGGATCTACCTGGCCGGTCGAACGGCGGATTGGCTGCGGGTGGACGGCGAGAACCTGGCAGCGGTAGCCATCGAGCGAATCCTGCAGCGGCTGGCCCCGATCAACCAGGTGGCCGTTTATGGGGTGCCGGACGAACAGGTCGGCGACCAGGTGATGGCCGCCGTCGTTTTGGATCAGGGTCAGTCCTTGACCCCAGAAGAATTCGAGAAGTTCCTCGCCGCGCAACCCGACCTGTCGGCCAAGGCATGGCCCCGCTTCGTGCGGATCAACGAGGAGTTGCCGAAAACAGCAACCAACAAAATCCTGAAACGCGAACTGATTCACGCGGGTGTGACCGCAGCCGGCGGCGTCTTGTGGGAGCGGGTGGGCCGCGGCACAACCTACGTCGCGGCCGAGTAGCGCGCGAGGCTCAGCGCGTCGCAGTGATGTATTCGGAGTGCATGATCTGGTCGACTTGCCGGTCGACTTCGGGCGGGGTTCGGCCATAGTCGGCCTGCAATTCGGGGTTGGTACGGACAGGGTCGACCGCCCAATCGTGTTCGGCCAGCCATTCGGCGGGTTTGGTTTTCTCCGCATCGCGATAGGTCAGGGTGGAGAAATTCACCTCCCCGGACAGGCTGACACCGGGATAGCTCTTTTCCAGAGCGGCGAGGCGGTCTTGGTCGAGGCATGAGCCCAGGGCACCGATGGCAAGCCGGCTGCCCGGCGCGGACAGCTCACCGATGCGGGTGAACAAGGTGTCCTGCGCGTCGCCGGTCAAGTAGGGCAGTATCCCCTCCACCGACCAGGCGGTGGGCCGTTGCGGGTCGAACCCCGCGGCCCGCAACGGTATTGACCAGTCGTCGCGGAGATCGGCCGGGACCTCTTCACGATGGGCGGCAGGTTCGGCTGCCCGCTCGGCGAGCACGCGGCGTTTGAACTCAAGGACTTTTGGCTGATCTACCTCGTATACCGTTGTGTCACTTGGCCAGTTCAGCCGATAGGCTCGGGAATCCAGACCGGCTGCGACGATGACTGCTTGGCGGATACCGCGGTCGCAGGCGGAGGAGAAAAATTCGTCGAAGAACCTCGTCTGCACCCCGTAAAGCCGCGGGAAGGCCGTCGCCCCCTCAGAGGTTCCCGGATCGGCGAGCAGACCGGTCAGATACGGGTCGGCCGAAGCGGTGATGAAATCCTTCGCGTAGTCGTCTCGCACCAGCGGCTGCGCGCTCGCGGCGTGGAGCGCACGCCATCCGGCTACCAGCAGCGCGGTATAGCCCACGCCGCTGACGATGTCCCATTCGTCGTCGTCGGAGCGAATTGTCATCCAGTCCCTCTCACAAGCGAAGGTAGGCGTGGATCGTCGTCTCCTCAGCAGTGGTATGGGTGAGCACCAGGTCTGCCACGGCGTTGACCACGTATAGCCCGCGCCCCCGATCGCTGTCGTTGCCATACGTTCGACGCCCGGCGAGCGGATCGTCGAGATAGCCGTCGTCGCGCGCTTCGCAGACCACATGGCCATCGTGTCGCCACAGCGCGAGCCGACACGTCCCGCCCACGTGTGTCAGGCTTGCGGTTGCCAGCTCACTGGCGATCAATTGCAGATCCGCGGTTTGGTCCGCGGACAAGCCGAACCACTCCGCGTAGGCGCCGGCGAAAGCTCGCGCGCCGACAAGATCGGCGAGCTTCCGCGCCGTGTACCTGACTGCGGAGGAGTCGCTCGACAGCGGTTGGTTGTAGCGAGCCAGCATCGCTTCCGGGGCGTATGCGGCGTTGTCGTGTTCGAGCACCCCGTTCTGCCACAGCACCGGATGGGTGCGACGGGCATCGGCGATGACCTCGGGATCGAGCTGCGAGACGTGATACGGGCAAACCACCGTCACGTCCCGGCCGGTGAATGCCCAGTTGAGCAGCACCTCGTGTTGCACGCAGGCCGGGTATTCGACTTCAGATCGACTCGGCCAGATCGGTTCGCCGATCATCCGCACCGGTTCACCTGGATGCCGCTCGACAAACCTGCTCAGCACCTCGCCCAGGATGCGACCGGGGTTGCGACCCACCTCGGTCATGTCGGTCATCACCACGTGGGCGGTCAGTGGGCCTAACCCGTCGGCCAGCACCGCCAGATTGGGTCCCGGTGCGGCGACCAGTACTGATTGGTCCGCCTCGAGGGCGTCGGAGACAAACGGCAACAGGCAATCGAGGTACTCCTGCTGCGTGCGGTAGAGAAGAGCGGGGTGCACAAAGGATCCATGAGAGGTTTCGTGACCACCCTGCGCGTACGTCACGGCACCAGCTCCACGAACACCGGGGCGGCTCCCACCGGCCGCCTTCGAATCACGCTACGCCCAGGCGCCACAGATGCAACATGCCGAGTTTGATGACGTGGTGTCCTCGCCGGCCACCGAATGCCCGCCGTCGGCCGCGAGAACTCGCCAATCACAGCTCCAGCAGTACGGTCACCGGACCGTCATTGACCAGTTCGACCTGCATGTGGGCGCCGAATGTGCCGGTCTGCACGTCGGCGCCCAATTGCCGCAACGCTTGTACGAACGCCGCTATCAGAGGCTCGGCGACGGCCCCCGGCGCGGCGGCATTCCATGACGGTCGTCGCCCCTTGGCGGTGTCGGCGTACAGGGTGAACTGGCTGACCACCATGATCGGCGCGTTGACGTCGGCTGCGGACTGATCGTCGTCCAGAATTCTTAGCTGCCAGAGCTTTTCGGCGAGCCGCTGGGTTTTTTCGATCTCGTCGTCATGGGTGACCCCGACGAATGCCAGTAGCCCCTGGCGGTCCGGCCGAATCGATCCGACGACGTGTCGATCGACTGACACCGTCGCCGACGAGACCCGTTGCACCAGAACCCGCATGCGCCCGATGCTGCCATGCGCCGCGAGTAGGGTCGTGGTGTGTCCGTGCTGGTCGCGTTCTCCGTCACACCGCTAGGCGTCGGCGAAAGTGTCGGTGAGATCGTTGCCGAAGCCGTCCGTGTGGTCCGGGATTCCGGGTTACCGAACAAGACCGATGCGATGTTCACGGTGATCGAAGGCGACGACTGGGGCGAAGTGATGGCAGTCGTACAGCGCGCCGTCGAGGTCGTAACCGCCCGGGCATCGCGGGTCAGCGTGGTGATCAAGGCCGACTGGCGATCGGGTGTCACCGACGCGATGGCCGGCAAAACCGCGTCGGTGGAGCGTCATCTTTCCGGGCGGCGCAGCGGTCCCTGAGTCGCCCCGCGGCTCATGGCCCGGCCGCTGTGTGAAAACACACCGTCCTGCACGCCTAGTGTCATAGCGGTGAGCGCACGCGCGGGCATTGTCGTTACCGGAACCGAGGTGTTGACCGGTCGGGTCGCCGACCGCAATGGTCCATGGATCGCGGACCGGCTACTCGAGTTGGGAGTCGAACTCGCCCACATCACCATCTGCGGCGACCGCGCATCCGACATCGAGGCGCAGCTGCGCTTCCTGGCCGGCGAGGGCGTGGACCTGATCGTGACCAGCGGCGGCCTGGGGCCGACCGCCGACGACATGACCGTGGCGACCGTGGCGCGGTTTTGCCGACGTGAGCTGGTGCTGGACGCCGAGTTGGAGAACAAGATAGCGGCGATCTTGAAGAAGTTGATGGCCCGTATCGGGGGCGATGATTTCGAGGCGGTGCGGGCGGCCAACCGCAAGCAGGCCATGGTTCCGGCCGGGGCGCTGGTGATCGACCCGGTAGGGACCGCGCCGGGTGTCGTCGTGCCCGGTACCCCGACCGTCATCGTGCTGCCGGGTCCGCCCCGCGAATTGCAGCCGATGTGGCCGACCGCCGTGCAGACACCCGCCGTCCAGGAAGCCATCGCCGCCCGCACGGTCTACCGCCAGGACACCGTGCGGATGTTCGGGTTGCCGGAGTCCGGCCTGGCCGAGACGCTGCGCGACGCCGAGCAGCGCCTCGCCGGTTTCAGCGACCTGGAGATCACCACCTGCCTGCGGCGCGGGGAGCTGGAGATTGTCACCCGCTACGAACCCGATGCCGCGGGCGTATACAGCCAACTGGTCGAATTGCTGCGCGATCGGCACGGGCAGCACATCTTTTCCGAAGACGGCTCGCAGATCGACGATCTGGTGGCACGGCTGCTTGCGGGTCGCCGGATCGCGACGGCGGAGTCCTGCACCGGCGGGCTGCTGGCGGCACGGCTCACCGATCGGCCAGGGTCGTCGGCCTATGTCGCGGGCGGGCTGGTGGCGTACGCCAACGAGGCGAAAACCGGGTTGCTCGACGTGGATTCGACGCTGATCCAAGTCCACGGCGCGGTGTCCGAGCCGGTCGCCGAGGCGATGGCCGCGGGTGCGCTGCGCCGCTTCGACGCCGATACCGCGGTGGCGATCACCGGGATCGCCGGACCGGACGGGGGAACAGAAGACAAGCCGGTCGGCACAGTCTGCTTCACCGTGGCGCTCGCCGACGCCGAGTCGTCCACCCGAACGCTCCGACTGCCCGGCAACCGCGCCGATATCCGAGAGCGCTCGACAGCCGTGGCGATGCACCTGCTGCACCGGGCGCTGCTCGGCACGCCTTCAGCGTGATCGGCCGAGCCTAGCCGCCGGGTCCTCGTCGGTGGACGCGACGACGCTGTTTTGCGTTGTGCCGAAACGGATTCCAGTGGCGTCCTTGCCGACCGCCGTCAGCAGGGCGACGACGATCAGCACCGGCACAATCGTCGCCGCTAATGCGAAGGGATAGCCGTGGGCGGCGGCCAGCCGTTCTTGAATCGGCAGGTTGAACGCCGCCAGCAGATTACCGAGCTGATAGGTGACTCCCGGGTAGAAACCGCGGATGGCATCCGGCGACATCTCGGTCAGGTGCGCGGGGATGACACCCCACGCGCCCTGCACGACGAGTTGCATCAGAAAGGAACCGAGGCACAGCATCGCCGCGGAGTGCGAGTAAGCGAAGAGCGGCACGATCGGCAGCCCCAACACCGCACAGAACACCACGGTGTACCTGCGGCCGAATCTCTGGGAGAGGGTGCCGAAGGTCAGCCCGCCGACAATGGCACCGATGTTGTAGGTCACCACGATCCACTTGGCGGTGGTGCTCGACAGCGCAGCGCCGCCGTTGTGCGTGGCCGACAGAAAGGTCGGGTACACATCCTGGGTGCCGTGGCTCATCCAGTTGAAGGCGGCCATCAGCAGCACCAGATAGATGAACCGGCGGATGATGGCGGCGTCGCGCAGCACATCGCGGATTCTGGTCCGGGTCAACCGCATTCGGTCCTGTTCGGCCTCCCAAACTTCAGATTCCTTCACCCGATACCGGATGATCAGACTGATCAGGGCCGGGATGATTCCCAACCCGAACAGCCAGCGCCATGACAACCCGAGCCGGTCCATCACCAACAGCGACGCCAACGTTGCGAGCAGATAGCCGAATGCGTAGCCCTCCTGCAGCAACCCGGAGAAGAAGCCGCGTCGTTCGGCTGGAACCTTCTCCATCGCGAGCGCGGCACCCAGGCCCCACTCACCGCCCATCCCGATGCCGTAAAGCAGTCGCAGGATCACCAGCACAGTGAAATTCGGCGCGAACGCGCACAGGAAGCCGACCACGGAATAGAACCCCACGTCCACCATCAGCGGTAGCCGCCGACCAACGCGGTCGGCCCACAGCCCGAACAGCAATGCGCCCACTGGCCGCATCAGCAGGGTGGCAGTTGTCAGGAATGCCACTTCGGTTTTGGTGTGGTGGAAAGTCTTCGCGATATCGGCATAGACCAGCACGACGAGGAAGTAATCGAAGGCGTCCATTGTCCAACCGAGCAGCGCCGCGATAAACGAGTTGCGCTGATCGTTGTTGAGTGGCTGTTTTCCGGGCACTCGCACCATGTATCACACGGTCGGCTACGACGGGGCGTACACACGGGAATTCAGCTCTTCTCGATGGTGTCCCAAAGCTCGACCATGGTGTGCAGAATTTCCTCGGCAAAGCCCAGACCGGCGAGATGGCTCTCCCCAGGCAGCGTGTAAAGCTCCGCGTCGGGCAGCCTGCTGACGACGTGCTGCCCGTGGGCGAACGGGACGATGTGG
Source organism: Mycobacterium sp. (assembly GCF_035570115.1). Classification (GTDB taxonomy): domain Bacteria; phylum Actinomycetota; class Actinomycetes; order Mycobacteriales; family Mycobacteriaceae; genus Mycobacterium. The sequence continues at coordinate 13,942 of NZ_DATMLH010000191.1, forward strand.
TCGTGGTCGCCGTGCCACCAGCGGACCGGGATCTTGACCTGCTCGAGCCGGAATCCCCAGTCTCGGGCGAAAACGATGACGTCGGCGAACGGAGCGGCCAGTTGCTTGCGGCTGCCGTTGAGCAGATCGTCGAGAAACATCGCCTTGAATTCCGGCCGCACCAGCAGACGCCGATCGCCTTCGGGGGAGACGCTTGCGTAGAGGTACAACGCGGGCTCCGCGATCGGCTTCAGCAGACGGATGAAACCGACCGCCGCCCACCGGATCGGAAATCCGGCCACCTCGAGCAGCGGCGCCACCACTGATCCGAGCGCCATCACCCCGCCGCCGATCGCGTCCGTGCCGACGGTTGGCGCGACGCCGCCGAGCACCCCGACCGCCACGATGCGATCGGGAATCGCCGCCGCGCAGCCGAGGGTGTACGGTCCGCCACCGGACAGGCCGATGACGGCCATCTTGTCGATGCCGAGCGTGTCCGCCACGGTGCGCAAGTCATCGGCGAACGCGACGACGGTGTCGTATTGGTAAGGCGTCGAGGCCCCGATTCCGGGCCGGTCGATGCCGATCAGCCGGATGTGGTTCTCCTCGGCGTAGACCCGGGCCTCGGTCGGGATCTGCCGTCGCGCACCGGGGGTGCCGTGCAGCCAGAAGATGGCGCGCCCCTGCGGGTCGCCGAACTCGGCGAACCCGAGCTGGCGGTCGTCGCCGACCGCGATGTTGCCTTCCAGCTTGGGACGAGCAATAGCGATAACCATGACCGCAGTGTTACATAGAGCGCACCAGGCAGCGGTTGGAGTGACGCATGCAGATCATCGATGCCGACGGACACGTCGCCGAGAACCCATCGTTCGCGATCGAGGCCATGAAGCGGTGGCCGCAACAGGTCACGGCCAGTGCCGACGGCAGACCCAGGTTGGTCATCGAGGGCCGCAACTATCCCGAAGACACCGGCCCGGGCGCAGGATGCCCACCCGAGCATGGGATCAGCAAAGCATCCGACATCAACTGCCGGTCGGTCGAGGGGGTGCTCGGCGACGCCGACCGCGACCACATCGACACCATGGTGCTGTATCCCAGCATGGGGCTGTGCACGCCCAGCCTCGAGGATCCGGAATTCGCCGCCGGGTTCGCGCGC
>NZ_DATMLH010000192.1:0-3981 GCF_035570115.1 Mycobacterium sp.
TGAGGGACCGCGTGCAGGCAACGCCGGCGGCAGTTACGGTTCCCGCGCCGACGCCGACGCGACATTCGGCGCCTGCGCCTGCGCCTGCGTCGCCGGCGCCCGATGCGGCTCCGGCACCGGACTTCGCAACGGTCTCCAAGCTGATGAACGATGCGATTGCGGCAGGAACGGCGCCAGGTGGCGTGGTGCTGATCGGGCATAGTGGCAAGGTCGTCTTCCATCAGGCTTATGGCTCACGCAAGCGTGCCGGCGAACCGGGGCTAGATGGATCGCCCGCACCCGCAGAGCAGATGACCGAAGACACGATCTTCGACATAGCGTCGTTGACGAAGTGCCTCGCCACGGCGACTGCCGTCATGCAGCTTTACGAACACGGCAAGGTTCAGTTCGACGATCCTGTGCAGAAGTACTTGCCAGACTTCAACGCTGGGAACGACCCACAGCGTGCAAAGGTGACGGTTCGCATGTTGCTGACGCACACTTCAGGCGAACCGGAGGACGTGCGGCTCGACGATCCGTGGGGACTGGACGGAGCCGATAAATCAGAAGGCATCCGCCGTGCCCTCACCACGCCGCTGGAGTCGCCTCCCGGTGAGTTTTTCAACTACGCCGACATCAACTTCATTCTGCTTGGCGCGCTGATCGAGAAACTCACCGGCGAGCCAGAAGACGTTTACGTTCACCAAAACGTATTTGGGCCGCTTGGCATGGAAGAAACCCGCTACCTTCCCCCGGCCAGAGCATGTGGTCCCCATGTGATGCGAGGCTCTGCGATTGCCTGGGCGCCTGCGCCAATAGGGGGCATGCCGGGCGTTTGCCCTGCGGGTACGTGGAGCACGAGTCTGTTGTCGCGCACCGCACCGACGACACATGACGACGAAAGCAAGAACGATCCGGGCAAGAATCCCGATTTTGATTCCCTGCTTCGGGGCGTTGTGTTTGACCCGACGACGCGCCGCATGGGGGGAGTAGCCGGGCATGCCGGTGTGTTCTCGACGGCGCACGACGTCAGCATCTATGCGCAGGCCCTGCTTGATCGGCTCGCGGGCCGCCCGAGCAAGTTCCCACTGACGCAAGCGACGCTGGAGTTGATGACAACTCCGGAGCAGCCCGGACATACCGCTCAACAAGTCGGGGCAGCCAACAACGCCGCCCAAGAAGCCATCGCGAAGACACCAAACACATATGATCCGCTGCTCGCTCCGCACTATCCGGCGATCAGGGGACAAAACCTGCGTGGCTTCGGCTGGGATATTGATACCGCCTATTCCGGCACGCGAGGCATGATCTTTCCCATCGGCAGCTTCGGCCACACAGGCTTTACCGGAACCTCGCTGTGGATGGACCCGGGCTCGGATACGTACGTCATTCTGTTCACGAGCGCGATCGACCCGCGAGACGATCCACCGATCGCGTATCTGCGAGGTGATGTGGCTACGGCGGCAGCCCGGGCCCTGCGCTGAGCAGTGCGTCATCGTTCACGAAATCGCGCCGCACTCGACATAGGATATGGCGCGTGGTCGGTGACCGGGCGCCGAAATCGCCGCAGGGGCAACGGTCCAGCGGGCTCAACCGGGTTGGAGCCTTGGTGGGCATCGTCGGCGGTGTCGCGATTGTCGCGGCGGCGATCTTCTTTTCTGGCTGGACTCAGGGCATCCGGCCGGGCGGCTACGACCACGCCGGCCCCGCGATGATGGGGCCCGGCGGCACGATGGGCCCGGGTCGGAAGATGGGACCCGGTCAGCCGCCACCCAGCGCCTTTGTCGCCGTTTCGGTGGCCACGGTGTGGACCACGCCGCGGAGCCCGCGTCCGGTCGATCATGCCGCCCTGACGAATCCGGTCGATATTCGTGGCTGGCTGTCGGGCATGACGCCGGCCCAGCAGGAAGGGCTCACCTCGGACAATCTCGACCAAACGCAGGCCCTCTTTGGCGACCGGGTCTTTGTGGTGGGGGAGCGGGGCGACTGGGACGAGGTGCGGGTCCCCGGCCAGCCCACCCCGAAGGACGCGCTGGGTTATCCCGGCTGGATTCCCAAGGCCCAGTTGACGACCGACGCACACTACGGCGCACTGCAGGAACACGCTCCCGTCGCGCTGGCCGATCGCGGCATCACCACCTGGCTCTACCGCGAATCCGGACTGTCCGGTCAGGACCTCGAGATCAGTACCAACACCAGGCTTCCCGTGCTGAGCCGCACCGATAAGGCCGTGCAGGTGGCCACCCCCGACCGCGGCCCGAAGTGGCTGGATGCTCGAACGGTGGCGGTCTATGAAAAGTCCACGGACATACCGCATCCCACCGGAGCCGAGCTGGTCGGGTACGCCGCGGTGTTCGTGAACGTCCCCTACCTGTGGGGCGGTCGTGGCGGGTTCGGGTTCGACTGCTCGGGGTTCACCTCCACCATCTACCAGGTGTACGGCATCACCCTGGCGCGCGACGCCGGCCCGCAAGCCGCCGACAGCCGGGGCCGCCCCGTCGACACATCCGCGTTGCAACCCGGCGATCTGCTCTTCTACGCGCACGGCAGCAGGGACCCCGACAATCCCGACGCGATCTACCACGTGGCCATGTATTCCGGGAACGGCGCCATGATCGAGGCATTCGACAAGACGACACCCGTGCGCACCACCCCGGTTCGACTCGACGCCGACTACTGGGGCGCGCGCCGCTACCTCGACCAACCGCGGTGATACACCTAACCGCTAAAACATCTCTACATTTTCGATGCTGACGAACATGCCGGGCTGTGGAACGCTGGTTTCGGTTGGGAAGCCAGCGCGGCGTACCCCGCCACCGACTGGGGGCGGCGCTGTGCTGGTGTGGCTTGTCAGTCGGTGACCCAATAAAGATTCCGAAACGTTCGCGTGGCGGTACCGCCTTTTCGCCACATCTCGATCAAAGATGCCCCATAGGGCCATTCCAGAGCCTTTTTATATGCGAAATGCGCCGCCGCGGCGTCTCGGGGAAAGGCGCCCATGACGAGCACCTTGAGGGCCGAGGTCGCAGCCGCCACGCGAATCGTCGGGATCGTGGCTCTATTGTGCGCAGTTGGCGCTCCGTCGTTGGTCGCATCGGCTGCAGTCCACGCCGCCCCAGGCACTCCCGTCCCAAATGCGAGGCACGAGCTCGGCATGTACGGCGACCCCGCCGCGGCCGCGCCCTACTGGCGCCAGCAACACTCTTCCGACTGCGGGGAGATGGCGGTGGCTGATGTGGTCGGCCAGATCACCGGCCACGAGCCCACCGAGCAACAGATCACCGACTTGGCCAAGAGCACGCCGAGCACGGCAGGTGCCGGATCGATCTGGAACGTCCCCGCCGACACCGATATCCGAGACCTGCCGGTGCTGCTCGCGCGCTACGGGATCGAGGCCGACAATATCCAGACCAGCATCAGCGCGCTGGAGCAAGATCTGGCCGAAAAGCGCAGGGTCATCGTCATACTCAACGCCGAAACCCTCTGGAACCGGCCTGGCAAACGCAACGCCGCGAACCACTTCGTCGTTGTCACCGGCATGGAGCCCAGAGCCGGTGTGGTGCACCTCAACGACAGCGGCGTCACGAACGGCCGCGATGAGCAGGTTCCTATCGCCACCTTCGAGCAGGCCTGGGCCCCTAATCGCAACTCGGCAATTGTGACGAAGTGAAGGTCAGCTTCAGTAGGTGTCGACCTTCTCGACGCTGACGAGACTGCTTGGCCGTTTGCCACCTCAAGCTGTGTTGGTTGCTGCACAAACCGTCGGCCACGCGGTTGGTTGTGATGCTTGGCGCAAGATGCCCCAAGCTTTGCTGCGGACCAACTGCGGACTGATACCCACCCGAATACCGGTCATACGCGCTCGGCCGTCATGTCCATCTCGATCCAGCCCTGGCACGGGCCGCTCAAGATGTCGGTGTGCATGACGCCGGCAAGTGTTCCGTTGGCTTGGGGCGTGTAGCGAACATTGGATCGGGCCGGAGCCCATTGGATGGTGGTGTC
>NZ_DATMLH010000193.1:0-39202 GCF_035570115.1 Mycobacterium sp.
GCTGTTGCCTTCGTGCTCATCGTATTTCGCCATGAACGTCAGCGATTTGCCGTGCTGGTCGGCGATTTCCTTCGCGCCGTTCTTGTAGACGCCGTGGTTGTCACAGCTGACCAGCGCCTCGTCGTAGCGGAACCCGAGCTCCTGCTGTCCCTTGTTGCACTCCCCCTTGACGGCCTCCCAGCGCAGGCCCGCGCCTTGCATGTGCCGGCGGATGTCGCGCAGCAGCGGCTCGAGACGGCTCGAGGCCATCACCGCGTAGTCCAGGTTGTAGTCGCTGGCCGGGGTCAGCTCGCGATATCCGCTTGCCCAGGCCTGGCGGTAGGTGTCGTCGAAGACCATGAATTCCAGTTCAGTGGCGACGTAGGCCCGCAGACCGCGCTGGCTCAAGCGGTCCAACTGGCGGCGCAAAACATGGCGCGGCGAGGGTTCGATGGGGCTGCCGTCGTGCCACACCAAGTCGGCGAGCACCAGCGCCGTGCCTGCCAGCCACGGCGCCCGCCGCAGCGTCGACAGGTCCGGCCGCATGACCATGTCGCCGTAACCGCTGTCCCATCCCGACATCTTGTATCCGTCGACGGTGTTCATCTCGACGTCGACCGCGAACAGGTAGTTGCAGGCTTCGGCGCCGGACTCGGCCACCTCGTCGATGAAGAATTGCGCCGACACCCGCTTGCCCATCAGCCGGCCCAACAGGTCGCTGAACGCGACGATGACCGTGTCGACATCACCGGCGGCGATCAGCTGCTCGAGTTTGTCGCGCGACAACGGCGCCTCGCCACTCACGCGATCGGTATCGGTCACCAGGTGCTGGTGCGCAGGACGATCTCGGCGGCCAGTTGGGCGGTCGACTCGTGAGCGTTGCGCCGTGCCAGCAGTTCCACCACCCGGTAATCGCCGTACACGAACCGCTGGCTGGCGCGCGCAACCGCCTGCGCAGCCGGGGTACTGACCAGCGCGGTTGTGTTGATCTCCACCGGCGGACAGTGGTCGTCGCGGATCACCCCGGCTTGATCGGCGACCCGCGGATGCCCGCGGTCGATGGCCACCAGACCGGTGAAGCGGTCCAGCCTGGTCGCCGCCAGTTCCCAGGCCAGCTCACCGCCGACCCGATCGCCGACCAGCACGCCCCAATTGATGTCGAGCACGTCGAGAATGCCCACCACCGACTTGGGCGTCAGGCGTGGGTCCGGGCCGATAACGATCGTCCGCAGCGACGCGGTATGCAGGCGGTCACACACCGCGTCGTAGGCGGCCGGCGCCCGCTGAGCGGCACCAAGCAACACCACGACGGAGCCCTTGTCCGGACCGGTGTCGCTGACCTGGATGGGAAACCCGTCGACGGTTGTCATCATCGTCGAAGGCACCACAGCAAATTACAGCCAATTGGCCCGCGCGCGGGCCGTTTTCGCGCAGTTCGTTAACACAGTTCAAGTTGGAAACGTTCTCGCAACATGGAACTGACGCGTCGTCTTGGGACGACGAGAGCAACAATAAGGAACGGTCCTCGCGAAAACCCTTGGTTGATCGCGCTTTTGAATCGACGGTCGTTGTCAGCGCAGGGCGGCGACAATGGTCGGACGCGGCGGCGGGTCGTTGTCCAGCAGCGCGGTGACGGCATCGACGTCGAGGTGGGCGTCCAACAGGTCGGCCATAGTGTCCAGTTGGCCATCGCGCCGCGCCGATACATCAATGTCATTAGCTATGACAAAACCGTCCCGGCCGGCCGCCGCGGCGGCGTCGGTCAACCAAAGACGGCGAAAGTCGTCGTTGTCGAACAGGCCGTGCCAGTGCGTCCCGAACACCTGGCCGCGCCGATACCCCTGGGGGTATCCCTCCACCTCGAACCACGCGGCCTCTGCGCAGCGGGCCACCCGGCCGTGGTGGATCTCGTAGCCACTCAGCGATCCCTGCCAGCGGCGCAGCACCTTGTCGGCGGTGAACGTGATGTCGGCGTCCAGCATGCCCATGGCCTCGACCCGACCCGATCGGCTTTCGACGGGGTCGTCGATGCGGCGGCAGAGCATCTGGAAGCCGCCGCAGATACCCAACACCGGCCGGCCCGAGGCGGCATGTGCGGCGATGGCCCGGTCCAGCCCCCGGTCACGCAGCCAGCCCAGGTCGGCGACGGTGGACTTGGTGCCCGGCAGCACGACGACGTCGGCATCGACCAGGTCGGCGGGTTGGCTGACCCAACGCACCAGCACGCCGGGTTCGCAGGCCAAGGCTTCGATATCGGTGGAGTTGGAGATCCGCGGCAGCCGCGGCACCGACACCCGCAGCCATTCGGAGCCGTGCGGCGGCTGCGGTCTGCCGATGACGCGGTGCGCCAGCACCGAGACGGAATCCTCGGCGTCAAGCCAGAGGTCGTCGCAGTACGGCAGCACCCCGTAGGTCGGACGACCGGTGAGCTCGGCGAGCTGCTGCAACCCGGGCTCCAGCAGCGCGGGGTCGCCGCGGAATTTATTCACGATGAACCCGGCAACCAGCGCCTGGTCGCCGGGTTCGAGCACCGCCACCGTCCCGAACAGATGCGCCAGCAGCCCGCCGCGGTCGATGTCGCCGACCAAAATCACCGGCAGGTTCGCGGGACGGGCCAGGCCCATATTGACCAAGTCCGTTGCCCGCAAGTTGATTTCGGCCGGTGATCCGGCGCCTTCGCAGATCACGGCGTCGAATTCGGCTCTCAGTTGCGATAATTCATCGAGCACGACGTCGGATAGCCGGTTGCGATGCGACCAGTACTCGGCCGCGCTGACCGAGTCGGTGGCCCGTCCCCGGATCACCAGCTGTGAGGTCATATCACTGCCGGGTTTGAGCAGAATCGGGTTGAACCGCACGCTGGGGGCCAGGCCAGCCGCGCGGGCCTGCATCGCCTGTGCCCGGCCGATCTCTCCGCCCTCGACGGTGACCGCGGAATTGTTCGACATGTTCTGCGCCTTGAACGGCGCGACCCGGATGCCCTTGCGCGCCAGTAACCGGCAGAGTCCGGCGACTACCACCGACTTCCCGGCGTCGGAGCTGGTGCCGGCGACCAGCAACGCACCGCTCACGGTCGTGTGGCGAAGACCGTCACGGCAGGGTGAGGATGTCCACGCCGGACTCGGTGACCAGCAACGTGTGCTCGAATTGCGCGGTCCACTTGCGGTCTTTGGTGACCACCGTCCAGCCGTCGTCCCATATCTCGTAGTCCAGCGCCCCGAGGTTGATCATCGGCTCGATGGTAAACGTCATTCCCGGCTCGAGAATCGTCGTCACCGAAGGCTGGTCGTAGTGCAGCACTACCAGGCCGTTGTGGAAGGTGGTACCGATACCGTGACCGGTGAAGTCCCGAACGACGTTGTAGCCGAATCGGTTTGCGTAGGATTCGATGACGCGGCCGACCGCCGACAGCGCACGGCCCGGTTTGACGGCTTTGATCGCCCGCATCGTCGCCTCGTGGGTGCGCTCGACAAGCAGCCGGTGCTCCTCGGAGACGTCGCCGGCCAGGAACGTGGCGTTGGTGTCACCGTGCACACCGTCGATGTAGGCGGTCACGTCGACGTTGACGATGTCACCGTCTTCGATCGCCGTCGAGTCGGGGATGCCGTGGCAGATGATCTCGTTCAGCGATGTGCAGCAGGACTTCGGGAAACCCTTATAACCCAGCGTCGATGGATAGGCGCCGTGGTCGACCATGTAGTCGTGCGCGATGCGGTCCAACGCGTCGGTCGTCACGCCCGGCGCGACCGCCTTGCCCGCCTCGGCGAGCGCGCGGGCCGCAATCCGCCCCGCCACCCGCATCTTCTCGATTACTTCGGGCGTTTGCACCCACGGCTCGGTGCCCTCCCGCGCGGTCGGCTTGCCGACATACTCCGGGCGCGGGATCGACTTGGGCACCGGCAGTGTCGGCGAGACTGCGCCGGCAATCAGCTCAGAACGAACGGGACGAACAGGCATCCCGCCAGGATATCCGGCGTCAGCCACGGCCGCGCCGGCGCAGCAACGACCGGCGTGGTCCTTTGATCTTTACCGAGCCGCACACCACCCGACCGGTCAACACCACATGCGGTGTGCCTTCGGCCGACGCGGTCTTCCGGCGGTCGCTGGCGCTGCCCCCGTAGACCTGGACGTCGTCGATCGATGCGCTGGCGCCGTCGGGCAACCGAATTTCCACCGACCCGAACCTCATGTCGAGCTCGATCACCACCACCGGCCCGGCGAATCGCGCTTTGACCAGGTCCAGCTCCACCGACCCCATCCGGCGCACCAGCGCCAGGCGGCTCGGTACGGTCCACTCGCCGTGCCGCTTGAGCGACCCGACCCACCCGCGCAACTCCACTCGGTCGGCCGCAGACGTGACGATCGCTCCCGGCCCGGGCAGGTCACCGACGAGGCGGTCCAGTTCGTTGCGGGTGCGGGCGTAGGACACGTGCGAGGAACGTTCCTCGAACTCGCCGATGTCGATCAGCCCGAGCGCGACCGCATTGTGTAGTCGGCGCAGCGTGCCGTTGCGGTCCGCATCGGATACCCGCAGCTCGGTCAGTTCGTCAGGGCGCGTCATGGCGCTTCCAATCTACCGCCACCGGATGCGCGGGCTCCGGTTCGACGACCTGAACGCATGGGGTAGCTACGGGAGCCTTTTCATACTTTATGTACGAAAACGCTAATGAATTTGAACTGGGATGCATTAACGCGTGAAATGGAGAAAGTCCCTTTTAGCGAAACACTCGATAAAGGATCTTGTTTTGATCGCAAAACAGCGTTATTGGCGCACTCAGGCGGCAGGCAATTTCTCCTACAAACTGTTCGAACAGCCGGAGTTAAAATCCGGTTTTCTGACCATGAGATCCAGATAGTGGACGGCGGTGGCGGCGTCGGCCAGGCGCTGCCCGATCGGCTTACGTGGCACTGGCTTGACGGCGTCCACCTGCTACGATGCCCCCAACGTGGCCGCCGGGCGATGTCGGGCGGCAACCGATGACGTGCCATTGGCGTACTCGCCGGACCGATCTTGAAGCGTCGAACGGCGCCTAAGAGCAGACTTAGGAGCGACACAAACTTCGGCCGAGGTTTTTATTAGAGGAATGCTTAACCAATGCCGCATCGTGATATATGTTGCCCCCTCGAAGGCTCAACCAATGGGGGCAAAGGACTCATGTACGAGCCAACGGCTGTGGGACGGCAACCCCACAATCCACATCGATAGAAACCAGATTGGAGGCTCGCACATGAGTCGCAATGATTCCAGGCGATTGGCTGTCTAAGTCCTCTAAGTCCTTGTCGCAGAGCGACTTTCTGAACGCCTCAGGCCAAGTAGTCGGCCGGCAGGCAGTCGAACATGAACTTGGTCATCCGCACCGCGTATTCCGAACTGCCGCCCCCGACGATCAGCGAAGCGAAGGCCAAATCACCGCGGTACCCGGCGAACCAGGAATGCGATCCGCCGGGAAACTCGGCTTCACCGGTCTTCCCGAACACCGCGCCGGCGCCGGCGATGTCCTTGCCCGTGCCGTTGGTCACCACCAGGCGCATCATCGGGCGCAAGCCGTCGATCACCTTCTCGCTGATCGGCGTGGTGTCGCCGGTGATCGCCGTCGTCCGTCCCTCGATCAGCTTCGGCACCGGGGTCCTGCCGGCGGCCACCGTGGCCGCGACCATCGCCATGCCGAACGGCGAGGCCAGCGCCTTGCCCTGACCGAAGCCGTCCTCGGTGCGCTCGGCTAAATCGACCGTCGGCGGCACCGAGCCGGTGACCGTGTTGATGCCGTCCACCTGGTAGTCCAGTCCGATGCCGTACTGGCTTGCCTCCTGCGTCAAACCGCGCGGCGGCATCCGGCTGGCCAATTCGGCGAAGGTGGTGTTGCAGGAACTGGCGAACGCCCGCGACATCGGCACCACGCCCAAATCGAACCCGCCATAGTTGGGGATGGTGCGATGGCCGATGTCGATCTTTCCGGGACAACCCAAAAGCGTGTTGGGGCTTGCCAAGTCGCGCTCGAGGGCCGCGCCCGCGGTGACCATCTTGAACGTCGACCCGGGCGGGTAGAGGCCGGTGGTGGCCACGGGGCCGAGCGCGTCCGCGGCCGCGTTCTGCGCGACGGCGAGAATCTCCCCGGTCGAGGGTTTGATCGCCACGATCATGGCCTGGCGACTCTGGTTGTCCACCGCGCGCTGAGCGGCGTTCTGCACGGCCCGGTCCAGGCTGATCGACACCGACGGGGCCGGTGACGGCTCCACCTCGTGCAGCACCGCGACGTCGACGCCGTTCTGGTTGACGCTGACCACCCGCCAGCCCGCCTGGCCGTCGAGTTCATCGATCACGGCCTTCTTCACCTGGCTCATCAGGGCGGGGGCGAAGTGGTAGTCGGTCGGCAGCAGCTCGGCCTGCGGAGTGATCACCACGCCCGGCAGGTTGCCGATGGCGGGGGCGACATTGTTGTTGTCGTCGGTGCGCAACGTAATCAGATCCATCGGCTTGCCCAACGAGCTGGACTGCTCGGCCAGTCGCTGCGGGTCGTTGAGCGTGTCGTCGAACGGCCGCAGCGCATCGACGACCGCACGGGCCGTCGTGATCAGGTAGCCGCCGGCCCGCGAGGCGTCCAGCGTGTAGTGGTAGAGGTAGCCGGGGGCCAATACGTCGGTGCCGCCGACTTCGTTCACCGCGGCGCGTCGCGGCGGGTCGGCCCGCAGCGCGAACGTCTGATGCTCGCCGAGGCGTGGATGCAGATCGGTGGTGCTCCAGCGGACCTGCCAATGTCCTTCGTAGCGGGCCATTTTCAGCTGGCCGTCGTAGGTCCATGTCCGGTTCTTGGGCAGATGCCAGGTGTAGCGATAGTTCACCGTGCCGATGTCCTCGGTGTATTTCGAGCCGAGGACCTGGGTGTCCAAATGGCCGGCTTGCAGGCCGGCCCACGCCGCGTTGAGCGCTTCGCGTGCATCGCTGGGAGCATCGCTGAGCTCGGCGGCGGCCGCCGTGTCGCCGGTGGACAACGCAGCGAAGAACCGATCGGCTGCCGGCGCGGGCCCCTCTGGACGTGGCGTGCAGGCCGACACGGTGCCCGCTCCGAGAAGCAGCAGAACTGCGACCTGTGATGCCAGTGTGGCTCTAGTTATCATTGTGGCTGATGTTAATTCTCAGCGTCCGCGACGAGTGGCGACACTCCGATACCGAACCGTTACTGCGCGATGACGTGTCGTCGCAGGGGTTTGAGTGTCGCGGAAAAACCGGCCGGCCGGCCGCGTTCTAGTCCAGCAGGACCGTCGCGAAGGTACCGACTTCGGCGAAGCCGATTCGGTCGTAGGTGGCCCGGGCGACCGTGTTGAAGTCGTTCACGTACAGGCTGGCGATGCGCCCGGTGCCCACGATGACCGCTGCCAACGTCGCAGTGCCGGCCGTGCCCAGACCTTGGCCGCGCCGCTCGGGATGCACCCAGACCCCCTGGATCTGGCTGACGGCCGGTGACTGGGAACCGACTTCGGCCTTGAAGACCACCTCGCCGTCCTCGAAGCGGGCCCACGCTCGACCCGCCGCGATCAGGCTGGCCACCCGACGTCGGTAGCCGCGTCCGCCGTCACCGATCCGCGGGTCGACGCCGACCTCGCCGATGAACATGTCGACCGCGGCCACCAGGTAGACATCAATCTCGTCGGGCCGGACCTGGCGCACCTCGGGATCGATTTCGCAGACCGGCATCGAGTTCAGCGACATCAGCGGCTGGTGCTCGCGCACATCGCGGGCCGGGCCCCAAGCCGGCTCCAGTCGGTGCCACATCGGCATCACGAACTCGGCGCGGCCGACCAATGACGAGCACCGCCGCGATACGGTCAACGCCGCGTCGGCAAAGGCATATAGGTCACTCAGTCGGCCGCGCAGCGGAATCAGGTTCGCACCGGCGTAGCACAGCGACTCCTGGGGGTCGCGGCGCGTCCACAGCTCGCCACCGATCGCGTTGGGATCGATGCCGTGATCAGCCACCCGAGCGGCGACCATGCACGACCCGATCGGATCGTCGTCGAAGACACGGCGCACCGCGGCGCCGTCGCGCACTACCGACACCCGTCGCTCGTTCACCACTCGGCGGATGGGCGGAGCCGACATACTGACTCTTTCTGGGACCGACTAACCGACTGTTGTAGCCCGAGTGGGCCAGGTCTCAGCTTACGGTGACAACAGGCGAACCGCTCGCTTCTGTGCCCTGCGTGCCCTTCTCCGCGGCAAGCCGCATGGCCTCCTCGATCAGGGTCTCGACGATCTGCGCCTCGGGCACGGTCTTGATTACTTCACCGCGGACGAAGATCTGGCCCTTGCCGTTGCCCGACGCGACGCCGAGGTCGGCCTCCCTGGCCTCCCCCGGACCATTGACGACGCAGCCCATCACGGCCACCCGCAGCGGGACGTCGAGGCCGTCGAGTCCGGCGGTGACCTCGTTGGCCAAGGTGTAGACGTCGACCTGGGCGCGGCCACACGACGGGCAGGACACGATTTCGAGCCCGCGTGGTCGCAGGTTCAGCGACTCGAGGATCTGGGTGCCGACCTTGACCTCTTCGACCGGCGGCGCCGACAGCGACACCCGAATCGTGTCGCCGATGCCCCGCGACAACAGCGCACCGAAGGCAACCGCGGACTTCACGGTGCCCTGGAAAGCCGGACCGGCTTCGGTCACGCCGAGGTGCAACGGGTAGTCGCACTGCGCGGCCAGCTGCTCGTAGGCGGCGACCATCACGACCGGGTCGTTGTGCTTGACGCTGATCTTGATGTTGCCGAAGCCGTGCTCCTCGAACAGCGAGGCCTCCCACAGCGCCGACTCGACCAGCGCCTCGGGCGTGGCCTTGCCGTACTTCTCCATGAACCGCTTGTCCAGCGATCCGGCGTTCACGCCGATGCGGATCGGGATGCCGGCCGCGGCTGCGGCCTTGGCGACCTCGCCGACGCGGCCGTCGAATTCCTTGATGTTGCCGGGGTTTACCCGCACCGCCGCGCAGCCGGCGTCGATCGCGGCGAAGATGTATTTCGGTTGGAAGTGGATGTCGGCGATGACCGGGATCTGGCTCTTCTTGGCGATCGCCGGTAATGCGTCGGCGTCTTCCTGACGCGGGCAGGCCACCCGGACGATGTCGCAGCCGGTGGCGGTCAGCTCGGCGATCTGCTGCAAGGTCGAGTTGATGTCGTGGGTCTTGGTGGTGCACATGGACTGCACCGAAATCGGATAGTCGCTACCCACCCCGACATCGCGGACCATCAGCTGTCGCGTCTTGCGTCGTGGCGCCAGCGTGGGCGCCGGGGCCGCCGGCATACCCAGACCTGTGGTCACGGTTTGCCTTCGCTTCCTTTCTTTTTTCTGCGAGCCTTTTCTGCGAGCTTTCTGTTAGGCCTACTGGAACAGTCGGATCGGGTTGACCACGTCAGCGGTCACGGTCAAAAACATGTAACCGACCACCAGCACCAAGACTACGTAGGTTGCGGGCATCAGTTTGAGGTAGTTGACCGGCGCGGCCGCGACCTTGCCCCGGGCCGACCGGATCATGTTGCGCACCTTCTCAAACACGGCGATCGCGATGTGGCCGCCGTCGAACGGCAGCAACGGCACCAGGTTGATGACGCCCAGGATGAAGTTCAGCTGGGCCAGGAACAACCAGAACGCCATCCAGACGCCGTGATCGACGGTGTCGCCGCCGATGATGCTCGCGCCGACAACGCTGATCGGTGTATCGAGGGAACGCTCCCCACCGCCGATCGCGTGGATCAGCGCGCCGACTTTGGTCGGGATGGCAACCAGCGACTTGCCCAGCAGGACCGACAGGTTGCCGGTGAAGGCGAACGTGGCCGGCACCGCGGTGACCACGTTGTAATGCGTGGGCCCGGTTGCGGTGCCCATCACGCCTATCACCCCGATCGTGGCCAGCTTCGGGCCGCCTTTACCGTCGGTGACCCAGCGTTGCCGCTGCGCGATGTCGACGTATTTGGTCATCGTTTGGCCGTCCCGCTTGATCACGATCGGAACCGTGCCGTGCAGTTTCTGCACCGCGGCGGCCATGTCGGTGAAGTCGTTGACCGGGGTGTCGCCGACCTTGACCACCACGTCGCCGGCGCGGATCCCCGCGGCGGCCGCCGGCCCGTCCCCGGTGCACTTCCCAAACTGGCCTTGTTTAATTTCGCTTGCCGGACAGGCGGTTTGGCCGATAACCGCGGAGGGATGCAGGTTGGGCAGACCCCAGATCACCGCGATGGCGTAAACCAGCACCAAGCCGATGACGAAGTTCATGCCCGGCCCGGCGAACAACACGGCGGCGCGTTTCCAGGTCTTCTGCTTGTACATAGCGCGGTCGCGCTCGTCAGGCGCGAGCTCCTCGACCGACGTCATGCCGGCGATGTCGCAGAAGCCGCCGGCCGGAACGGCCTTGATGCCGTACTCCGTTTCGCCGCGCCGCGTCGACCACAGCGTCGGCCCGAAGCCCACGAAATAACGGCGCACCTTCATGCCGGTTGCCAAGGCGACCCACATGTGACCGCACTCGTGCAACGCCACGGAAATCAGGATGGCGAGCGCGAACAGCACTATGCCGATAACGAACATCATCGGGTTGGTAGGACCTCCTGTGCGACTCGCTCAATCACGCGCTTGGCCTTCTCGCGGGCCCAGCGCTGCGCGTCGAGTACATCCTCTACGGTAGCGGGTTCGGCGCTGCACTGGTCGGCGGCGCTCAGGACGTCGGCAATTGTGCCCACGATGGCCGGGAAGCCGATCCGCCCGGCCAGGAAGGCCTCTGCTGCTTCTTCGTTGGCCGCGTTGTAGACGGCGGTCATGCAACCGCCCGTCTCGCCGGCTTGTCGGGCCAGCTCGACGGCCGGGAAGACCTGGCTGTCCAGGGGCTCGAACTCCCAGCTCGACGCCGTGGTGAAGTCGCAGGCCGCGGCTACGCCGGGCACCCTGGCCGGCCAGCCCAGCGCCAGCGCGATCGGCAGTTTCATGTCCGGCGGACTGGCCTGCGCGATCGTCGAGCCGTCGGTGAACGTGACCATGGAATGCACGATCGACTGCGGGTGTACAACGACGTCGATGCGCCGGTACGGAATGCCGAAGAGCAGATGGGCTTCGATGAGCTCGAGACCCTTGTTGACCAGCGACGCCGAGTTCAAGGTGTTCATCGGCCCCATCGACCAGGTCGGATGGGCGCCGGCCTGCTCGGGCGTGACGTGCTCGAGATCGGCGGCCGACCAGCCGCGGAACGGCCCGCCGGAGGCGGTGAGCACCAGCTTGGCGACCTCCTCGGCGGAGCCGCCGCGCAGGCATTGCGCCAGCGCGGAGTGCTCGGAGTCCACCGGCACGATCTGGCCGGGTCGCGCCGCCTGCAGCACCAGCGGTCCACCGGCGATCAGGGATTCCTTGTTGGCCAGGGCCAGCCGGGCGCCCGAGGCCAGCGCGGTCAGAGTCGGCTGCAGGCCCAGGGCGCCGACCAGCGCATTGAGCACGACGTCGGCCTCGGTGTTCTCGATCAGCCGGGTGACCGCGTCGGGCCCGTCGTAGGTGACGTCGCCGAGGCTCTGCGCGGTGCGCTGGTCGACGACGGCGACATTGGTCACGCCGGTCTCGGCGCGCTGCCGAGCCAGCAGGTCCGGGTGTGCGCCGCCGGCGGCCAGCCCGACCAGCTCGAAGCGATCCGGGTTCGCGGCGATGACCTCGAGCGCCTGGGTGCCGATGGAGCCGGTACTGCCCAACACCAACGTCTTGAGGCGGCGACCGTCGAGCGTGCGGCCGGCCGCGCGTTCGACGCCGACTGTGCGGCCAGCCGCAGTTTCGGCGCCGCCATCGACATGGTTGGTCACCCCCTCATTGTGCCGTGTCGCCGAAGCGCCCGCGGTGCTGCCGCAACCGGTGTGTGCCAGAATGTCGGGGCATCCCAAACGTCTGAGGAGTCGCCGTGGCCGGAACCGAGGTAGAGCGCTACAGCAACGGGGTCGACGTCGCCGATGTGCCGTCCGCGCACTGGGGCTGGAGCAAAATCAACCACCGCAACTGGCACGTCGTGGGCCTGTTGATCTTCGTCCTTTTGCTGGCGTTCCTGGACGGCAACCATGTCGGCCACATCGAAAACCTGTACGTGATCGGCTTCGCCGCGCTGGCCCTCTTCTTCGTCGTGCGCGACTGGTGGGGCCGGCGACGCGGCTGGCTCAGGTAGGGCCGATCAGCCGGCGGTGCTGTGCGTCGCGACCGCCCAGTGGATGTCGATGTCTCGGGAGCCGGTGCGTACGTGAATCAGCAGTGTGTCATCGTCATCGGCCGGTCCGTCGGCGGACTCCAGCAGGTTGCTGACCGCGCCTGAGCCGGTGATCAAGTCCAACCGGGCGGCGGTACCTTGGGCCACCCCGACGCTGAGGTCGCCGCTGGCCGCCTTGAACACCAGATCTCCGTCGAGTTCACCGATCGCCGCGGTGCCGGATGCCGGATGCCGGCCGACCCGTTTCCGGTGACCGCCGCTACGGTGATCGATCCGGAAGCGGTGGCCGCCTTGGTGACATCATTTTGATGTCACCGCAAGCATCAGTGTGGTGCGCGACTGCCGCGGCGCGCCCGGCGATAACCAGCGGCGGCCAATGCGCCGATCATCAGCAAGCAAAACGCCAGTGCCCACGGCCACCCACCGTGCCGGTACACCCACCCGGCCACCGCTCCTTGGACGTGACCGGCTACGGCGATCAACGCATCGGAGGGGTTTCCCTGGCCGGTGCGGATGCGGATCTCGTAGAGGCCGTAATAGCCCACATACAGCCCGACGAGCACCAGCAGCGTTCCGCTGATCCGGTTGACGTAGGGCAGGATTCGCCGCAGGCGATTCACCACCGCCGTGCTGGCTGCCGCGGCGGCGACCGCCAGCACGCCAACGACCAGGGTGAGACCCGCGATGTAGGCGAGATAGATCGACGCGTCGCCGATCACCGAGCCGCGGCGCAGGCCGGCGGCGGTGACCGCCAAAAAGGGGCCGATGGTGCACGACAACGAGGCGATCGCGTAGCTCACGCCGTAGCCGTACATGGAACCGAGCCGGGCCGTCGGAGCCCATCGTCCACCGGGATGCCTCAGCGTCAACAACGTCAGCTCTCGGCCCGTCAGCAACCAAATCCCCAGGGCGACAAGCACAATGCCGATCACCACGGTCACGTACGGCACATACCGCTGCACGATGGAACCCGCCGATATGGTGAGCGCTCCGAACAACCCGAATACCGTCAAAAACCCCAGCCCCATGCCGGCGGTTGCCGCCAGCGCCCGACCGACCGCAGCCAATCCCGTCGACGTGTCGGCCCTCTCCCCGCGTACCACCAGAACGAGGTAGGCGGGCAGCATGGCAAAACCGCAGGGATTAAGCGCCGCCACCAATCCGGCGGTGAACGCCAAGCTGACCAGGCCCTGGTCCACGAGGGCTAGGACTTCAGCGCGGCAACCCGGCCGGAGAGCTCCTGCTGAGACATCGCCGAGGTGGGGTTGTTCACGAACGTCGACGTGCCGTCGGCCCGATAGAACACGTAGGCCGGCTGCCACGGCACGTTGTAGCGGGCCCAGATCGACCCGTCGGCGTCGTTGAGATTGGTGAAATTCAGGTTGTACTTCGACACGAAGCCCTGCATCTCGCCGACATCCGAGTGGGCGGCGATCCCGACGAAGGTGACCGATGGGTTGGCGGCGGCCACTCGGCTCACACTGGGACCTTCGGCGTTGCAGAACGGACACCAGGGCGTCCAGAACCACAGCACGGCCGGCTTGCCCTGCAGACTCGCGCCATTGAACGGCGCACCGGACAGTGTGGTCCCGGTGAACTGCAGACGATCGTCGGCTGCCAGCGCCCGTGGCGCCGCGAGCAGCCCGAAAGTCATGGCGGCCGAGACTGCAAGGACTGCCAGCCTCGCGATCGAACTCATGAGCCGATTTTTCACCTGCGGACCTCTTCCTGTTCAGACTTCACATCAGATGACGCGATCACAGCCGGTCCGGTTCACGGGCGGCGCCCTGCGCCGTCGGCGGCAAGCTGGCCACACGCGGCGGCGATCTCGCGACCGCGGGTGTCTCGAACCGTGCAGGGCACGCCGCTGGCGCGGATCCGCCGGACGAACTCGCGCTGCGCGGGCTTCGGGCTGGCGTCCCAGTCGCTGCCGGGCGTGGGGTTCAGCGGAATGACGTTCACATGCACCAGCGGACCCAGTGCACGATGCAGCCGCTTGCCCAGCAGGTCTGCGCGCCACGGTTGATCGTTGACGTCGCGAATCAGGGCATACTCCACCGAAACTCGCCGACCGGTCACGTCGGCGTAGTAGCGGGCGGCGTCGAGAGCTTCGCCGACCTTCCACCGGTTGTTGACCGGCACCAGCGTGTCACGCAGCTCGTCGTCAGGGGCATGCAGCGACAGCGCGAGCGTCACGCCGAGCCGCTCATCGGCGAGTTTGCGGATTGCCGGGGCCAGCCCGACCGTCGACACCGTCACCGATCGCGCCGAGATTCCGAAACCGGACGGTGAAGTGATGCGACGCACCGCCGCCAGCACCCTGGTGTAGTTGGCCAGCGGCTCCCCCATCCCCATGAACACCACGTTGGACAACCGGTCTCCCCAGTCGTCACACAGCGCCACGGCCGCGGAGCGTACTTGTTCGACGATCTCGGCGGTCGACAGGTTTCGTGTCAGGCCACTCTGTCCGGTGGCGCAGAACGGGCAAGCCATGCCACAGCCCGCCTGCGACGAGATGCACACCGTATTGCGCTGCGGGTAGCGCATCAGCACCGACTCGAAGGTGGTGCCGTCGGCCGCCCGCCACAACGTCTTGCGGGTCTGGCCGGCGTCACACGCGATTTCCTGGGCGGCAGTCAGCAGGCTCGGGAACAGGGCCTCGGCCACCTGACCGCGGGCAGCAGCCGGCAGGTCGGTCATCTGCTGCGGGTCGGCGATCAGCCGACCGTAGTACTGCTGGGCGAGTTGCTTGGCGCGAAACGGCGGCAGGCCCAGTGCCGCGACGGCGTCGAGGAGCCCGGCCTCGTCGAGGTCGGCCAGATGCCGCGGCGGCAGGCCTCGGCGCGGCGCCTCGAATACCAGCTGTTGCTTCATCCCACGACCAGTATCCGTCCTTCGCGGAGTCGCGGCGGCGATCAGGGCACCAGGGTCAAGACGATCCAGGTCGCCACCGCCGACGGCAACGCGCCGTCCAGCCGGTCCATCAAGCCGCCGTGGCCGGGCAGAATCCGCCCCATGTCCTTGATGCCCAAGTCACGTTTGATCTGCGACTCCACCAAGTCGCCGAGCGTTGCAGTGGCCACCAGCGTGAAGCCCAACAGGACTCCGACCCAGATCGGCTTGTGGGCCAGCAGGACCGCCGTCAGAGCGGTCGCGGTGACGCCGAAGAACAGCGAACCGGCCAGACCCTCCCATGACTTGTTCGGGCTGATCGACGGCACCATCGGATGCTTACCGAGCAGCACGCCCACCGCATAGCCGCCGACGTCCGAACACACCACGCCGATCATCAGGCTGAATACCCGCCCCGATCCGTCGCTGGGATAGACCAGCAGCACACTGAACGACGCGAAGAGCGGAACCCAGGCGGCCAGGAAGACCGTGGCCGCGACATCCCGCAGGTAGTTCGCCGACGGTGAATCGGCGCCGTGAGCGCCGTCAGCGCCGTGCGATGTGGGCGGGCCTTTGAGCGCCAACCGCCAGAACATGCAGACCACGGCCGTGGCGCCGAAGCCGGCAAGTGCACCGCGCGGCCCATACGGCCAGGTCAGCCAAATTATCAGTTGGCCACCGGCCAGCAGCGGGATGACGGGGATGACGTAACCGGCCTCGCGCAACCGCCGCACCACCTCGTAGGTGGCCACGGCCATGGCGGCGGCGACCAGCACGACCCACAGGTATCGATCGAAGATCAAGATCGCGACGATGGTGACGGCGAGGGCCGCGCCGACGGCGATCGCAGCCGGCAGGTTTCGGCCGGCCCGCGGCTTCTTCTTCTTCGGCTCCCTTTTCGAGGGCTGCTGCAGCGACCCCTCGGCCGGGGTGTCTGCGCCGGTACCAGTTTCTGCCACGGACGTCGTTAGCTGAGCGGCCGCTAGACCTCCAGCAGCTCGCCTTCTTTGTGCTTAACCAGCTCATCGATCTGGGTCACGTACTGGTGCGTGGTCTTGTCCAGGTCCTTCTCCGCGCGCGCGACCTCGTCCTCGCCCGCCTCACCGTCCTTGCGGATGCGGTGCAGTTCCTCCATCGCCTTGCGGCGGATGTTGCGCACCGAGACCCTGGCGTCTTCTCCCTTGCTTTTGGCTTGCTTGACGAGTTCGCGGCGGCGTTCCTCGGTCAGCTGCGGTACCGCAACCCGGATCAGGGTGCCGTCGTTGGTCGGATTCACCCCTAGTTCGGAGTTGCGAATCGCCGTCTCGATGGCCCCAAGCTGGCTCGCCTCGTACGGCTTGATGACGACGAGGCGCGCTTCGGGAACATTGATGCTGGCCAGCTGGGTGATCGGGGTGGACGAACCGTAGTAGTCGATAACTATGCGGGAGAACATGCCCGGGTTGGCGCGGCCGGTCCGGATGGTCGACAAGTCGTCACGGCTCACCGATACGGCCTTCTCCATCTTCTCCTCGGCATCGAAGAGGGTTTCGTCAATCATGGCGCCGCTCCTTCTCATCGCTGCGCTCTGCATCGTCGCGGGCTGTCATTTCGCGCCGCTCCTGCCGTTAGGTAGTGACCAGCGTTCCGATCTTCTCACCCGCAACCGCGCGAGCAATATTGCCATCGGTAAGCAGGTTGAACACCAGAATCGGCATGCCATTGTCCATACACAAACTGAATGCTGTGGCATCGGCCACCCGCAGCCCCCGATCGATGACTTCCCGGTGGGTGATAGCGGTCAGCATCTCGGCCGACGGATTCACTCGCGGGTCCTCGGTGAACACGCCGTCGACCGCCTTGGCCATCAGGACCACGTCGGCGCCGATCTCCAATGCCCGCTGTGCGGCCGTGGTGTCGGTCGAGAAGTACGGCAGCCCCATGCCGGCACCGAAGATCACCACACGTCCCTTTTCCAAGTGGCGCCGGGCCCTCAGCGGAATATAGGGCTCGGCGACCTGGCCCATCGTGATCGCGGTCTGAACCCGCGTGACGATGCCCTCTTTTTCTAGGAAGTCTTGCAACGCAAGGCTGTTCATGACAGTGCCGAGCATCCCCATATAGTCTGATCGGGTGCGCTCCATCCCGCGCTGCTGAAGCTGTGCGCCGCGGAAGAAGTTGCCACCGCCGATGACGACCGCGACCTGCACGCCGGTGCGGACCACCTCAGCGATCTGGCGAGCGACCAGCGACACCACATCGGGATCCAGTCCGACCTGTCCGCCGCCGAACATCTCACCACCGAGTTTGAGCAGTACTCGGGCGTACTTGGGCCGCGTCGCGGGGTTGCCGGCGGGATATCGGTTGTCCGGTGGAAATGCGTCGGCGCCGTTGGTGCTCGTCGGCTCCTGCTCCGTCATCAGACTCCTCGCATGGGAGGGCGCCATCCAGCTATCCCCCACGACAGCACGCTCCATCCTGCCTTATGGCCAGGCTGCGCGTCCCGAGAGTGGACTGGATTGCGCATTGTTTGTCTCGCAACGGCGTTGGGCGGTAACTGCGCGCCCACGACGACAATTCCGTCAGCTGGCGGAATCCATCGCCTGCGAGGCCGTGTTCGGCGTCACAGCCACCGCATTCAGCCGTCCTACCTGCGCCGAAAACCTCACCGCAGCGAGTCGCATGCGGGTTGACGCCAGCAGGGGTTTGAGCGCCGCGCCCCATGGGAATTCCGACCACGCGGCGCGAAAATGCTGCGAAATGGCATAGCGCAAAAGCCAACAACACAAGCGCTTTTCGCCGTGCCCAAAACCGGTCCAGCCAACGGCCGGTGGTCGAGCAAGTCAGCTCGGTATGAGCAAACGAGGAGGGGACTCCATGTCGGAAGACAAGAAGAACAGTGGGCCTGAGGAAGCTGTGAAGGGCGTCGTCGAGGGCGCCAAGGGCCTTGCCAAAGAGGCCGTCGGCAGCGTGCTTGGTAACAAAGATCTCGAGCACGAGGGCGAGGCCCAACAGGACAAGGCGCAAGCGCAGCGTGACGCCGGCAAGAAAGAAGGAGAGGCAGAAGCGGCTCGTGCCGGTGCCGCGGCCGCGGAGAAGCGCCAGCAGGCTCACCAGAAGTAGACCATCCATCAGACGTCTGGGCCCGGTCCGTGACGGACCGGGCCCGTCGTTTGTGCGGGCCTAACCGAATACCGGCAATGCCCGTTTGCGGGCCAGCGCGTCCATCCCGCGCTGAATGCTGTCCTCCACTTCGTGGTACTTGCGGCCGACATACTCGTCGTCGTCAGCGCGAGCGGGGTCGTGATCGAGCTGGACCGCGGGCATGAATCGAGTCCTGATCTTCGCCGGCAGCGGCATCTGCGGCAGGGCGGCAGGGGCAATTCCCCAGGGCAGCGAGATCGCGAGCGGAAACACCTTGAGCCGCAGCAACCGATCCAGTCGCAAAGCCCGCGAAAGCCTGTCACCGCGAATCAGCACCGGCATGGCGTCGGCGCCTCCCACGGTAGCGATCGGCACGATCGGCACTCCGGCGCGAATCGCCATCTTCACGAATCCTTTTCGTCCGGCCAGGTTCGCCTGGTCGCGCTCAGTCCACGGCCGCAGCGAGTCCACCTCGCCGCCGGGCCACAGCGCCACGTCGCGACCTTCGGCCAGCGCGGTCGCGATGGCGTCCGGCGCCGCGGGTAATACGCCCATTGACCGGAAGTACCGGCCGAACCCCGGGATAGCCATCAATGCGTCATGGGCCGTGCCGTGCAGTGGACGCTCCTGGCCGAACCGTCGCCACCATTGCAGACCGACAGTCCACGCATCCCAGACAAAAGGGGCTCCGGAGTGGATGCCGACCAGCAAGGCCGGCGGATCTCCAACGTTTTCCCAGCCGTCGATCTCCATTCGAAACCAATAGTCCACCAGTAGGTTCCAGAAGAACTTCTGACGCTGCAAGGTGGTCTCATCGAAGCCGCTGAGATCCCATTTGCCGGCACGCTCAGCTACCCAGCCGCTCAGGCCGCCCTCTTGCTTCGCACGCTTGTCCTCCATCACGGCTCGCGCGCGATCCGCCTGACGGCGTGCCTGCGCCCGCACATTCGCAGATCGATGGTCGTTCGAACTCATATTGGCTCCAATTGGGCAGAGTACGAAGCGGTTTCGACCGCTGCTCGCCGAATAACGACGGGCGGTTACCGCACCTCACTCCAATACCCACCCCCGCCGGCCTCAAAACACCACTGCCTACAGTTGCGAATGGCAGGCGAACGCGCCCCAAGAGTGGGTGACCCAGAACCCAGATGGTCCTAGCGCCGGCCTGGCGGCCCAGCAATCGCGACAAAGATTCTCAGAAGCGGTTTTCCGGGCCGACCACGGCCCATACCGTGTCGCCGGCCGCGCTGGTGTACGTGCCCCACACCCGCGAGTTGGCCGCGACGAGGTCAAGGCCCGAGACGTTCTCATCTGCGGACTTACGGGTCTCAGGCGTCATTTCGATGTGTTGTATCGCCACCGCCACCGTGGAGCCGTCGGTTTCCATTCGAAGCGACAACGTGCTGTTGGTATCCGCAACGGCGATTTCAACCAGTTCGGTAGCGACGATCGAAACCGCATGAATGAAGTCGACTCTCTGCCACGCCGTCAACCACTGAGCAACTAGCTGCCGGCATCGGTGAATGCTGGTCTTCGTCGCCGGCAATTCGGCGCGGACGCGGCGCCGATACCGGCGCAGTCCGTCGGCGGGCAGCTCAGTGAGTGCGCACTCAAGCGTTGGGAACACGGGCACATACCGCGTTATGCCGTTTCGGTGCAAAGTATTCTGGACATGATCAAGGGCGCATACCAGGCCAATCGGGATATCCGGCCATTCGGCGATTTGCCAACGGGCATTGGTGAACACGGCCCACGCCGGATCGTCTCGGACGGTGAGGCCGTTGACGTCGACGATGACCCCAAGAGGTTCATCCAACGCGGTTTTGACGATTGCGTCGCGGAGCGGGACGTACGTTGTGCCGTCGAGCAGACCGTCCAAGGTGAGCACTCGGGCGTCCGCGACCGTAGAGCCGATAACGCGCAGCTCGCTGCCCTGGCCGGCCAGGATCCACTCTTCATCCCAAGGCTGCCGCAGCGCCGGACAACTCATCGTTCCACCCGACCAAAACTCAAGCTCGAACCTGCCGGTAGCCCCGACGCAAAGCTACCTAATAGTAATCAGGGTTGCCACCGCGGCTGGAAAATCATTTCAGCATTTAGGTGGATCCTACTTCGTACGGCCTGACGGAACCTACTCTCGAACCGCCGTCACCACTCGGCCAGCATGCCCCGCCATACGTCAGTTGTTTGCTGCGGTCGGCGACTACCAGTGTCGCGCCCGGTCCGAAGATTGCCAGCGGCGACGAGGAACCGCTCTGCGCTCGCGGCAAATCCGGCCGGCGGCGCGATCACACCTCAGGGCGCTGCGGGTAGCTCGCCTTGATGGCTTGGGCAGTAGACGTCCACTGATGCGATGACGAATCTGACCGCGGTCCTTCTCACCCGAGCGGGATAAAGGTGTAAAGCCGGATTGTCCCCATACGCACTGTTCATCTCATCGTCGACTACGTTCTGGATCGAACCGCCGCCATCGAGTTGGCTACAGATTTGACGGGCACGGTAGACGATCCCAGGCACGTTATCGATGGCGGGAATCTGTTCTTGTTCGAGCAACGCCAGAAACTGCTGATCCTGAGCCGGGTCGGCACCCGCTGCGCCACCGCAAACAACCGCGGCGGTCAGCACTACCGAAGCGCTAACCAGAGCGTCTGCGAGGCGGGTGATGCCGGTGCGCACGGCAGGATTTCCATTTCTTCTATGTCAGCTGCTCGACATCTCGTTGAATCGACACCGAGCGGTAACAGCGGAGGCGTCTGGCGCCTGCAATGATGGATATCGTAACTGGTTGTAGCCGTGAATCACCACTGGGCTTTCGCGCAAACCCGCAGATTAGGGGCGCGGCGCGACGGCATGTAGGCGTATGACCGCATCGAAGCACAACGGCGTAGCGCCGTCGAAGTTGATGGCTGCGCGTGCGCGGCGAATACATGCTGAGTGTGCGGTGATCGCCGCCTTTCTGAGCATCGCCTCGAGCGTGCTGGCTGCCGCACAGTTGCCTGTGACGACGTGGCTCCGATCGGAGTCGGCTCATCGCGCGGTGAGCGAGCCGATCGCAATGGTCAGGCCAGCCCCCCTGGGAGAAGTTACGCCCACGCCGCCGCCACAGATCCCGCCACCTACGGTGAAGCCGGTCGCGCCGCCTGTGGAAGCCCCGTCACCTCCAGCAGAACAGCCGCCGCCACCACCACGACAACGGCAGAAACCCCCACCACCTCCGGAGGCACCCCCACCGCCACAGGAGGCACCCGCACCCGAACCGGAGGCACCCGCACCAGAACCACAGGCACCCGCGCCCGAACCAGAGGCGCCCGCACCCCCACCGCAGGCGCCTCCACCACCGCAGGAGACTCCTCCTCCTCCACCACCACAGGCGACGCCTCCTCCCGCACCGCCACAGGCGACACCCCCTTCCCCGTCTCCAGGGCGGGGCCATGTCCAGCTCGCACCGTGAGGCAAAGGACTATCTCAGGCAGCAGCTGAGCCCGAACCGCCCGCGCGCCGCTCAGGCCAGGTGCGCGGACAGCAGCCAGGCCGGTACGGACTTACGTCCATTGCCCTCGTCGCGCAGGTCCACGGCCGGAAACCCGGCGACTTTGTCGTCGGGCACGTTGGCATGAATTCTGGCCGGTCGAATCTCGTCGATGACCCAGTACTGCGACACGACATCGCGCAACTCATCCTCACTGACCGCGTTGGGCGGGCCCTCGGGCATGCCCGCCCGATCGAAGACCAGCACGAAGTAGGACGCGCCGGGCGCGGCAGCGCGAACGATCGACCGCTGGTACCCGTCACGCAGCTCGACGGGCATCGAGTGAAACAGCGTGCTGTCCACGATCGTGTCGAATCGGCCTTCGGAACCGGTCGGCCAGCTATTGAAGTCAGTGATGTCGGCCACCTCGAACGAGGCGTTGGTCAACCCATGATTAGCCGCCTCGACCCTTGCCAACTCGATCGCGGTGGGCGAGGCATCCAGCCCGACGGTGTTGTGCCCCAACGCCGCCAGGTGCATTGACAGCGCCGCCTCACCGCAGCCGGCGTCGAGCACGTCGCCCGTGATTTTGCCCTGGTCAATGAGCGCCGAGATCTCGGGTTGCGGCTCACCGAGACTCCATGGCGGTCGGCCTTCCCCGAACTGACGAGCCTCGCCGCGGTAGGCCGGATCGAAATCGAAATCGAACTTCTGCGTTTCAGTCATACCCGAGATATATCAAGTAACCTGATATATGTCAAGATTGTTGATATGAGCACGACACAAGACGCGCCACTTGGGTACCTGCTACATCAGGTGGTCGCCGCGCTGCGACCGGAGGTGGCCGCGGTGCTGAGTCCGCTAAGTCTGACGCTGCCCGAATTCGTATGCATGCGAATGCTTTCCATGAGTCCCGGGATGTCCAGCGCGGAACTGTCCCGGCAGGGCAATGTCACACCGCAGGCGATGAACACGGTGTTGCACCGGTTAGAAAACGCACACATAGTGGCCAGGCCCGCGACGGTGCCGTCCGGTCGTGCGCTGCCGGCCACGCTGACCACAGCGGGCCGGACGCTGTTGAAGCGTGCCGAGGCTGCCGTGCGGGAGGCCGACGCCCGCGTCCTCGGCAAGCTGTCCGCAGCCGATCAGCGGGAGTTCAAACGGATGCTGGCAGCGCTGGGATCAGACTGACCCCGATGGTGCGGCTCCTCGGCGGGCCGCCTGCATCGTCAGCGGCCGTCCTGGATGCGGGCCCACGGCCGGGCCTGTTCCAGTTCGTAAGCCAATTCCAGTAACCGGACTTCCTGGCCCACGGCCGCGGAGATCATCATGCCCACCGGCAGCCCGTTGGCGGATTCAGCCAGCGGCAACGAGATCGCAGGCTCCCCGGTCACGTTCTGCAGCGGCGTGAACGCCACCCAGTCTTCCAGCCGGCCGATGATCTGCTGGTAGTCGGCGGTGGGGTCGAGGTAACCGATCGGCGGCGGCTCGTCGGCCAACGTCGGCGTCAGCACCAGGTCATAGCCGCGAGTCAGCCGCGCCGTGTGCCGTCTCGCACCGGCCAAACGCGCGAGCGCGAGTGGGATGCGATGCAGGTTGCGGCGCGCGTGCCGGTCCAAACCTCGTGACAGGTTATCCAATCGGGTGACGTCGAACGCGTCGATGGCGTGCCGGTTCTGCTGAATCTGACCCATGGCCAGCAACCCCCAGTACAGCACGAAGTCAGCAGCGAAACTGGAAGGGACCGGCGGCTTTTCGAGATAGTCGACGCGGTGGCCGAGATCTTCGAGCACGCCGGCGGATTTCAGCGTCAGCTCACGTAATTCGGGGCTGCATTCGCGCAGCAGCGAATGGGTGACGACGGCGATCCGCATCCGCTGCTTGCCGGCGTCCTTCACGTCCCCGATCGGCGGCAGCTTCGGCGCGGGCCAGATGCGCTCAGCCTCCCGGTAAAACGCCGCGGTATCGCGCACCGATCGGGTGAGCACGCCGTTGGTGACGACGCGAATCGGCATCCGGCTCACCTCTTTGTCCAGCGGTAGCCGGCCACGGGAAGGCTTCAACCCGACAAGTCCGTTGCAGGACGCGGGAATTCGGATCGAGCCGCCGCCGTCGTTGGCATGCGCGATCGGTACCGCGCCGGCCGCCACGAACGCAGCGGAGCCAGACGACGACGCACCCGCGGTGTGATCGGTGTTCCACGGATTGCGCACCGGCCCGAGCCTGGGGTGCTCGGCCGAGGCGCTGAACCCGTACTCCGACATCTGAGTTTTGCCCAGCGATGTCATCCCGGTGGCCAGGTACATCCGCGCGAAATCGCTATCGACCGCAGCCGGCCGTGGCGGCCACGCGTCGGTGCCCAGCATCGTCGGCAGCCCTGCGACGTCGACGTTGTCCTTGACGAATGTCGGCACCCCGCTGAAAAAGCCGCCGTTCGCAGGCGCTTCGGCTTGGGCCCGGGCTCGGTCGAATGCCTGATACGCCAAGCCATTCAGCGCGGGGTTGACCGCTTCGGTGCGGGCGATGGCCGCCTCGACCACCTCGACCCTGCCGACCTGACCGGAGTTGATGGCGTCGATCAGACCGACGGCGTCGAGGTGGCCGAGCGCATCGTCACCGAATGCGTGCACATGTCGCATTCGGCTGATGCTACTGCTGGCCGACCTCGAAACGGACGAACCGAGTCACCGTGACGCCGGCTTCGTCGAGCAGCGACTTGACCGTCTTCTTGTTGTCGGACACCGAGGGTTGCTCGAGCAACACGACGTCCTTGAAGAACCCGTTCAGCCGGCCCTCGACGATCTTGGGCAGCGCCTGCTCGGGTTTGCCTTCCGCGCGGGAGGTCTCCTCGGCGATCCGCCGTTCGCTGGCCACCACGTCGTCGGGCACGTCGTCGCGGCTCAGGTAGCGAGCCTTGAGCGCGGCGATCTGCAGCGCAACGGCATGCGCAGCCGCTGCGTCGTCGCCGGTGTACTCGACCAGTACACCGACGGCCGGCGGCAGGTCCGCCGAGCGCTTGTGCAAGTAGGTTTCGACGGTGCCGTCGAAGAATGCGACCCGACGCAGTTCGAGCTTTTCGCCGATCTTGGCCGACAGGTCGGCGATGGCCTGCTCGACGGTTCTGTCACCAGCGCTGGCCGCTTTGAGCGCGTCGACGTCGGCCGCTTTGGCCGCCGCGGCAGCGCTCACCACCTCATCGGCCAGCTTCTGGAACTCCGCGTTCTTGGCGACGAAGTCGGTCTCGCAGTTCAGCTCGATCAGCGCGCCGTCCTTGGCGGCGACCAAACCCTCGGCGGTGGCCCGCTCGGCGCGCTTGCCCACATCCTTGGCGCCCTTGATCCGCAGCGCCTCGACGGCCTTGTCGAAGTCGCCGTCGGTTTCGGCCAGCGCGTTCTTGCAGTCGAGCATGCCGGCGCCGGTCAGCTCGCGAAGCCGCTTGACGTCAGCAGCGGTGTAGTTGGCCATATCAGCCTTCCGTGGAGATCGATTCGGTTTGGGTTTCGGCGTGCGCCCCGGCTGCGGTCGGTTCGGCGGCCGGCGCTGCGGTGGCCGAGGCCAGCAGTTCCTGCTCCCACTCGGCCAGCGGCTCGGCGGCTTCGGCCTCGGGCTTGCCGTCGCCGCGGCCAACACCGGCACGCGCCTGCAGGCCCTCAGCCACCGCCGAGGCGATCACCTTGGTCAGCAGGGCGGCCGAGCGGATCGCGTCGTCGTTGCCCGGAATTGGGTAGTCGACCAGGTCGGGGTCGCAGTTGGTGTCGAGGATCGCGATCACCGGGATACCCAGCTTGCGCGCCTCACCGACGGCGATGTGCTCCTTGTTGGTGTCGACCACCCAGACCGCCGACGGCACCTTCGCCATGTCGCGGATACCGCCCAGGCTGCGTTCCAGCTTGTTCTTTTCCCGGGTCAAGCCGAGGATCTCTTTTTTGGTGCGACCCTCGAAGCCGCCGGTCTGCTCCATCGCCTCGAGTTCTTTGAGCCGCTGCAGCCGCTTGTGCACCGTGGAGAAGTTGGTCAGCATGCCGCCCAGCCAGCGCTGGTTGACGTACGGCATGCCGACGCGAGTGGCCTCGGCGGCAATGGATTCCTGCGCCTGCTTCTTGGTGCCGACGAACAACACCGAGCCGCCGTGGGCGACGGTCTCTTTGACGAATTCGTACGCCTTGTCGATGAAGGTCAGCGTCTGCTGCAGGTCGATGATGTAGATGCCGTTGCGGTCGGTGAAGATGAACCGCTTCATCTTGGGATTCCAGCGACGGGTCTGGTGCCCGAAGTGGGTGCCGCTGTCGAGCAGCTGCTTCATGGTTACTACGGCCATGGTTATGCCTTTGTGTGTCGGTTGTCGCCCGGCGTCGGGTGAAGCCGGGCCCTGGCGGCTGCTGCGATGCCGGACCCTGTTAAGGGACCGCCCGGCATGCGGTGCGAACTCCTAGTTGAACGGGAGCCGCGGTGCAGACGCGCGAAGTCAGTCCGTAATACGGGCTGCGGGGAGGAGTTTACACGGTTTCAGCAGGTGCTTTGTCCACAATGCTGGCTGGCCGCCGTGCCGGTGCCGCGGTGAACTGGGGATATGCGATGGGCGGCGGTGATCGTGGCCACGACGCTGATCTGGGCGTGCCCGGCCCGCGGAGACGATCTCCGCCTGGATTGGCCGTTGCGGCCATACCCGGCGGTGGTGCGAAGCTTCGACGCCCCGGCGCCGGACTGGAACCGCGGCCACCGCGGTGTGGACCTGGCGGGTAGGCCCGGCCAACCGGTGTACGCCGCGGGCGCGGGGACGGTGGTGTACACGGGCATGCTGGCCGGCCGGCAGGTGGTGTCGTTGGCGCACCCGGGCGGTTTGCACACCAGCTACGAGCCGGTGCGGGCGTCCGTGCGGGTCGGCCAGCCGCTGACCGCGGGGACGGTGATCGGCGAATTGTTGGCCGGCCATCCGGGTTGTCCGGTCTCGGCGTGTCTGCACTGGGGAGCGATGTGGGGCCCGGCCGCTCGTGCGGATTATGTCGATCCGCTGGGGTTGGTGGCGTCCACGCCGATCCGGCTCAAGCCGCTGCGCGGCGCTGTTGAGCAACGCTTGTATCGACCGCCACACCAGTCTCTGGCTGGCCGGACCACCCTTGGCCTCGGGACTGCTGGGACACCTGTTGCCAGAACGCCGTCGCGCCCGGTCAGGCCCGCGGATGGGCCCGGTCGTGCACCGCGCGCAACCGGGCAACCGTGACGTGGGTGTAGAGCTGGGTGGTGGCCAGGCTGGAATGGCCGAGCAACTCCTGGACGACACGTAGGTCAGCCCCGCCCTCGAGCAGATGGGTCGCAGCGCTGTGGCGTAACCCATGCGGCCCCATATCGGGTGCGCCGTCCACCGCGGCGACGGTCTGGTGCACGACGGTGCGGGCTTGTCGCACGTCGAGCCGCCGACCCCGCGCGCCCAGCAGCAGCGCCGGCCCGGACTCCGCGGTCGCCAGCGCGGGACGCCCGTCGGCCAGCCACCCGTTCAACGCATCGGCGGCCGGCTCCCCGAACGGGGCCGTGCGCTGCTTGTCGCCCTTACCGAGCACGCGCAGCACCCGATGCCCGGTGTCGACGTCGTCGATGTCCAGGCCGCATAGCTCGCTGACCCGGACGCCAGTGGCATACAGCAATTCCACGATCAACCGGTCCCGCAGCGCCAGCGGATCACCCTGCTGACAGCCGGATTTCGCGGCTGACATGGCGGCCAGCGCCTGGTCTTGTCGCAACACCGCCGGCAGGTTGCGACGCGTCTTCGGCACCTGCAGCCGAGCGGCCGGGTCTTCGGTCAATAGCCCCCGCCGCACCGCCCATGCGGTGAACGTCTTAACCGCCGACGTGCGGCGTGCCAACGTGGTGCGCGCCGCACCGGCGCCTGCCCCGGCGGCCAGCCACGACCGCAACGCCGCCAGGCTCAGGCCACGTAGTCCGGTCCCGGGCGCGCGTCCGTCCAGGAAGGCGAACAACAACCGGAGGTCACCCAGGTAAGCGCGACGGGTGTGCACCGAGCGAAGGCGTTGCAGCGCCAGGAAGTCGTCGAACTCGTCGAGGATCGCCTCCACCAACCCACGGTCCCAGACGCCGGCGGTCGGACTCAGCTGACGCGCCGCAACGTGTCCGGAGTGAGATCAGCCAGTGATGAGTAGCCGTCGACGGCCATGGTCAGGTCGGCTTCGGCCAGCAACGAGCGCAGCACGTGCACGATGCCGTCGGCGCCGCCCAACGCCAGGCCGTAGGCGTAGGGGCGCCCGATGCCCACCGCGGTCGCCCCGAGCGCGAGGGCCTTGACGATGTCGGCGCCGCTGCGGATCCCCGAGTCGAACAGCACCGGCAGCCCGTCAGCGGCGCCGACCACGTCCGGTAGGCAGTCCAGCGCGGGCAAGCCGCCGTTGGCCTGCCGGCCGCCGTGGGTGGAGCAGTAGATGCCGTCGACGCCGGCGTCCCTGGCGCGCCGCACATCGTCGGGGTGACAGATGCCCTTGACGAGCAGCGGCAGCTTGGTCAGCGAGCGCAGCCACGGGAGATCGTCCCACGTCAACGGGTTGCCGAAGACCTGTATCCAGCGCAGCACGGCGCCCTGCGGGTTCTCTTCGGGAGTTTGCGCCAGGCTCGCGCGGAAAACCGGGTCGCTGGTGTAGTTGGTCAGGCAGTGTCCGCGCAGCTGGGGGAAGTTCGACGTGCTCAAATCACGTGGGCGCCAGCCGGTGACCCAGGTATCCAAGGTGACGACGATGCCCTTGAAGCCCGCCGCCTCGGCGCGATGCACCAGGCTGGCGGCCAACTCACGGTCGGTTGGGGTGTACAGCTGGAAGAATCCGGGGGTCTCTCCAAACTCGGCAGCGACATCTTCCAACGGGTCGACGGTCAGCGTCGAGGCGACCATCGGAACGCCGGTGCGGGCGGCTGCACGGGCGGTGGCCAGGTCGCCGTGGCCGTCCTGGGCACACAACCCGATGACCCCGATGGGCGCCATGAACACCGGTGTGGTCAGCTTCATCCCGAACAGCTCGACGGACAGGTCACGCTCCTTGGCGCCGACGAACATCCGCGGGATCAGTCCCCAACCCTGAAAAGCCTCGCAGTTGGCCCGCTGAGTGCGCTCGTCCCCGGCCCCGCCTGCGACGTATGACCACACCGACGGCGGTAGGGCCTTTGCGGCCTTGGCTTCCAGTTCCGCGAACACCATCGGTAGTGCCGGCGCCACGCCCGCCAGACCCTGGAAGTAAATCTCGTTTTGATAGTCGCCGAATGCCATGCGATGAGCATGCCAGCCGGTGTTTTGGCAGACGAGCCCCTAGTAAGCCCCGGCCCCGGCCTCAGCCTCAGCCAGTTCTCTCTTCCACTGCCGGAACGTCTCTTCGGTGCGACCGCGCCGCCAGTAACCCGAGATCGACGCCCACTTCGCATCCACTTCGCGGTCTTTGCGGATATACGGCCGAAGGTTGTGCATGACCGCCTGCGCTTCGCCGTGTACGAAGGCGTGCACCTGCCCAGGAAGCCACGGGGCGGATTTGACCGCCTCGATCAACGGCGCGAAGTCGCCGGCCCGGTCCTCGCCGATCAGATCGGCTCGCCCGCCGCGGTAAATCCAATCGATCCGGACACCCTGCGGTGCGGCCAGCGGGATTTCGTCTTCGGGCCCGGCGATCTCGATGAACACCTGACCAATTGCATTGGCAGGCAACGCTTCCAGCGCAACGCTGATGGCTGGCAGCGCGGTCTCGTCGCCGGCCAGCAAGTGCCAGTCGGCGGCCGGATCCGGGGCGTAGGCGCCACTAGGGCCCATCAGGTACACCCGCTGACCGGGCTCGGCCGTGGCGGCCCACAGTCCGGCCGCGCCGTGCTCACCGTGCACGACGACGTCGATCGCGATCTCACGAGCGGCCGGGTCGGCACGACGCACCGTCAAGGTCCGCACCACCGGCTGCTTGGCCGGCGGCAGGTCGGCGAAACTGTCCAGCGTCAGCGGTTGCGGCAGGCTGGCCATATCGACGTCGTCGCCGACGAAAACCACCTTGACGTAGGAGTCGGTGAACTTGCTGGGCGTGAAGGTGTCGAAGCCGCTGCCCCCGAGGACAACCCGAAACATGTGCGACGTGAGTTCTTCGCGGCGCACCACTTTGAAGGTGTGCACAGGACGACCGGCCACGTGGTTCCTCCCCTTCACAGCTGACCCCGTCGACTATACGAGCTAACGTCATCACCCCGTTCCGCCGCGATTCCGGACTATTCGCCAGCGGCCGTCGTGCCGCTCAGCCAGGCCGACCACCTCCAGCATCGCCAGTGGCGCCAGTGTTCGCGCCGGCTCTAACGCGGCGGCGACGGCGATCTCGTCGACCGTGGCGAGTCCGCGACCCGGCAGCGCCTCATACACCTGCCGCTCGTCGTCACTGAGCCCGTCCAGCGCCGTTGCGGGGCGCGGTTCCTCGGGCGCCAGCTCACCAATGCGACCCATCAGCTCGACGATGTCCTCGGCACGGGTGACAACTTCGGCGCCGGCGCGCAGCAGGGCGTGGCATCCCGTCGACGCCGACGAGGTCACCGGTCCGGGCACCGCACCCACCACCCTGCCCAAGGCTCGCGCCCACGCTGCGGTGTTTGCGGCGCCGCTGCGCAAACCGGCTTCCACCACCACCGCCGCTCCGGCGAATGCGGCGACCAAGCGGTTGCGCGTCAGGAACCGGTGGCGCGCCGGTCGCACCCCCGGCGGGTATTCGGTGATCAACAACCCGGTACTAGCGACACGATGCAGTAGTCCGGAATGGCCGGCGGGATAAGGGATGTCAAGCCCGCCGGCCAAGACTCCCGCAGTGACGCCGTCGACTGCAAGGACCGCGCGGTGGGCCGCGCCGTCAATACCGTAGGCCCCGCCGGAGATCACCGCGACATCCTGCTCGGCCAGCCCGGCCGCCAGGTCGCCGGCCACCTGTTCCCCATAGCTGGTCGCCGCCCGCGTTCCGACAACGGCCGCCGCCCGATGTGCCGTCTCGTCAAGCCGGGCCGGTCCCACCGCCCACAACACCAGAGGCGGTCTGCCCTGCGGCTTCGACGCGACTGCGACGCTGCCGAACGCGGTGAACGCCAGCATCGGCCACTCATCGTCGTCGGGCGTGATCAGCCGACCACCGCGGCGGGCGAGCAACTCAAGATCGTGGGCAGCCCTGTCGATTTCGCGCCTCGCTTCGCTGTGTCGCGCCAGGACGTCATCGACCTGACCTCGTCGCACCCGTTCCGCGGCCTCTATCGGTCCCACCCCACTCACCAAGGCGGCAAGTTCAGCGCAGGGTGGTTCGACCACCCGGGACAGATAGGCCCATGCGCGCAGTGTCAGGTCGGTCATCGGGAGGCTCCGGGTTGGCGAAAGCTCAGCGCGGCGGCCACCTCGTCGCGTCCGGGCGATGTGCGGCCGGCCAAATCGGCCAACGTCCAGGCGACCCGAAGTGTGCGGTCGACGCCGCGGATGCTCAGCATCCCGCGCTCCAGCGCGGTCCGCAGCGGCTGCATCGCTGCATCGGCCGGCCGGAATCGACGTCGCAGCAGCGTTCCGCTGACCTCGGCATTGGTGCGAAACCCGTGTGGACGCCAGCGCTGCGTCGCCGCATCGCGGGCCGATGCCACCCTGCTGCGGACCTGTGCCGTCGACTCGGCCTCGGCGGCCACGAAGGCGCGCATCCGCACCGGATGCATCTCGACTCGCAAGTCGACGCGGTCCATCAGCGGCCCGGACAGTCGACCGAGGTAGCGTCGTTTGGCCGCCGCCGCACAAATGCAGTCCCGCGGATCGGCCGGGGCACAGGGACACGGGTTGGCGGCCAGAACCAGTTGAAAGCGGGCCGGATAGCACGCCACCCCGTCGCGGCGCGCGAGGCGAATCTCGCCGTCTTCCAACGGCGTTCGCAGTGCCTCCAATGCGCTGACGTTGATCTCGGCGCATTCGTCGAGGAACAACACTCCGCGGTGGGCCCGGCTGATGGCCCCTGGCCGCGCCATTCCCGAGCCGCCCCCAACCAGCGCTGCGACGCTTGAGCTGTGGTGCGGCGCGACGAAGGGCGGCCGGGTAATCAGCGGTGTGGCATCCGAGAGCAGGCCGGCGACGGAGTGAATTGCGGTGACCTCTAACGACTCGCTGTCCGACAGCGACGGAAGAAGCCCCGGAAGACGCTGTGCCAGCATAGTTTTCCCCACACCCGGCGGGCCGGTAAGCATCAGGTGATGCGCCCCGGCAGCGGCCACCTCGACGGCGAAGCGGGCCTGGGCCTGCCCCATCACATCGGCCAGATCCGCCGACGGCTCATCCTCCGGAACCTCCTTGCTGGTCCGTTCGTCCAGCTGCGCAGATCCGCTGAGCCAGGCCTGTAGCTGCGCCAGGGTGCGCACACCCCAGACCTCGATGCCGTCGACCAGGCTGGCTTCTGGCAGGTTCTCCACCGGAACAACCGCGGTCTTCCAGCCCTCACCCTTGGCCGCGAGCACCGCCGGCAGCACTCCGCGCACCGGTCGGACTCGTCCGTCGAGAGCCAACTCGCCCAGCACCACGACCGCCTCCAGCTGTCGCCACGGCGTCTTCCGTTGCGCCGACAACACCGCTGCCGCAAGGGCGAGGTCATATACCGAGCCCACCTTCGGCAGCGTCGCCGGTGAGAGTGCCAGGGTGAGGCGAGACATAGGCCAGCGGTTGTTGCAGTTGGTGATCGCTGCCCGGACCCGGTCTCGTGATTCCTGCAACGCAGCGTCGGGCAGGCCTACCAGATGCACACCCGGCAGGCCCGAGGTGATATCGGCTTCGATCTCCACGATCTCGCCGTCTAGCCCCAGCACCGCGACCGAAAACGCACGCCCCAGCGCCATCAGCCGACTCCCTGCAGATGGCTGATTTCCGGCGTGCGACGTCGACCGATCCGCACGCCGATCACATCGATGCGGATCGCTGCCCAACGTTGGTCTTGAGTGGCCAGCCACATCGCAGCCAGCCTGCGCAACCGACGCGCCTTCCGCTCGGTCACCGCTTCGGCCAGACCACCGAAACCATCGCCGGTGCGGGTCTTGACCTCGACGAACACCACCGCGTTGGTGGTCGGGTCGACGGCGATCACATCCAGCTCGCCGAATCGGCAGCGCCAGTTGCGGGTCAGGATCCGCAGCCCGAGGCCGGTCAGGTGATCGGCGGCCAACCGCTCACCGAGCGCTCCGATTTCGGCCCGCGTCAACATCGTCATGCGGCCACCCTGCGGCAGGACACCGACGCGGATATACGCGCGCGCCGCCGTCAACGCGAAAGTGTGGCCGGTTATCCCCAGTTGCGCGACAGTCCACAGCACGCGTCCGTGCCCGCGACTCGTCGCGCGGCTCTAGTACTGGTAGCGAGCCATACCGGGCCGACCGTCGCCGTCAGCGGCCAGCGCGGGCACCATTTCGCTTGTCACCAAACCTTGTTCGCGAGTGATTTCGTCGACGATGTCGAAGGACGCGGCGATGTTGTTGGGGGTGTCGATAATGATCGTCACGACCGGGACATGCCGGCCCAACGACAACAGCTTGTCACCGTGTGGCGCGTGATCGCCGTGGAAGCCCCAGATTCCGCGCAACACGGTCGCACCGCGCGACGATTTCTGCTGCCGCAGCCGTTGGATCAGCGCACGGTGGATCGGCATCCCGTCGCAGCGTGCGGATTCCGACGAGTAGACCATCAGCTTCTGCCACAGCGCCAAGCCGTGCTCGTCAGTTCCTGGCAGTGCGTGCGGCCGCTCCACGAGTTCGCCGTCGCGCTTGCACAGCCGGACCCGTTCGACCGTAACCAGCGGGCGCTTCAACAGCGCGCCAAGCTCCGGTAGCACTCGGCCGATGCGCTCACCGCTGCCGACGGCGATGATCATCATCGGTACATCGGTGTTTCGGTCGAAGAAACGTGCTCGTTCGCGATGACCCCGGACCGTGCCGTCGACGCCCATGAACACCGATGCGCCCGCGAGCTGCCGCCGATAGAGCAGATCGCAGACCGCAATGTAGGCGGGCATACCGTAAACGCGCTCTTTGCGGCCGACGTAGATCGTCAGCTTGGTTGCCTCGTGATATTCGTCGGAGAGTTCGATGCTGTGGAGGTCGTCGCGCAGCAACCGGGCGCGCTCCAGGCTTATCAGGCCGCACTTGTCGACCCCAAGTACCGATTCGAGCAATCTCTCGATGACGGGGCCGGTGTCCACCGCGATCACCGCAACAGGAGGTTCTTCGGACAAGCTCAGGGATTGGTCGCTTCTAAAGTGATGCCGCGAGCCGAAGCCGGCGATCCCGCGCAGCACGATGCTGGTCGCGACGCGCCGCTGTTCATAAAGACTCAGCATGCTCTCGGCTACGAAGCGACCGTCCACGCGTTGACGCTCACCGAAGTACGCGCTGAGCTTGAGACAAACCTCGTCCATACCAACTCCCTCCATTGCGGCACAGCAGTTTTCGACTCACGTCGGTCTTCTGCAAGCACCGCCCCGCTGGCAGGACCAGCAACCAATACGCGGCCTTTGCCCACAGTAATTTCCGTCGACTCGCTGATTCGACGTGATCTCGGGGTGATTTGGTCATACTCCGCTCCCGGGTTTCCATCGCCTGAGGGCCGCGCGGATCGCACGCGACTTCGTCAGTATCGATCTGGTTCCCAGGGACCGTTGGCGGTCGCCGGCTCTTCCGTCGACCGCAGGTGGCGAGCCCCACCGCCTGTCTTGCCGCCAGATTACTCAGCGGCGAGGTAGTCGGTCAATCGCGCACTGCTCGGCCCCGCGCTCAGCGAGGCCCCTAAGTATTTGCCGCAATATCCGCAGTTCGTTGCATCTGGACTTAACCCGCCGTTAGCATCGCGTTCAGGCGATGAGGCTCGCCTTTAACCGCCGCACCGGCTGATGGCTTCTGCCCATGAGTGAGTTGGGTGCAGAGGACGGGGGCCAATGACTCAGGTTCTGCTCAACCTCGAATTCCCGTTCGCCATCGGGACAATCCGGCGGCGCGTTCAACGTATTCACGTTATGACTCGTGGGATCCACGCGCCGTGTTCACCTGTGTTTTCGACACCTATCGAGAGGAATACCGATGTCATTCGTCACCACACAACCAGAGGCGCTGACCGCCGCGGCCGCCAACTTGGCCGGGATCGGCACGACGATGAGCGCGCAGAATGCCGCCGTCGCAGCGCCGACCACCGGGGTGTTACCCGCCGCTGCCGACGAGGTGTCGGCGCTGACGGCCGCGCAATTCGCCGTCCACGCGCAGATGTACCAGGCGGTCAGCGCCCAGGCGGAGGCGATCCACCAGTTGTTCGTCAGCACGCTCGGAACTAGTGCGACGTCATATGCCGTCACCGAAGCGGCTAATGCCGTAGCGGCCAGTTAAGACGGGCTACGGCAATGGATTTCGCGATGTTACCGCCGGAGGTCAACTCCGGCAGAATGTATGCCGGCCCCGGCTCGGGGCCGATGATGGCGGCGGCTACCGCTTGGAATGGGCTGGCCGCCGAGCTGCAATCCACGTCCGCTTCCTACGAGTCGGTGATTTCGGAGCTGAGCGGCGGGTCGTGGCTCGGCCCATCGTCAGCTTCGATGGCGGCAGCGGCCGCACCGTATGTGGACTGGATGACCGCAGCCGCCGGGCAAGCTGAACAAACCGCCACCCAGGCCAAAGCTGCCGCAGCGGCATACGAGGCGGCCTTCGCAATGACGGTGCCGCCGGCGGTGATCACTGCTAACCGCACGCTTTTGATGACGTTGATTGCAACCAACATCTTCGGGCAGAACACCGCTGCGATCGCGGCCACCGAAACCGACTATGCCGAGATGTGGGCCCAAGACACCGCCGCGATGTACGGCTACGCCGGATCGTCGGCGGCAGCATCGACGTTGACGCCCTTCACCTCTCCACCGCCGACCACCAATCCGGCCGGGGCGGGCAGCCAGGCTGCCGCGGTGACGCAGTCGTCCACGTCGAGCGGCTCGCAGCTGATGTCGGCGCTCCCCCAGGCGCTGCAATCGCTGGCGTCGTCCACGACGGCGGCAGCGCCAGCACAGTCGTTGTCTGATCTGCTGACCCCGATCTCGGTCGCCCTGACGCTCCTGGAAATCCCCATTGGCACGACTTCTATCGGCTCCTCGGCGACGAGCATCTCGGCAGCGTTCACGGGTGTCGGGACCAACTTCCGCGGCTTCCTGATCAATGCCGACCGTGACTTTGCCAGCGGGAAGGGGCCCTACACGGGCTACGGGCCCGGCGCCGCCAACCTGCCGGAATGGTTCTTCCACGGCCAGGGCAGCGTCGCTGCACCGTCGGACGCCACGACGGCATCGGTGTCGGCCGGGCTGGGCCAGGCAAACACGGTCGGCAGACTGTCGGTGCCGTCGGCTTGGACGGTGGCGGCACCCGAGATTCGCCCGGCCGCCTTTACGCTGCCAATCAGCGGCGCCGTGGTCGCCCCGGAGATCGCCGCGGGTAGTTCCGGCAACCTGTTCAGCAACATGGGGCTCGCCGGTGCGGCCGGGGGCGCCGTCGGCAGCAGCGCTTCCGTGGGGCGCGGCGATCAGCGCACGAGAGTGACTGCCCGGGGCAACCCGACGCCGCCGCAGCGGCCGCAGGGTGAGCCGGTGGCCGAGATCGCTGCGGAGTTGCGCGAGATCGCCGCGCGGGCGCAATCGCTGCTCACCAAGTTGGCCGAGTCCGGGCTGATGACCACCGACGAGGTCACCGAGCAGAAACAACGCTTCCGCTGGTGATGCGTCTTGCCTAATCAATGCGATTGTGCGGGAATGGTTTCGGTGCGCTTCCGGGCAGGGATATGCGTGCGGACCATGCCATTACGCTGAGCTAGCCAATCACCGCAACAGCAAGCAGTTCATCGATAGCCGGCCGCGGCATTGGGAGGTGCGGTTGTGAATCCGGCGGGCTACTTGGTCCTGCTGCTTTGCGGACCGCTAGCGGCCGTGGCGGCGGTGTGGGTGGCTGAGCGGGTGGGTGTACCGTACCCAGTTTTGCTGGTAGCTGTCGGTGCATTGTTGAGCTGGTTGCCGTGGGTCAGCGTGCCACAGCTGTCGCCGGAGGTCGTGTTCTACGTGTTCTTGCCGCCTCTGTTGTATTACGCGGCGAATTTCATTGCGCCGGACGATCTTCGGGCCAATGCCCGGCCGATCGGACTGCTGGCAATAGGACTGGTGGTGGTCACCACAGCCGCGGTCGCCGGGGTATTGCTTGGTCTCGCCGGCGTGCCACTAGCGGTGGCCGTGACAGCCGGAGCGGTTGTGGCGCCGACCGATGCGGTGGCGGCCACCTCCGTCTTTAAGCGGTTGGACGTGCCTGAGCGACTCGCCACAATCGTCGAGGGCGAGGGCCTCACCAACGACGGCACCGCTTTGGTGCTCTACTCAGGCGCTGTGGGCGCGGTGGTGGCCGGCACAGTGCGGCCCGGCCCGCTCGTGGTGACGCTCCTCGCGGCTCCCGCGGGCGGTGCGGTGCTCGGCCTCGCCATCGGTTGGCTGGTCGTGGCAGTCCGGCGACGCATGGACCAACCGTTGTTGGAGATCACCATCTCGCTGGCGACGCCGTTCGTCACCTATGCGCTGGCAGAGGCCGTCCATCTGTCCGGGGTTCTGGCCACCGTTGCCGCCGGTGTCTATGTGGGCTCGCACCTCAGCGCCATCTACGCGCCCGGCGCGCGACTGCAGGCCTTTGCCTTTCTCGATGTTTTGGTGTTCCTGCTGAACGCAGTGCTGTTCACCCTGGTCGGCATGGAGCTTGTGCGCTCGGTGCACTGGGTACCGGGTATGCCCGCACTGCATGTCGTGGCCGTGCTGTCAGCCGTGATTGTGACGGTGGTCGTCCTGCGACTGGTCTGGATGCTCTTCGGACCCGCCACCGCGAAGCTGTTCGGCCGCACCAGCGGCGGGCCCCTGTGGCGGGAACGCCTAGTCGTGGCGTGGGCCGGCATGCGCGGCGGTTTGTCGTTGGCAGCCGCGCTGGCGATCCCGCTACGGCTCGCCAACGGCTCCCCCTTTCCCGACCGCGACCTGGTGATCATGGTGGCGGCCGCGGTGATTGTGGCAAGTCTGCTCATCCAGGGCACAAGCCTGCCTTGGCTGCTGCGCCGACTCGGGCTAAAGGCCGAGGATTTCGGAACCGAAGAGAACAAAGCTCGACTGGAAGCGGCGCGCGCCGCGTTGAAGTGGCTCGACGACCACACCGGCGCTGACGGCGCCGACGATGCCATCAAATCTGCACGTGCCCTGTACGAGGCTCGGGTGCGACGACTGCAAATCAGTCCCCCGAACGATCAGGAGTCCGACGAGGCCCAGGAGATGGAACGTTATCGAACGTTGCGGCTGGAGTTACTGCGCGTCGAGCGGTCGGTCGTGCTGGCGTTGAGGCGCAACGGCCACATCAACGCGACATTGTTGCGCGTCATCGAGCGAGACCTCGACCTCGAGGAGGCAAGGCTCACGGGTTCGTGAGCATCCGACCCGAAAAGCGTTGGCGTTCAGGCACGGCCGCGACAGAGCGCTCGACCGCACTGATCACGCGTCGCTTCCTCCTGAGCGGGCCGCGTCCGCCGCCTGGGCGATCCGAGATCCCACGTCGTAAGCCAGGATTTGCGCGGTCGCACCCGGGACTCTGCTGATGGCCCCAGCCATCCTGTCGGCGGTGCGGTCATGCAGCAGCCGGCCCACCAGCGGCGCATATGTTCGACGCGGCAGCAGCACCGTTATCTGGGTGTCTGGATGATCGTTCATCTCCTGAAGGACCAAATCTTGTGCGGCCCGAGTCAAGTTGCGATCCGGGCAGTTGACCACACGCAGCGGCTTATCG
This sequence comes from Mycobacterium sp., assembly GCF_035570115.1. Classification (GTDB taxonomy): domain Bacteria; phylum Actinomycetota; class Actinomycetes; order Mycobacteriales; family Mycobacteriaceae; genus Mycobacterium. The sequence goes on from NZ_DATMLH010000193.1 coordinate 38,516, forward strand.
TGCTCGAAGTGCTGCCAGCGCTGCTGCAAACGCGCCGTATGAACCGCGTCGATCAGAAAGTGCACCGCAGTCAGCTCGTCGGCGTGCAGCCCGTTTGCGTAGCGCACTGCCTCAATCACCGCGAGGTCGACGCTGTCCACAAAGACGAACACCCGATGCCGCGCGTGTTGGGTCAACTCTGGACGCTCGGCGCGCGACATCTCCAAAACCGCCGCCTCGGCGCGGTACTGCCGGTTGAGCCGCATCAAGGCGAAGACCAGCACCGGCATGACAACGACGACCAGCCAGGCTCCCTCGGTGAACTTGGCCACCGCGAAGATCCCCACCACGATCGTCGACAAGATCCCGGCCGACAGGTTGATCACCAACTTGCGTCGCCAACCGGGCCCACGATGGGTCAGCCAGTGTTTGGTCATGCCATAGCCGGCCATCGAGAAACCGGTGAACACACCCATCGCAAACAGCGGCACCACCGCGTCGACCGACCCGCCGGTCACGATCACCAGCGTCACCGCCAGCGCAGTCAGCACGATGATGGCGTTGGAAAACACCAAACGATGACCACGTTTCATCATCGGCCGCGGCAGAAAGCTGTCCTCGGCAATGAAACTCGTCAGCGCGGGAAAACCGTTGAAGCTGGTATTCGCACCGAAGAACAAGATCGCCGCGCTGGCCGTCTGCAGCAGC
>NZ_DATMLH010000194.1:0-23683 GCF_035570115.1 Mycobacterium sp.
GATGGCGCCGGGTCGGTCGGGGACGGTGTTGCCGCGCCAGGCGACATGATGATCGGGCCGGATCAGCACCAGGTCGCGCTCATACAGTGTGCGGGCACGATCCTCGCGGATATCGACGATCTTCAGTGGCATTCCGCGTTCAGCCGCCGCGGCGGCGAGCGAGTCGACGTCGAGGTTGGCGAATCGCAGGAGAGTAAAGCCCAGCCCGAATCGGTCGAAGATCGCCTGGCCGTCCTCAAGGAAGAGGCTGGGCGGACGCTTCCCTGGCTGGGTGCTGGGTGTATAGGCGTGCATGTGATCGGCTGGAGCCGTGTGTTGTTCATTGCAGATGACCGGCGAGCTGTCGTAGCGGTATCCGAATTCGATTCCGTCGGCTTCGTTTTCGAGATTGCCCAAATCGAGGATCTCTCTGCTCAGGCGTCGGCGGCTGCGTTCGCCGTTCCAGCCCTCGGTGCGAATGACCTTGCGGTAGGCGGTTTTAATTGCCAGGCGCACCAGCGTGTGCCGCGCCGACGCTGTTCGGTTGCGCACCGCCACGGCGCGACGCTCGGCTTCATAGGCTTCGAGGAGGCGATGACCTCCCCAGCCCTGCACAATGGCAGCGAGCATCCAGCCCAGCCCAACGGCATCACCTACACCGGTGTTCATGCCATAGCCGCCGGCCGGCACGACCTGGTGTGCGCAGTCACCGGCCAACCACACACGGCCCTTCCCATAGCTGTCGGCAAGTGACAGGCGCGGGCGCCACGCGTTGGCGCAGATGATCTCGCAGTCGAACTCGATGCCGAGCTTCGCGAACAGAAGTTGCCTCGGCTCGATCGCGTCAGCGTCGGTCCCGGCTCCGAGGAGTGCGTGCAGTGTCCAGGTGTCGTTGTCGTTCTGTGAGATCAGCGTCCATCCCTCGGGTGATTGGGTGTGCCACGCAGTGCCGAACCGCTCGAATAGTTCACGGTTAGGTGAGGTGAAATGGACGAGGAAGAGCCGACCGTCCATCGGGGTTTCCCGGTCGGCGAGGTATGCCCGGATCGCCGCCGGGAGGAGTCGGCCGAGGCCGAGTTCGCGCACCGCAAGACGACGCAGATCGATGTCGTCGAGGCCGATACCCAGTCCGTTGCGCACGACGCTTCCCGCTCCGTCGCAGCCGGCGAGGAACTGGGCCCGGATTGCGCGGGTCTCCCCGGTTGCCGAGCAGCGGATCACCGCGTCGACGCCGTCGACGTCCTGTGCGAAGCTCTCCAGCGCCCAGCCGAACCGGATGTCAATTGTCGGAGAACGGGATTCGAGAATGTTCTTGAGGGCCGGCTCGAGCAGTGCCTGTGACACCCGCATTGCGGGTTCGAGGGCCATCGTGCCGTCGTTGCGCTCGCGGATGAGCGCGCGTCGCTGAGCCGGTGTGGGGTACCGAAAGCGCGCCAGTTCCCATCCGTCGAGGCTGGTTACCCACGACACGTCGAACGGATGATCCTCGGGCACCGCGATCTTGCGCAATTCGTCGGCCACCCCGAGGTGGCGAAACAATTCCATGCTGCGGCCGTTGGTGATGTCCATCTTCGGGTGGGTGGTCGTCGATGGGTTGCGCTCTACCAGGATCGCTGCCACGCCGTGCTGCGCCAAGGTCAAAGCCAAAGTCAGGCCGACGGGTCCACCTCCGGCGACCAGAACCGGAATCTGCTCTGCGCTCGACTGCGCCTGGCCCATGTTGGTCGCTGTGCTCACCGCTCGTACCCCTTCTGCGTGCTTGGGGTTCATTGAACACTATTGTTCAAAATAGATCAAGTATGACTTTTACGCTACACTGTGCTGGGCTAAACAACATCGGTGCACTCTCCGTTGGGGCAGTGCAAACGACCGGAGGGCAAAGTCATGACGACACCGACGGATCGGCGAATCAACGCCGCCGCGGTGCGCCTGTTCACCGCGAAGGGGACGACCCGGCTAACGATCAGCGAGTTGGCCCAGGAGGCCAACGTGGCCCGCGGGACGCTTTACCGCAATGTCGGATCGGTCGAGGGCCTGTTCGATCGCGTGGTCGCGGAGTTCAGCGCGGACTTGCATCGGCGGGTGGCGGCGACTTTCGCCGATATCGATGATCCAGCGGCGCGGCTGGCGATCGGGGTACGGCTGTGGGTCCGCTACGCCCACGAGGACCCGACGATGGGCCGCTTCGCCGTCAGATTCGGCCTCACCGAGGAATCGCTGCGGGCCGTGATGACCGGACCACCCATGCAAGACATCAACGCGGGCATCGCGGCCGGCAGATACGACATCGGCGCGTCCAGCATCGACAGCATCGCCTCGCTGGCCGTCGGTGCCACCGTGAGCGCGATGTGGATGGTGCTCGAGGGTCATCAGACGTGGCGCGACGCTGGAACCTCAACCGCCGAACTCCTGCTACGCGCAATGGGAATCGATCCCGCCGAGGCTCGCAGAATCTGCATGGCCGACCTACCGGACCTGTCCACGGCATGAGGCTCCGCGTGAAGGCAGCGCGCGCCGCGCCCTACCTGAGTTCGGACGACGACAGGCCCAGCAGGCGGCGGGCGACCACCAGCTGCTGAATCTGCTGGGTACCCTCGAAGATGTCCATGATCTTCGAGTCGCGTGCCCACTTCTCCAGCAGCGTTTGCTCGGAATAGCCGGCGGTGCCGGCTAATTCGACAGCCTTGAGCGTAATGTCGCTGCCGACTCGGCCGGCCTTGGCCTTGGCCATCGACGCCTCTTTGGAGTTGGGGATCTTGTTGTCGGCCTGCCAGGCCGCGCGCAGCGTCAGCTGGTAGGCGGCCTCCCAGTCGGCCTCCATCCGCAGAAACTCTGCGGCGGGAGCACTTTGAGCGTGCGAGGGTTTGTCGTAGGAGATCTCCACGCCGGCATTGGTCAAGATCTTGCGCAGCTCTTCCAGTGTGGCGCGGGCGATCCCGACGGCCATGGCCGCCACCACCGGCCGGGTGTTGTCGAAGGTCTCCATCACTCCGGCGAACCCCTTGCCAGGCTCGATTTCGGGATTACCCAGCAGGTTGTCCTTGGGGATGCGCGCGTTGTCGAACCGGATGACGGCGGTGTCGGAGCCCTTGATTCCGAGCTTGTTCTCCAGCCGCTCGACGGTGACGCCCGGGTGTTCGCGCGGCACGATGAACGACTTGATCGCCGGGCGGCCCTTTGACTTGTCCAGCGTCGCCCACACCACAATATGAGTCGCTCGCGAACCTGCGGTGACGAAAATCTTCTCGCCGTTGATCACGTATTCGTCGCCGTCCAGCTTGGCTGTGGTGGACACCGCCGCCGAATCCGACCCGAAGCCCGGTTCGGTGATGGCCATCGCCGCCCAGACTTTGCCCAGACGCTTCAGCTGCTCGTCGCTGGCTACAGCAGAGACTGCCGCGTTGCCGAGGCCTTGGTAGGGGATCGACAGCAGCATCGCCGCATCGCCCCAACTGGCTTCCAGGGCCTGCAGCACGGCTGCCATGTTGCTGCCGTTGCGGTTCTCTTCCGAGCTTTCGCTGGCGCGAAGCCCGTCGGCTCCGGCCATATCGAAGGTGTTGGATTCGGCCGCCCCGGCGAACAACTCGGCCAATGTGTCGAGCTCGACCGGGTAGGCGTGTTCTTGGATGTCGTATTTGCGGGCGATCGGCCGCATCATCTCCGCGGCGCCTTGATGTGCCTTATCGATCACCGCGTGCATCTTGCGGGGCAGTTCCAGATTGATTGCCATGATTGATCTTTCGATTGCGAACTGGATGACGGACTTAGATGGCTACTTAAATGACTACAACGCCCTCAGCTATACCGATGGCCCGCAGGTCGCGGTACCAGCGCTCGACGGGGTGCTCCTTGGTGTAGCCGTGGCCGCCGAGCAGTTGCACGCCGTCCAGGCCGATCTGCATGCCCTTGTCGGCGCCGAGCCGCTTGGCCAGTGCCGCCTCGCGAGTGAACGGCAGGCCTTGTTCGGCGCGGGCCGCCCCGCGCCAGGTGATCAATCGGAGCCCGTCGAGTTCGATGGCGATGTTGGCGCACATGAACGCGACCGATTGGCGATGCGCAATGGGCTCGCCGAACGCTTCGCGTTCCTTCACGTAGGGGATGACGTAGTCGAGCACCGCGTTCGACGTCCCGACCGCCAATGCCGCCCAGCCCAGCCGAGACAGCGCGATGGCTTCGGAGTAGTCGGCGTCGCTTGCATCGTCCTCGCCCAGCCGCGCACTCACCGGCACCGCCACGTTGTCGAGTTCTACTCGACCCAGTGCGGCGGCGCGGATACCCATGCTCGGGTCGGGCTTCACGGTCAGGCCGTTGCTCGACGACTCGACGATGAACAATGCGGGCTTGCCGTTGAGTTGGGCCGCGACCACGAACAATTCGGCGTTGGCCGCCGCCGGGACCAGCGACTTGACTCCGTCGAGCCGGTAGCCGCTTGGCGTGCGCACCGCCGTGGTCTTCAGCGCCGTCGGGTCGAACAGTGGCTGCGGCTCGGCGATGGTCACGCAGGCCTGCGGGACGTTCTCCCCGGCGAACTCTTCGAGGTAAGTGGCCTGCTGGTTGGCGCTGCCCCAGTGGGTGAGCGCGGCGGCGACTCCCGCCGGCGCCAGGATCGGCAGTGCCAGCCCCATGTCGCCGTAGGCCAGCGCCTCGGCGACCAGCACGTTGGTGACACTGGATCGCTCCGCGGCAATGCCGTCGAAATCCTCGGGAACGTTGACCGCGGTGATCCCCAACTCCGCGGCCTTGGCGACCAGATCCGGGGGATAGGTCGTTGCTTCGTCGGCGTCGTGCGCCGCCGGACGCAAAATCTCCTCGGCGAACTGCTCGACGGTCTCGACGATGAGTTTCTGGTCCTCGTCCGGGGTCAGATCGAAGTAGTCCTTGCCGCTGGTCTTCAGCCGGGTCGGTCCGCCGCGGAGACCTTGAACGCGTTTGAACTGACGGCTAGTGGCCCCGGCGGTGGAGAACACCGTCTTGGTGCCGTAGCGCAGCGACCGGTTGAGCGGATCACGCAGGTGGTATTTATCCAGGAATTCCTGGCCCACGATGGGGGTCAGCAGGCCCAGCGCAACGTCGATGCCAGTCCGCTTGTGCTTGTACTCGCCGACGGCGGTTTTGCGACCAGTGCGTTTCTTGCGCGGTTTCGAGCCGTTCGTTGGAGCGACAGTATTTGTCATGTCAGCAGCCTCGTTCGTTGGGGCAGTGCGGATAACTGTATCTTACTCCAGAGTAAGGTAGCGAGGTCTGTTAACTACTTCACACCGGCTACCCGGTGGCAAGCCTGCCCAATACCTGGTCGTGCAGAACGCCGTTGGTCGCCACTGCGCTGCCGCCATGCGGCCCGGCGGTGCCATCGAGGCTGGTGAATGTCCCGCCGGCCTCGCGCACCAGGATGTCCAGCGGCGCCAGGTCCCACACCGACACCTCCGGCTCGGCGGCGATGTCGACGGCCCCCTCGGCTACCAGGCAGTAGGACAGGAAATCGCCGTAGGCGCGCACCCGCCACACCTCATCTGTCAAATCGAGGAAGCGTTCCCGCAGACCGAGCTGAACCCATCCGGACAGGCTCGAGAACGACAAGCTGGCCGAATTCAGCTGCGCCACTGAGGAAACCGAGAGCAGACGGGCCGGGGCGTCGCCGACCGCTGCGAACGCGCCGGCGTCGCTGGCGGCCCACCATCGGCGCTGCAGCGCCGGCGCGCTGACCACCCCGACGCGGGGCACGCCGTCGTCCAGCAAGGCGATCAGGCTGGCCCACACCGGCACGCCCCGGACGAAATTCTTGGTGCCGTCGATCGGGTCGATGATCCACTGGCGGCCGGCCAAAGCGGTTGACCCGCCGAACTCTTCACCGAGGATGCTGTCGCCGGGCCGGACCCGCCCGAGCGTCTCACGCAAACCGGTTTCGACGGCGCGGTCCGCGTCGCTCACCGGTGTCAGGTCGGGTTTGGTGTCGACCTGCAGGTCCAGCGCCCCGAAGCGGGCCAGGGTCACCGCGTCGGCCTGGTCGGCCAGCGTCAACGCCACCGCGAGATCGTCCTCAGTCATGGCGCCACTCTCCCCGCAAGCGGCGACCCCCCGGGTTCAAGCCGGCATCATCGTCGCCGTCGCGGTTCATGCGTGCAGTCCTACCATGGCGTGGTGTGGGAAATCGGCATGGTGCTGTTGCTGGTCACGATTCTGACGGTGTTTCTGGTGCCGCGGTTCATCCGTGGCGGACCACGCTCGGACGCGCTCAGCGGCACGCTGCTGATCACCGGAGTCAGCCCGCGGCCTGAGGCCACCGGCGAGCAGTACGTCACGATCACCGGTGTCATCGACGGACCAACCGTCAGCGACTACACCGTCTATCAACGGATGGCCGTCAATGTCGACAACTGGCCGGCCGTGGGCGATTTAAAGCCAGTGGTGTACTCACCGCGAAATCCCGACAAATGGGCTTTCACGCCGCCCGAAACGCCCACCGGCTGAGCCGGAAAGTGCAGTGACGGCAACAGTTTTCGCTCGCCGCCGGTTCAGCTGCCGGTCCAGCGGCCCGCCCGCAGATGCTGGTTGCGAACATCCAGGGCTTCCTGGGTAGCGGGAACCTGCCGATCGCCACCAGGGGCAGCGGTGGCTTGGGCGCGCACGGCCAGCGGTCGCTGCTCATGTTCGTATTGCTCGAACGCCTGCCGGAGATCTGCGGGGTGGTCACGAAGGGCCTGCGCCAGCAGCCATGTGCCGGTCAGGGCCAGTTTCGTCCCGCGCCCGGAAAGAGGGGAAGCACAATGCGCGGCGTCGCCGACCAGCACAACGCGCCCGCTGTGCCATGAGGGCAGGTGAATCTGGCTGACCGAATCGAAGTACAGCTCGGGGTCGTTGCGTGCGGCGTCGAGTAGCTCCGGGACTCTCCACTCGTCATGTCCGGCGAATGCGTCGTCCAGAATCTGTCTCTGCGCCGCCAGGTCGTGGTAATCGTAGTCGATCCACGGCGAGCGAAAGTTGAACACGGCCAACGCTTTATCGTTATACGTGGCGATCCCGATCATGTGGCCGGGAAAGTTGTACATCGGGTTGGCGCGATCGGGGTTCACCGCACCCGGTAGGTCGGCCAAGGCGACATAGAAGCCGAGGTGTTGCAAAAATTGCGTTTCCGGTCCGAAGGTGAGTCTGCGAGTGGCTGAGTGCATTCCGTCGGCCCCCACGACAAGCTCATAACGCTGCCGCGCGCCGGAGCTGAAGACCACGTCTACCCCCGCGTCGTCCTCGGCAAGTTCGGCGATCGATTCGCCGAACAACAGTCGGGTCGATGGGTGCAGTGCGTCGCGCAAGATGTGGACCAAGTCTTCGCGTGGGATCTCGATGTCGTCGGGACGGTCGCCAATCGCATCGACGGGCAATTCGGCGATGAGATCGCCGCGGCTGTCAACGAATTGGACGCGTTCGGTCATCGTGACCCGATGTGCGCGGATCTGATCGAGTATGCCCATCTTGGCGGCGACCTCGATGGATTCACCGCGGATGTCGATCGGGGAGCCGTTGACCCTCAGATGGGTCGCTCGCTCGACGATGGTGACATCGTGGCCGTCGGCGCCGAGGTTCACCCCGGCGCTCAGTCCGGCGACGCCCCCACCCGATACCAGGATTCGCATGAATGGCTCCTTCCGTCGGCGTAAGCAGATAAGATACGTGGCGTATCCAAACGACCGTAGGCTCTCCGGTTAGGAAACGCAATGTCTCTTAAGGAAGCGAGTCCGCAGCGACGGCGCGGGCGTGCGCTCGAGGAAGCGCTGCTGGATGCCACCTGGGCAGAGCTGACCGAGCGCGGCTACGACTTGTTCACCATCGACGCAGTTGCCACGCGAGCCGGCACGAGCCGGGCGGTGCTGTACCGGCGATGGCCCGGCAAGCAAGAATTGGTGCACGCCGCGCTGTTACACGTTGCGAGCAAGGATTTCGTGGCGGCACCGGATACCGGCACGTTGCGCGGCGACATGATCGAACTGATGCGGCGGGCCAACAAGATCCGATTTCGCCTGGCGGTTCAGCTGCTCACCCGCCTCGGCGGCTTTTATCGCGAGACAGGCACCAGTCTGGCCGGGCTGAGCGCCGCGGTTCTGGGTGGCCGTGAACCTATCTTGGACGGGGTGATCCAGCGGGCGATCGATCGTGGTGAGATCTCGGCCGATCGCCTGACCGAGCGGATCACGCGGCTTCCGCTGGATTTGTTCCGCTACGAGCTGCTCATGACACTCGAGCCCGTCCCCGACGCCGTGATCGAAGAGATCGTCGACACGATTTTCCTGCCGCTGGTTCGGGGGGCGGTGCGGGGCTGAAAAACTAGCCGTGGCTGATGTGCAGTAGCTTGGCCAGGCTCGGCAGCTTGACGCGCGGTCGGCCGTGCGGCTCCCCGGCCGATCGCTCATGCTCGTCAATCAGCTTCCAGTGCGCGGAGGTGACGAGCTTCGGCTGACGGGAGGCCAGCCAGTCGGCCAGCTTGTCGGCATGGTCGTCGGGGAAGTCCGCCAGCTCCGTGGCGCCGGTCAAATCGGCGATCAGGGTATCGACCGTCTCCTGCGAGTCCTTTTTGTTGGTCCCGATCACGCCGGACGGTCCGCGCTTGATCCAGCCGACCACGTATTCGTTGCGACGGCCCTCCACCCGGCCGTCCGTGTGGGGGATCGTCGCGCTCTTGTCGTCGAACGGCAGGCCCGGAGTGGGCAGACCGCGATATCCCACGGACCGCACGACCAGCTGAACCGGCAGCTCCTCGCGGTCGCCGGTGTCCTTGGCCGAGACCCGCCCATGCTCGTCACTGACCAGTTCGTTGCGACCCAGCACGATGCTCTCAACTCTTTCCTCGCCCTTGATCTCGATCGGCGAGGTCAAGAATCGGAACACCATCCGTCGGTGTCCCGGACGCGGCTCGCGGCCGATGTAGCCGCGCAACGCCTTGATGTTCTGTTTGGTCGTCTTGCCTGCGGCCTCGAGGTCCTCGTCGGTGATGCCGTCCAGCTGGGCGGGGTCGACGATCACGTCGACGCCTTCGAGGTCTGCCAATTCACGCAGCTCGAGTGTGGTGAACGCGGATTGCAGCGGACCACGACGACCTATGACCACCACTTCCTCCACGCCGCAGGGTCGTAGCGATTCCAGGGCGTGGTCGGCGATGTCGGTTTCTGCCAGCACATCGGGGTCGGTGATGAGGATGCGTGCGACGTCGAGTGCGACATTGCCGTTCCCGATGACAACGGCTCGGGCGCCCGACAAGTCAGGTGTCGCCTGCTCGAAGTGTGGGTGGGCGTTGTACCAGCCGACGAAGTCGACCGCAGCGACGCTGCCGCGCAGTTTTTCGCCGGGGATATTCAACGATCGATCGGATTGGGTCCCGATGGCATAGATCACCGCGTCGTAGCGTTCGGCGAGTTCAGCGGCCTCGACGTGCTCGCCGACCACGACATTGCCGAAGAAGCGGAAGCGCGGGTCCTCAGCTGTTTTCTCGAACTGCTTACTGATCGACTTGATCTTGGGGTGATCGGGTGCGACGCCGGAACGCACCAGGCCCCAGGGTGTCGGCAGCATTTCCAGCATGTCGACGCGTGCGTCGACGTCCTCAGCGGAATCGGCGGCCTTCAGCAGCGATGCCGCCGCGAAGAATCCGGATGGACCAGAGCCGACGATTGCGACGTGGTAAGGACGCATAATCCCCGATGTTAATTCGTCCGTCCCGCCGAGCCGCGGCTGGCCGCATCGTCGCCGCGCGTAACGGCGCCGGTAACGTGATGAGCTGTGGACCCCGACAGCCAGGCCGACATCGCCGCACTTGACGCCACCCTGACCACGGTGGAGCGCGTGCTCGATATCGACGGTCTGCGCAGCCGTATCGACAAGCTCGAGCACGAGGCGTCCGATCCCAACCTGTGGGATGACCAGGCCCGAGCGCAGCGGGTGACCAGCGAGCTTTCCCACACCCAGGGCGAGTTGCGGCGCGTCGAAGACCTGCGCCGCCGCCTCGACGATCTGCCAGTGCTCTACGAAATGGCGGCCGAAGAAAGCGGCGACGCCGCGGCCGAGGCGCAGGCCGAGGCGGACGCGGAGCTCAAGGCGCTGAGTGCCGATATCGAGGCTATGGAGGTCCGCACCCTGCTCTCGGGTGAGTACGACGAGCGCGAGGCGCTGGTCACCATCCGTTCCGGTGCGGGCGGCGTGGACGCCGCGGACTGGGCCGAGATGCTGATGCGGATGTATATCCGGTGGGCTGAGCAGCACAAATATCCCGTTGAGGTATTCGACACGTCGTATGCCGAAGAGGCCGGGATCAAAAGCGCGACGTTTGCCGTGCACGCGCCGTACGGGTACGGCACCCTGTCCGTCGAACAGGGCACGCACCGATTGGTGCGCATCAGTCCGTTCGACAATCAGAACCGACGGCAGACGTCCTTTGCGGAAGTCGAGGTGCTGCCGGTGGTGGAGACCACCGATCACATCGATATCCCTGAGGGCGATCTCCGTGTTGACGTGTACCGATCCAGCGGTCCGGGCGGTCAGTCGGTGAACACCACCGACTCGGCGGTTCGACTCACGCACATCCCGACCGGTATCGTCGTGACGTGTCAGAACGAGAAGTCGCAGCTACAGAACAAGGTGGCCGCGATGCGAGTTCTTCAGGCAAAGTTATTGGAACGCAAGCGATTAGAAGAACGCGCCGAGCTCGATGCATTGAAGGGGGACGGCGGCAGCTCCTGGGGTAACCAGATGCGGTCCTACGTACTGCACCCGTATCAGATGGTCAAGGACCTGCGTACGGACTACGAGGTGGGCAACCCGGCTGCCGTTCTCGACGGAGACATCGACGGGTTCCTGGAAGCGGGGATCCGGTGGCGCAACCGAAAAGATGACGACTGATAAACACTTTCTCTCGATAGCGACCGGCCAACCCTGGTGGGATGTCTGGCGCGGCGATCTCCGCGACTGGCTGTTGACCAGCGGTCTTCATATCGTCTTGTTGCTGATCGGGGCGGTGCTCGCGGCGCGATTCGTCAACTGGGCCGCGCAGAAGGTGACCGAGCGGCTCGACGAGGGGTTCGTCGAGGGCGACGCGCTGGTGCGTTCGGAAGCCAGCAAGCACCGCCAGACCGTTGCGTCACTGATCTCGTGGGTGTCGGTGGTGCTGATCGCGATCATGGTCGCCGTACAGCTGGCCGACATCCTCAACATCCCGGTACGCGAATTTGTGGCGCCGGCAACGGTGATCGGGGCTGCGCTGGGTTTCGGCGCCCAACAGATGGTGAGAGACCTGCTGGCCGGGTTCTTCATCATCCTCGAGAAGCAATATGGCTTCGGCGATCTGGTCACGCTTACGGTGGTCTCGGCGACGGACGCCACCGGCACCGTCGAAAATGTGACGCTGCGAGTCACTCGGCTGCGCGCCTCCGATGGCGAGTTGTTGACGATCCCCAACGGTCAGATCGTCAAAACGGTGAACCTGTCGAAAGATTGGGCGCGCGCCGTGGTCGACATCCCGGTGCAAGCCAGCGCTGATCTGGGCATGATCAACGACACGCTGCGCCAGGCGTGCGAGCACGCGCGCGACGACAAGCTGTTGGGCGAGTTGCTGTTGGATGCGCCCACCCTGATGGGCGTGGAGAGCATCGAGGTCGACGTCGTTACCTTGCGCTTGGTGGCGCGCACGTTGCCCGGTAAGCAATTCGAGGCCGGCCGGCGACTGCGGGCCCTGGTGGTCCGTGCTCTTGCCCGCGCAGGCGTGGACACGCCGAGTGAGACACCGGTGACGGTCGGAGCCATCGCCGCGGGCGCCGAGGACGATACGCGGGGTCCCAACCATTGACGAATTTCATGCAGAAACGGCCGCGACGACACGCTGACGCGCAACGCGTCTGGCCGGGGTATTTGTTCGGCGGGCACGTACGTACGTCCACGCTGGTGCTGATCATTGCTTTCGCAGCGTTGTGGTGGGTCTACAGCGACCACGAGCACTCGAAATCTTCATCGAGAACCACTCAGGTGCCTGCAACCGAGGTGGTGCCACCGGGCTACGTGCCCGACCCGAACTACACCTGGGTGCCGCGCAGTCAGGTCCAGGAACCGTCAACCACCGTGACCGTGACGCCGACAACCACGCCCCCTCCGCCACCGACGACAACCACACCGCCGCCGCCCTTCACGCTGCCAACGATTGTGTTGCCGCCGCCGTTCGGTCCGCCCGCGACGACGACGTCGCCAGCGCCCGGCCAGGCGCCGACACCCCCGGCCGCGCCGCCACTGCCCGGCTTCGCGCCGACACCTCCGGCCCCGCCGCCACTGCCCGGCTTACCCTGATGGCCCGGCTCCTCCTCGGCCCCAAGGCGGCCGCATCGTCACCGGGCGCCCTGCTGGCCCGCCTGGCGAACGTTAGCCAAACTCACCGTTACACTGGCGACCCGTGATGATCACCCTCGACCATGTCACTAAGCAGTACAAGTCGTCGGCGCGGCCAGCGCTGGACAACGTCAACGTGAAGATCGACAAGGGTGAGTTCGTCTTCCTGATCGGCCCATCCGGCTCCGGCAAGTCGACGTTCATGCGGCTGCTGCTGGGCGCCGAGACGCCCACCACCGGTGATGTCCGGGTCTCGAAGTTTCACGTCAACACGTTGCCCGGACGCCACATCCCGAAACTGCGTCAGGTACTCGGCTGCGTCTTCCAGGACTTCCGGCTGCTGCAACAGAAGACGGTCTTCGATAACGTCGCGTTCGCACTGGAGGTCATCGGCAAGCGCGGCGAGGTGATCAACCGGGTGGTGCCCGACGTGCTGGAGATGGTCGGCCTGTCCGGTAAGGCCAGCCGGCTGCCGCACGAGTTGTCCGGGGGCGAGCAGCAGCGGGTGGCCATCGCCCGGGCTTTTGTCAACCGGCCGCTGGTGTTGCTGGCCGACGAGCCCACCGGGAACCTCGACCCGGAGACCAGCAACGACATCATGGATCTGCTGGAGCGGATCAACCGCACCGGCACCACTGTGCTGATGGCCACGCACGACCATCACATCGTCGACTCGATGCGGCAGCGCGTGGTGGAGCTGTCACTGGGCAGGCTGGTGCGAGACGAGCAGCGCGGCGTCTACGGGATGGACCGCTAAGTGCGCTTCAGCTTCCTGTTCAACGAGGTACTGACCGGTCTTCGTCGCAATGTCACCATGACCGTCGCGATGATCCTGACCACCGCGATTTCGATCGGCCTGTTCGGTGGCGGCCTGCTGGTGGTCCGATTGGCCGACCACTCACGCAGCATCTATCTCGACCGGGTCGAGACGCAGGTCTTCCTGAACGATGACCTTTCGGCCAACGATGCGACCTGCCAGAGCCCGCCGTGCAAGGCGCTGCGCGAGAAGATCGAGGCGCGTAAGGACGTCAAGTCGGTGCGGTTCCTCAATCGCCAGGAGGCCTACGACGACGCTATTCGCAAGATCCCACAGTTCAAGGACCTCGCGAGCAAGGATGCATTCCCGGCGTCGTTCATCGTCAAGCTGGACAATCCCGAGCAGCACGCCGACTTCGACGCCGCGATGCAAGGCCAGCCCGGGGTCGACCATGTGCTCAACCAGAAGGATCTGATCGACCGGCTGTTTGCCGTGTTGGACGGTCTCAGCGATGCCGCCTTCGCCGTCGCCTTGGTGCAGGCCGTCGGGGCGATCCTGTTGATCGCCAACATGGTCCAGGTCGCGGCCTATACGCGTCGGACTGAGGTCGGCATCATGCGGTTGGTCGGCGCGACGCGCTGGTATACCCAGCTGCCCTTCCTGGTCGAGGCCATGGTGGCGGCGACCGCCGGCGTCATCATCGCCATCGTTGGCCTGATCGTCGTGCGAGCGATGTTCCTGGACAATGCGCTGAGCCAGTTCTATCAAGCGCATCTGATCGCCCCGGTCGACTACGCCGACGTCCTCTATATCTCGCCGCTTCTGTTGTTGGTGGGCGTCGCGATGGCCGGCGTGACGGCATACGGGACTTTGCGCCTGTACGTGCGGCGGTAGCGGTGGCTAAAAAGGCGCCTGGACAGCAGGTCGTCGCCACCAACCGCAAGGCGCGGCACGACTATTCAATCCTCGAGGTCTTCGAGGCCGGGTTGGTTTTGCTCGGCACTGAGGTAAAGAGCCTCAGAGACGGTAAGGCGTCGCTGGTGGACGCCTACGCAACCGTCGACGACGGCGAAGTCTGGCTGCGCAACCTGCACATTCCGGAATATCACCACGGCAGCTGGACCAACCACGAGCCGCGTCGTACCCGGAAACTGTTACTCCACAGGCGCCAAATCGACGGACTGATCGGCAAGATACGTGATGGTAACCTCGCGCTGATTCCGTTGAAGCTCTACTTCTCTGAGGGAAAAGTCAAGGTGGAAATTGCGCTGGCGCGCGGCAAGCGCGCGCACGACAAGCGTCAGGACATGGCGCGTCGCGACGCTCAGCGGGAAGTAGTCCGTGAATTGAGCCGACGAGCCAAGGGCATGAACTGATCGGCGCCGCGTACGCCCAGCTGTCCGCGGTCAGCTACGGCGTCAGTGACTTTGTCGGGGGGGTTGCCTCTCGACGCGCGGCCGGGCTCCGCGTCATGGTGGTCACCTACCCGGTCGCCACGGTCCTGCTGGGCGTGACGGCTGCCATGGCTGGCGGCCCGGTTCACTCGGGCGCGCTGCTGTGGGGCTCGCTGTACGGGATCAGTCAGGCGATCGGCGTCTATTGGTTCTACGCGGCGGTGAGCGCCGGACCGATCTCGGTGGTCTCACCGCTAGCCGCGATACTCAACGCTGCCGTCCCTGTCGCCGTCGGCGTGGCGCTCGGCGAGCGACCGGGGGAGACCGCGTCGGTAGGCGTGGTGCTGGCCATGTTTGCGGTGATCCTGGTGAGCCGGGAGTCGCCCGCCGACGAGGATGTCCGCACCCACCGGTTCACCAGCAAAGTGGCCTGGTTGACGGTCGGCTCGGGGGTGGCGTTCGGGCTGGACTTCGTGCTGCTGCACCAGGCCCCGGCGGAGTGTCGGCTGTGGCCACTGTTCTTTGCGCGGGCGGCGGCCACCGTGCTGGTGTTCGCCGTGGCGGGGATGAGCAACAATCTCCAACTTCCGTCCAGGACGCCGCTGCGGCTGGCGGTCGCCGCGGCGCTGTTGGATACCTGCGCCAACATCACCATGCTGCTGGCGATTCAAAAATGGCTGCTGTCGTTGGCCAGCATCTTGATTTCGCTGTATCCGGCGACGACGGTCATCCTGGCCATCATCGTGCTGCGCGAGCGGCTGACCCGCTGGCAGGCCCTCGGCATGATCCTGGCCGCAGTCTCGGTCAGCATGATCGCCGTTACTTGACCGGCGTCGCGCTGGCCCTGCTGGCGGCGATCGGCTTCGGCGTCGACGACTTCCTCGGCGGTATCGCCTCGCGGCGAGTGGCCGCCATACGGGTCGTGCTGGTGTCCTACCCGATCGCGATGGTGCTACTCGGTGTGCTGGCCGCCGTCATCGGCGGGCCGATCTCTGCCGGCGCGGTGATATGGGGATCGCTCGGTGGGATCGCCCAGGCGTGCGGAGTGTGGTGGCTATACGCGGCCCTTGGTGCCGGCCCGATCTCGGTGGTCTCGCCGCTGACAGCGGTGCTGACCGCAACCGTGCCCGTGGCGATCGGCATTGCCATGGGGGAGCGGCCCGGCGTGTTGGCTGCGGTGGGCATCGGGCTGGCGATGGTCGCGGTGGTACTGGTCAGCAGGAGAGCCACTAACGACGACGGCACGCCACACCGGTTCACCACGGCGGTGGCCTTTCTGACGATCGGCTCCGGTGTGGCGTTCGGGCTGAACTTCGCGCTGATGCATCAGGCGCCAGTCGAGTCCAGGTTGTGGCCGCTGCTGTTCGCGCGGATGTCGGCCACCGTGCTGGTGATCTTCGCGGCCGCGGCCAGCCGCAATTTGCGGGTCCCGTCCGGGAAACCGTTGCGGCTGGCGCTAATCCTCCCGGTGCTGGACGCCGGCGCCAATGTCGCGATGCTGCTGGCGCTGCACGCGTCGTTGCTGTCGTTGTCCAGCGTCTTGATCTCGCTGTATCCCGTGGCGACCGTTGTGTTGGCGATGACGGTGCTGCGCGAGCGGGTGACTCGCTGGCAGGCACTCGGCATGATCCTGGCGGCAGTGTCGGTCAGCATGATCGCCGCGAAGTGACGTCCGTCTAACATCAGGCGGCATGAGCAGCCCCGGGCGTCCGGTCACCGAACTCGACAAATCCGACGTGCTGTCGGGTCTCTTCGGCACCTGGGACAGCCTGGACCGATTGCTGACCGGGCTGTCCGAAGAGCAGTGGCAGACGCCGACGCCGCTGCCCGGCTGGACCGTACACAACGTCGTCGCGCACATCATCGGCACCGAATCGGTGCTGCACGGCATCAGCACACCGGACGCCGATATCGACGTCTCGACACTGGACCACGTGCGCAACGACGTCGGCGTCGCCAACGAGTGCTGGATCCGGCACCTGAGCGCAGAATCCGGCGCCGACCTGCACCAGCGGTTCCGCACGCTGACAGCCGATCGCCGTAAACGCCTGAGCGACATGGCTATTGACGACTGGAACGCGCCGACCCTGACCCCGGTCGGCCCAGACGGTTATGGGCGGTTCATGCGGGTGCGGGTCTTTGACTGCTGGATGCACGAGCACGATATCCGCGATGCCCTGGACGAACCGGCCTCCGAGGCTGACCTCGTCGGCCCGGCGGCGCGACTGACGCTCGACGAGATGGTTACCAGCATGGGCTACGTGGTCGGCAAGCTCGGTAAAGCGCCCGACGGGTCCCGGGTCGCCATCGAGCTCACCGGTCCGCTGGCCCGCACCATCCGCGTCGCCGTCGACGGTCGCGCCAAGTTGGTGGACAACTTCGGCGGACAGGAGCCGACGGCCACGATCCGGGTCGACGGCGTGCTGTTCACCCGGCTGGCCGGCGGCCGAGCAGAGCCCGGTGCCGGCGGCGTCGAGCTCGGCGGTGACCAGGAAGTCGCCAGTCGCATCGTCGAGCACCTGAACTACACCATCTGAGAGCTCATGGCGTTATGCAGCCGGGATGTTTTGTACCGGAGGCGTCGTTGCAGATCGCGTACCATTGAGTGTCCTGCCGAAAGTCGGCGGGGATGCGAGGGGCTGAACGGTTTCGACTTCGCGCATCGAATCAAGGGAAGCGTGCCGGTGCAGGCAAGAGACCACCGTAAGCGTCGTTGCAACCATATAAGCGCCGATTCACATCAGCGCGACTACGCTCTCGCTGCCTAAGCGACAGCTAGTCCGTCAGACCGGGAAAGCCCTCGGCCCGGACCCTGGCGTCAGCTAGAGGGATCAACCGATCAGTTCGGTCGCGGGACTGATCGGGACACTCACAGCGACTGGGATCGTCATCTCGGCTAGTTCGTGTGACCGAGAGATCCGAGTAGAGGCATAGCGAACTGCGCACGGAGAAGCCTTGAGGGAATGCCGTAGGACCCGGGTTCGATTCCCGGCAGCTCCACAACAGAAGATGCTGGTCAAGGATAGTTTTTAGAAGCCACACGAGCCACGTCAACAACCCGCCGGGTCGATTAACGCGTATGCAGGCTGACGATCGGGCATGGCCAACGCGCCTCCCGCGGGCGTGGTGGTCGTGATCGTGACCGGTTAATAGAACAGGCCGGAGAACGCGTCAGCGATCTGGGAACACAAGCTTCATTTCCAATGGCCGGGGGCCAACTCTGTGGCTACCAAGTGGATTCGCACCGGACGGCCCACCACCGAGTCACCCCGAGGTCAGCCGAAGAGTTGTTGGAAGCTGGACCAGGTGGACCCGTTGTTGTCGTTGACGGCCTCAAGCAACGCGTAGGGAAGTGCATATGTGTTGACGTCGGCGAGCTGGCGTGGCGGCGGCTGAGCCAGGGCGGTCGCGTCTTCGTAGTACCAGACGATGACATCGATGTTGGCGGGTTGTTGGAGCCGCCGGCCGGCCAGCAGCGCGAGAAGCGCTTGCGCAATCGCGGGGTATTCGGTGTTGACCGGATCACCGAGCCACTTGAGCAGGTCGGCAGGGTTCAGGCTGGTGGTGATGTTGAGCGCGGCCAGCGCCGCGACGATCTGAGGTGGGGTGAGTGCCGCACCGGGATTGCTGGAACGCCAGCCCAGCGGCGGCAGATCGGTGACGTTGAGGTTGGCGCGCATCAGCAGCGACGTGTAGGGGCTCCAGGTCGACATCGTGTAGAAGATCGTGGTCGCGTGGCCCGCTTTCACCGTTCCCTGGATCAGCGGTTCGATGACGGCCGGCGAGTACACGATTCCGCCGGTGTTCGCGACGTCACCGGGCACCGCCATGCTCACGTCGTACATCCAGTCTTGGCGGGTGAGGCCAACGACATTGTTGGCCGTGTGGGTGTAACTCCACGGCTTGTTGGTGACGGCCGGGTCGACTGGGGTGTACCACTGGTGCTGAAGTCGCACTGGTGTGGTCCACGGACCCCACGGCGTCGACGCGAACCGCAGGCAGACCCCGTACACGACGCGGCTGGTGTAGGTCATCATCCACGCGCTGAGGTACGGGTTGAATCGCACCGACAGTTCGGCGATGGTTGGATCCGCAAACAGCGGGGCGGCGGCGTCCTCGTTGTTGTCGACCCAGACCGGGGCACCGGCGTTGACGCCGGCGAAGTACCGCACTGGGGTGCCGGTGTCGATCGCCGATAGCGGCAGCGCGGCCAGGTAGACCTCGCTGGAGTGATAGATGCCGGTGCCCCAGACCGCCAGGGTATCGCCGAAGTCGGCCAGACCGAGGTCGGCGCCGCGGACCTGGGCGATCGACACGTTCAGGAAATGAGTATTCGAAAACTGGTATAGGTGAGTGAAGTTGAAGCCATTGTCGGTGGCCTTTACGACGTCGGTGTGCCCGAAGGATTGGTAGCCGGGCGACAGCTGCACCGAATCCAGCGAGTAGAACAGGTACATCGCGCCGTTGACGTCGATCCCGTCCAACGGCACGCTGTACACCTTCTGACTGTCCCGCATTCCAGCGATGACCGGTGGTTGCGAGTTGAAGCTGAGCGTCAATCCGGTGTTCGCGTTGAAATCCGAGAGGTCCGCGTACGCGATCGTGTCAAGGTTGAGGATCGCCTCCGGGTCGGTGAACGTCGTGTCGCCGAACAGGAAGCACATCCGGCCGTTGTGCATGAACTGGTTGCCCAGATCGGTGCCCTGGATAGTGGCCCGGGTTTCGGTCTGGTTGAACGCGGACCCGAACGGTGTGACCGGCGGGCGGACCGTGCCGGGCACTACGCCGGGTGGGGGCACATAGCGGCCCACGTTCACCTGGTTGTCGGGTGCTTGCGTCCAGGCCCAGAACATCCGGTCCAGGCCGACGGCGAGGCTGCTGCTCAGCGCGCTGGTCTGGGGTGTCCGGGGTCGGCCGGCGAAGGTCTGACCGCCGTCGTCCGACGCCAGGATGCGCAGCCGACCGGTGAGGTCTTCAGCCACGGCGAGGAACAAGCGGTTCTGAAACGATGCGAGCGTCGGGCCTACCTCGGTGGTGTCGGGCAGCGTGACCTTCTCGGTCAGGGTCGAGCTGCCCGCGGGTAACTCAGCGATGTTCACCCGGCGGTCGCTGCCCGCCCACGCGACGAGCAGCCGGTTGTCGTGCGATACCAGCGCCGGCGCGGCGATGGTCACTTCGTCGTTGAACGTCACGACGTTGGTGAACGCCGGAGTGCCGGCTTGCCAGAACGCCATGTTGAGGAAACCGTTGCCGACCCCCTTCCACGCCAGGACCAGCTGCCCGGCGTGCTCGGTCAGCGCCGGGCCGGCGTCGGTGGCCGGAGTGATCGGCGCGGTGATGCCTAAGCGGGTGCCGATCGCCGCGCCGGCCCACCCGCGCGGTGTGTATTGCAGTACCGCGACGTTGAGTTGCGGATTGTTCAGGCCCTTCCACGCCATAAACACGGTGCCGGCCCGCGCGGCCAGCGCCGGCGCCGCGTCGGTGAAGTCCGACGTGGGCGGCGCCGGGACGTAGTTCGTGGAGGCGTCGGCCTGCGGGTTGAATTCGTCGGTCGACCCGCTGAGCTGCAAGCGGCCATCTGCGGCGTTCGGCCACGCCGCGATCAGCGCGGTGGGCATGTTGGGGCCCGCGTCGGCGGGCACGACGACAGTGACCGCGGGCCCAGTGGAGGCGTTGCTGGGCTGCACAGCCCTACTCGTCCAGCCTTCCAGGTCGTACTCGCCGATCAGCTGACAGATTTTGCCGACGTTTTTGTAGTGATTGACGTGCGGCTCCTCGGGGATCCGGCCCAGATCCCCCTGGTTCAGTTCGTCGCTGACCGAATTGAAATCGACGATCTGCTTCGTTCCCCCGAACGCCCACTGCGGCTGCGGTGTGGCGTCGTTGAACCGCAGGTAGTTGCCGATCGACTGCGTGCACTGCACGACCAGCGCCTCGAAGTCGTGATGGCTTGCGCCGTCGGGATAGTCGCTTTGGATCAGCGCCACCCCCGCGGCGGCGAACGAGTCGGGGCTGTCTCCGCCCGACGCCATGACGCGCTGGCCTTTGGTCCAGGTCGGGGAATCGGTGGTGTCATGCCAGAAGTGGCGGATCTCGATGTGGCCGGCGGGCATCCGCAGCCCGACCAGCACCTCGAAGTTGCCTTGCCCCGAACTGTCCCGGAAATCGCTTTCGATGATGACCGCGCCGCCGGCCACCACGTCGCCAGAGCCGGTGATCGGTGTGGGGTTGGTCGTCCACACGCCGGTCGCCCCTACCCGGGTGATGTGCCGCAGCATCGACAATCCGTTGGGCCCCCGGACCGGCACCACCACCTCGATGCTGTTGCCGTTTCGGCTGCTTTCGATCAGGCATCCGGGCCCGGTCACCACATCGCCGGGCTGAGTGACCTGCAGGGCGCGCTGCCAGGGCTGTTGGTGATTCGGCGGGTCATCCCGCCAGTAATGCCACAGCACCGGGTTGCCGTCGGGGCCCTCGATCGGGACAACCACCTCGAAGTTGCCCTCAGATCCGAACGAGCTCTGGATGATGCAGCCCGGCCCGAGTACCTGATCCGAGAGCGGGGTGACCGCGCCGCCCTGCTGCCACACCGAATTCGCGGTTGTCGAGTTGTCGCGCCAGAAATGGGTCAGCTGCAGCTGGCCACCGGGCAGGGTCAGCGGGACGACCACTTCGAAGTTGCCGGCCACACCAGGGCTTCCCTTGTAATGGCTCTGGATCAGCGACCCCGCGTATGCCGCGTTGCTGCAAATACGGAGCCCGGGGCCCCACGCCTGCCCACCCGTTGCGGTGTTGTTCCGCCAGTAGTGCCACAGCTCGTTATTGGCGAGTTTGATGACCGCTTCGAAATTGCCGTGACCACTCCCGAACGAGCTCTGGATGAGGCCGGCAAACACTTCAGGGCGGGGTGGGCGCATGTCGAGCAGTGTGACACGGTCAGTCGGCTATTGACACCGGATTATCGGACTTCATCCTGCGCGCCGCTCGTGTCGTCGAGGCTGCAGGCTCTGCGGCACAGCGGGATCCGCCGACACCACCGTTCACCGCCCCCACCACCACGCGTGCACCGACCGCATGAAGTCGAGGTCCGCCAGTGACGCACTGTGCGACCGAACTCCCACGAATCCATCGCTCCACTGTGCGTGATCCGGAATCCGTTGTCGTGGCCCTGTCAGTCCTACGAAAGCCAGACGATGCTTGGCCCTCAGTCCTGCACCAACGGCCGTTGCACGGTAAGTGTTGTCGGACAGAAGCTTTCATTTGCGGGCGCGGTGCCACGGCTATCGAAGTTATCCATATCGGTGGCCGTGGACTGCACGCGCGCGACGCTCTTCAGCTCACCCGCGATCCGCTCAAAGTTCGCACCTTCCTTGGCCAAGACCGCAGGATCGGTGGTCAGTTGCCCCATGCGGGGCGGTATATGGCCGCTCATTAGGCCCCGATTGCGGGAAAACTACCTGGCACCAACGACTGGCATTAACGGGTTGGAGCCATTGGGCGCGCGTCGTTCCATCCGTCGAGCAGTTAGTCGGGATGGCGCCTCGACGGCTCGCCACCATGCTCGCGGATCGACCAACGCACGGGCGGCCTGGAGCCGCAGCTCGGCGTCGATGACCTCCCTGTGTGACGCTTCGGCATCATGCGCACAGCGGTCGGGTCGCGGCACGCAAGCCACCACCGGAATTCCAGTGGGAAAGAGAGTAGTCGACTACTCGTGCCAAACCGACGGGGTGGTCGGAGGCTTGCCGTGTGAACTTCAGGCATGAGGAGCCGCCGATTATCACCCCGCACATCGGTGTGGACGTCGGTGACGTGATGGAAGCCGACATCCCCGGCTGCTATCACCTCATCACCGCCAAGCAGCCGACCCCGATATCGGACAGCGGCTATGTCACGATCTTCGATTCCTACCCGACCTTCCAGATGGTCGGTGGCCGACTGGTGCTGATGAGCGAGGAGGAGGCCCATCAGGCGTATCTCAGGTGGTCGGCGGGCCCGCACCAGCCTCAGGAAAGTCACACCGATCAGTAGACGGTGACCTTCGGTTAAGCTGCACAGACCTCGCCGCACATTCGGAAGAGTTGACCCCTTAAGGGTGTAGGACTCGTACATTCTTTGGGTCGAATGTGGCACCGCGTGGGGAGGCCCCTTGGAACGGTGCCTTCCAAACTTGCGCCAGGGCGGAGGACGACCCCCTCCACGTCAAGTCGGCCGATGGCAGTCCTCAGCCGCCGCAGGGCGCGACCAGTGCCAGATTCCTGGAACGACTGCTCACTGAGCACGCTCACCACTCAAGCCCGTACACCCAGTTTATTTCCCAGCCCTGCCCGTACTTCTGCTCGGGAGGTGCGTGCCGCGCTGGACCTCCCGGCGGCTCAGCCACCGCCGACCAGCTGTTGTAGTCAACAATGATCGTGTCGTCATAATAAACTGTTATCGATGTTTGGTTACGTTCGCTGTATTTAAGGATCTCCACCCAACTATCCAGGTTGTCGTACTCGGTCCACGTAACCGGAGGGGTAACGGTGCCGTATAGCGTCGCGAAAGCAGAAGCGTGGATGGGCCGGTGAAAAAAGCCCAGAGTCCCGGCAAAAGTGCTTTGTTCCCCGGGATCAAGGCCCATTTTGAAAGAAAACGTTACGCCATCGTCGTGGAGGTACTGGGGTCTTCCGCTCAACCATTGCCGCATCTTTTCTCCAGTTCTGGTTATGTAGTCCGAGTGTGATCCGGGGCCAAATAAAGATATGCCCTAGGACTTCCGCTGTGGTCAGATTGGACCGGCGAACATGACCGGCTAGGTGGGCCCCCATGACGTTGTGACCAAGACGTCCTCGGCTCGTTCCAGCATGAGAATGGTGGTCATGGTGCAGCAACCTTTTGTCGGTGTGTCAGCCCGCCGATTGGTTAGCCCGCAGATAGCCACGACTCCGGATGGTCGGCTCGAAAACCGCCGTTGACGTGCAACTCTGGTGCGCGGTACCTGGATTGAATCAGTCACGGCTTGCCAAACGGCGAGGATGCTTTCGCCTAATCTGCTATCTCCGAATCTTTGTGGTCGCCTGGAGACTGGCGGACTTGCGGCTTGAGCCACCGGCGCAAAGCATTTCGAGACGGCCAGCACCGAACTGCGCCGCCTAATCCGCCGAGGGGTTCGAGACCGTGCGCCCTTTGAGAAAGGCTGAATTGCATTGCGCCACAA
>NZ_DATMLH010000195.1:0-34199 GCF_035570115.1 Mycobacterium sp.
CGACCGCGGTGGACGGCGCCGAAGCGTTGCGGAGTGCCACCGAGACCAGGCCCGATGCCATCGTGCTCGACATCAACATGCCGGTGCTCGACGGCGTCAGCGTGGTCACCGCGCTGCGTGCGATGGACAACGACGTGCCGGTCTGTGTCCTGAGCGCCCGTAGCTCGGTCGACGACCGGGTGGCCGGTCTGGAGGCCGGCGCCGACGACTACCTGGTCAAACCGTTCGTGCTGGCCGAATTGGTCGCGCGGGTGCGAGCGCTGCTGCGCCGCCGCGGATCCACCGCGACGTCGTCCTCGGAGACCATCACGGTGGGCCCGTTGGAGGTGGACATCCCGGGCCGGCGGGCCCGGGTCCACGGCGTCGACGTCGACCTGACCAAGCGCGAGTTCGACCTGCTGGCGGTGCTGGCCGAGCACAAGACCGCGGTGTTGTCCCGCGCGCAGTTGCTGGAATTGGTCTGGGGTTACGATTTCGCCGCCGACACCAACGTCGTCGACGTGTTCATCGGGTACCTGCGCCGCAAGCTGGAAGCCAATGGCGGTCCGCGGTTGCTGCACACCGTGCGCGGAGTGGGATTCGTACTGCGTATGCAGTGACGGGACTGAGCGTGAACTTGAATTTGTTGTCCAGAATCGTGACCCGTACGCCATCGCTGCGCGCGCGGGTCGTCGTGGCGACCGCCATCGGCGCGGCGATTCCGGTGCTCATCACCTGTGCCGTCGTCTGGTTCGGCATCACCAACGACCGCAAGGAAAGGCTGGACCGTCGTCTCGACGAGGCAGCCGGTTTCGCGATCCCATTCCTGCCCCGCGGCCTTGGCCAGATTCCGAACTCACCCAATGACCAGGACGCGATCATCACCGTGCGCCGTGCCGGTGGCAGCGAGATAACCTCCAACTCGACGGTCACCCTGCCGGAATTGCCGGCGGGCTACGCCGACACCTACGTCAACGGCGTGCGCTACCGGGTGCGCACCGTCAATATTCCGGCGCCGCACCCGATGTCGGTGGAAGTCGGCGCAACCTACGACTCCACTATCGCCGACACCAACAACCTGCACCGTCGGGTGATCTTGATCGCCGGATTCTCGATCGCCGCGGCGGCCGTATTCGCCTGGCTGCTGGCGACCTTCGCGGTGCGGCCGTTCAAGCGGTTGGCCCAGCAGACCCGGGCGATCGACGCGGGTGACGAAAGCCCACAGATCAAAGTGCGCGGCGCCACCGAGGCAGTGGAAATCGCCGAGGCCATGCGCGGCATGCTGCAACGGATCTGGAACGAGCAGAACCGGACGATGGAAGCCCTGGCCTCGGCCCGGGACTTCGCCGCGGTGTCGTCGCACGAGTTGCGCACGCCGCTGACCGCGATGCGCACCAACCTCGAGGTGCTGGCCACCCTCGACCTTCCCGACGAGCAGCGCAAAGAAGTAATCAACGATGTGATCCGCACCCAATCACGAATCGAGGCAACACTTTCCGCGCTGGAGCGACTGGCCCAGGGCGAGCTCTCTACGTCGGAGGACCACGTTCCGGTCGACATCACCGAGCTACTCGACCGCGCTGCGCACGACGCCATGCGGATCTACCCCGACCTCGACGTGTCGCTGGCGCCGTCGCCGACCTGCATCATCGTCGGGCTACCCGCCGGCCTGCGCCTTGCCGTCGACAACGCGATCGCCAACGCCGTCAAACACGGCGGCGCGACCAGAGTTCAACTGTCCGCGGTCAGCTCGCGGGCCGGTGTCGAGATCGCCGTCGACGACAACGGCGGCGGAATACCCGAGGAGGAACGCCAAGTGGTGTTCGAGCGATTCTCCCGCGGCTCGACCGCGTCACATTCGGGCTCCGGACTGGGCCTGGCGTTGGTGGCTCAGCAGGCGCAGCTGCACGGCGGCACGGCGTCGCTGGAAGACAGCCCGCTGGGCGGAGTGCGCCTTGTGCTGCGCTTGCCCGGCCCGAGCTGACCTACGTCTCCTTGCCGTTCTCCCGCTCCTGCTCGGCCGCCGAAGAGCTCACCGGCACTT
Organism: Mycobacterium sp.; assembly: GCF_035570115.1. Classification (GTDB taxonomy): domain Bacteria; phylum Actinomycetota; class Actinomycetes; order Mycobacteriales; family Mycobacteriaceae; genus Mycobacterium. The sequence continues at coordinate 2,024 of NZ_DATMLH010000195.1, forward strand.
CACGTTTGACACGATGGATCGTCAGCACCAATGTCAGCAACAGTCCGAGCAGGAACGACACCCCAACCAGCCAGTAGTTCAGGTCGCCCATCACTGCGCTCCAATCTCACGGGCGCCGGGCATGTCCTCCAGAGCTTGCTCTTCGTCGGTGTTCCTGATCGCTACGCCGGCAATCGCCAAGGCAACCGCCGAGCCGACCGCGAACGCCACCAGATAGCACAACCATTGGATAACGAAGTCCATCGGCGGATTCTCCTTAGCTGACCGCGATTTCGACACGGCGATTCTTGGCTTGACCGTCCAGGCTGCTGTTGTCGGCGACCGAGTCGGCAGAACCGTGGCCCTTCGCGGTCAGGTGATCACCCATGACACCGTGTGCGATCAGGTAACCGGCGACGGCGTCGGCCCGGTTGCTGCTCAGCGGGTTGTTGATGGCGTCGTTACCGGTGTTATCGGTGTAGCCGTTGATGGTCACTTTCGCAGCCGGACAGGCTTTCAGCTTGTCGGCAACCTGATTCAGTGTCTGTTCGGCGTCCGGCGTCAACGCGGACCCGTCGGTGGGAAAGGTAATCGGGCCAAGAGCTCTGAGGTCTGATCCCAGGTGGGCGCACGCGTTACCCGGGCCAAGAGCCGGTGCCGGGCCCGGGGGTGCGCTCGCCGTGACGGGACCGCCGATCCCCATCGTGTCAACGATATTCAGGTTGGGCCAGGCCGCGTCAGCAGCCTGCTCGACGGCGTCTTGCTGACCTCCCGAACCCGTCGTTCCGATGAGGGTGATGGTGTCACCCTTGATGGTGAGGCCGAAATCGGCAACTGATGCCGCCGCTTTGAAAACCGGTGCAGCATTGGAGAAATCGAGGGAAGTGATATCCCGGTTGATCCGGATGTCGTCGATGATGTTGATATCCGGCCCGAAGCCCGCCTTCAGCGCCGCCAGTAGCGAATCCTTTGCCTCAGGGGTGGGCGTGTCACCGGAAAGCTTGATGTCGTTGCCGCTGCGCGTGATTGACACCGGTGCCAGCGCCACCGGCGGAATCGTCGGTGAGTTCGGCGCGCCGCCATACGACGGAGTGTGCGCGTTCAGCGTCGGCAACGCACCCGTCGGCCCGTTGAAGTCCGATCGGGTCCGGCCCAGTTCGCCATGGCCGATTACAGCCAGCAGCAGGGGAATAACGATTAGCCCAACCAACCACGGCAAGCCCGGAAACCGCCGATAGAACCTCGAGGTCGGCCGCCACTGCGTGGCTTCGGGTGCTTCGTCGGAACCCGCCATTGGGCCCTCCCTCGTGTTAGCGGGTGCTGAGCAGGTCGATGACGAAGACCAGCGTCTTACCCGATAGCTGATGCCCCGAACCGGCCGGGCCATAAGCCTGCGCGGGTGGGACCACCAGCTGACGCCGACCGCCCACCTTCATTCCCGGAATACCGTCCTGCCATCCCTGGATGAGCCCACGCAACGGGAATTCGATGGACTCGCCCCGACCCCACGAGCTATCGAATTCTTCGCCGGTGTCGTACTCGACACCGACATAGTGGACCTCGACCACGCCACCCGGCTTGGCTTCGGGTCCGTCTCCGACCACCAGGTCTTCGATGACGAGTTGTGCGGGCGCCGGGCCGCTCGGGAAGTCGATCTCTGGTTTGCTTGACACCCGACCGACCCTAGTCCGGCACACTTGACTCGTGGAAGAGGACCAAAGATGACCGACAACGCAGACCAAGACGCCTTGGCGCATATCCACCACCTGGTCGCTGAGGAGAAGACCCTTCGGGCGCAGCTACAACACGGCGAAATCAGCACGTCGGACGAGCACGAGCGGCTGCGCCGCGTCGAGACCGAACTCGACCAATGCTGGGATCTGCTTCGGCAGCGTCGGGCACTACGCGAAACCGGCGGAGACCCCAGCGACGCGACGGTGCGGCCGCCCGGCCAAGTCGAGGGTTACCTGGGCTGACCGATGGCTGCCGACCCGGATGACGTCGACGTGGTCATCGTGGGTGGCGGCCACAACGGCCTGGTCGCGGCCGCCTACCTGGCCCGGGCCGGCCTGCGAGTCCGGCTGCTGGAGCGGCTGCCGCAGGTCGGCGGCGCCGCGGTGTCGGCGCAGATTTTCGACGGTGTCGACGCCCGGCTGTCGCGTTATGCGTACCTGGTGAGCCTGTTGTCGCCCCGCATCGCCGACGAGCTGGGTGCGGCGGTGCAGTTGGCCCGGCGGCCGTACTCGTCGTACACGCCCGACCCTGCCACGGAGGGACGCACCGGCCTGCTGGTCGGGCCGCACTGCACGTTCGGGGTCATCGGCGCCGACGACGACGAGCGGGCCTTCGCGGCGTTTTACCGGCGCTGCCGGCTGGTCACCGAGCGGCTCTGGCCGACGCTGTTGGAGCCGTTACGCACCCGCGAGCAGGCCCGCCGAGAGGTCGTCGGCAGCGGCGATCGGCAAGCGGCGGCCGCGTGGCAGGCCATGATCGATCGACCGATTGGTAGCGCGATCGCCGACGCGATCGGCAATGACCTGGTACGCGGAGTGGTGGCGACCGACGCGCTCATCGGCACCTTCGCCCGACTCGACGACCCGTCACTGCAGCAGAACGTCTGTTTCCTGTATCACCTCATCGGCGGCGGTGTCGGGGAATGGCACGTCCCGGTCGGGGGCATGGGTTCGGTGAGCACGGCACTGGCCGCCGCGGCGATGCGCGGCGGAACCGAAATCGTCACCGGCGCAGAGGTTTACGCCATCGACGCGAACGGCCGGGTGCGCTACCGCCGGCACGACGACGAGCATTTGGCGCGCGGCCGATTCGTGCTGGCAGGCGTCACACCCGCGGTGCTGGCCGGCCTGCTGGGCGAACAATCACCGGCGCCGGCGGACGGCGCTCAGGTCAAGGTGAACATGGTGCTGCGCCGGCTGCCGCGATTGCGCGACGACGCCGTGACGCCCGAGCAGGCGTTCGGCGGAACTTTGCACGTCAACGAGACCTGGACGCAGCTGGATGCGGCATATCTGCGCGCCGCCGCCGGAGCGCTGCCCGATCCACTTCCGTGCGAGATCTACTGCCATTCGCTGACCGACCCGAGCATCCTGTCCCCCGCGCTGCGCGATTCGGGCGCTGCGACCCTGACGGTGTTCGGTCTGCACACGCCGCATTCGGTGTTCGGTGCCGAGCGTAATGCGCTCACCCAAGCCGTGCTGAAATCACTGAATTGCGTTCTGGCCGAACCGATTCAGGATGTGCTGATGGATGACGCGAACGGCCGGCCCTGCATCGAGACGACGACCACCCTGGACCTGCAACACGCGCTGGGGATGACGGGCGGCAACATCTTCCACGGTGCCTTGCGCTGGCCGTTCAGTGACGACGACGACCGACTGGACACTCCGGCCCGGCAATGGGGCGTGGCGACCGCCCACGACCGCATCCTGCTGTGCGGTTCGGGCGCACGACGCGGCGGAGCGGTCTCCGGCATCGGCGGCCACAATGCCGCGATGGCGGTACTCGCGTCGGTGTAGCTACAACGGATGGTGGCGACCCGCTTCGCCCGGCTACGCCGCGCTCGCGATCGCCACTACACCAGATGGTGGCGACCCGCTTCGCCCGGCTACGCCGCGCTCGCGATCGCCACTACCGCGAGTCGATAGTGGCGTAGTCGCGTTCGGTGTAGCCGGTGTAGATCTGGCGCGGACGGCCGATCTTGCTGTCACCCTCGTCGTGCATCTCACGCCAGTGCGCGATCCAGCCCGGCAACCGGCCCAGCGCGAACAGCACGGTGAACATCCGGGTCGGGAACCCGAGCGCCCGGTAGATCAGGCCGGTGTAGAAGTCGACGTTGGGGTAGAGCTTGCGCTCGATGAAGTAGTCGTCGGTCAGCGCCGCCTCTTCGAGTTCCTTGGCGATGCTCAGCAGATCGTCGTCACCACCGAGCTTGGCCAGGATCTTGTCGGCCTGTTCCTTGACGATGCGGGCGCGCGGGTCGTAGTTCTTGTAGACCCGGTGGCCGAAGCCCATCAGCTTCACGCCTTCTTCGCGGTTCTTGACCTTGCGGACGAAGTCGCTGACGTCGTCGTCGCTCGTACGGATCTTCTCCAGCATTTCCAGCACGGCCTGGTTGGCGCCGCCGTGCAGCGGGCCCCATAGCGCGTTGATGCCGCCGGAGATCGAGGTGAACAGGTTGGCCTCCGACGAGCCCACCAGCCGAACGGTCGATGTCGAACAGTTCTGCTCGTGGTCGGCGTGCAAGATGAGCAGCATGTCGAGCGCCCGCACCACCTCCGAGTCGACGTCGTAGGGCTCGGCGGGCAGCCCGAACGTCATCCGCAGGAAGTTCTCCACTAACGTCAGCGAGTTGTCCGGGTAGAGGAACGGTTGACCAACCGACTTCTTGTAGGCGTAGGCGGCGATGGTGGGCAGCTTGGCCAGCAGCCGGATCGTGGACAGCTCGACCTGCTCGGTGTCCCCCGGCTCGAGGGAGTCCGGGTAGTACGCCGAGAGCGCATTGACCGCGCTGGACAGCACCGGCATCGGGTGGGCGTTGCGCGGAAAGCCGTCGAAGAACCGCTTCAGATCCTCATGCAGCATCGTGTGCAGCTGGATCTGGCGGGTGAACTTGGCCAGCTGGTCTTTGGTCGGCAGCTCGCCGTAGATCAGCAGGTAACTCACCTCGATGAACGTCGACTTCTCCGCCAGCTGCTCGATCGGGATACCGCGGTAGCGCAGGATGCCGGCATCGCCGTCGATGTAAGTGATCGAGCTCTTGCACGACGCGGTATTGACGAAGCCGTTGTCGAACGTCGTGTACCCGCTCTTGGCCAGCAGCGAGCCGAGCGCGATACCGTCGGCTCCCTCGGTGGCGTGGACGATGTCGAGATTTACCTCACCACCCGGGTACTGAAGAGTGGCGGAGTCGTCGGTTGCGGCCACTGGAACCCCTTTGCGGTCTCGGCTGATCTGCCCTACAAGCTTGCTATAGCAGAAGGTAGTCGTTGTCGGGACGGCGCGCCTGCCCGGGGTCGGGTCTGCTGAAGTTGGGGCTTTCCCTCAGGAAAGCCAGCCCGCTTGACGGCTTTTACTCGATCTTGACTGCGCGTTGAATACTCACCCGCAGGATCGGGGACGTGACTACGCTTCAAGCGGTGGAACTGGGGGTTTTGGGACCTCTCCAGGTGCGACAGCACGGCGCACCGGTCGCGATCCCGGGCGCCAAACCTCGCGCCATCCTCACGATGCTCGGGCTGCACGACGGTTCCGTCGTTTCGGCCGACGCGCTCTTCGAATTGCTCTGGGGCGAAGATCCGCCGCGCACCGCTGCCAAAGCCCTGCAGACCCACATTTCCTCGCTGCGTCGCACCCTGGGCGACGGCTTTGTCTTGACGGCGGGAGCGGGTTGGACCCTGGCCGAGAGCGAAGTTGATGCCTCGCGTTACAAATCGGCCGCCCGACGGGGACGCGATGCCGCCACGGCCGGCGACACCAACCAAGCGGTCGCCCGCTTCGAGGAAGCGCTTGCCCTCTGGCGCGGTATCCCCGAACTGCCCGATGGCCGGCGGGGCACATCCGAAAAGACGCGCTGGATCGAGGGCCATGCCGCGCTGGTGGAGGATCGAGCCGAAGCGCTGCTCGCGACCGGTCGTGCCGCGGAAGTCGTCGGCGATCTTGAGGCGGCGGTGGCCGACGCGCCGCTGCGCGAAAGGCGTTGGGGGCAACTGATGCTCGCCCTGTATCGCGCCGGCAGGCAGGGTGAAGCCCTTGGCGCCTATCAACGGGCACGGTCGTTGTTGGCAGACGAGTTGGGCGTCGACCCCGGACCGGAGCTTCGGCGGCTCGAGGCCGCGATCGTCGCGCAAGACGCCTCGCTGGATATTCCGGTGGCGCAGAACCTTGCAGCGGTGACGCGCGCGGTGACCTTCTTCCTGACCGATATCGAGGGATCGACTGCGGCGTGGGAGACAGACGCCGCCGCGATGGGGGTGGCGCTGGCACGCCACGACGAGCTCGTCGAACAGGTCGTCACGTCACGCGGAGGACGGCTGATCAAGACGCGCGGCGAGGGCGATGCCACGTTCTCGGTCTTCGAGCGGCCGTCGGCGGCGGCCGCCGCCGCCATCGAGCTGCAAGACGCGATCGTCCACGAGCCCTGGGCGTTGCGGGAGCCCATGCGCGTCCGGGTGGCGTTGCACACCGGGGAAGCCGAGCTGCGCGACGGCGACTACTTCGGTCGGGCAGTCAACCGGGCTGCGCGCTTGCGATCACTGGCCGAGGGTGGCCAGATCCTGTGCTCGGGTGCGACGGGCGAGCTCGTCATCGACTCACTGTCCGACGATGTTGTGCTCAACGACCTGGGGATGCGCCAGCTACGAAACCTGGCGCGCCCGGAGCACGTTTTCGAACTGCGCCTGGAAACCGCTGACGAGCATCGTCAGGCAGTCCCACCCGATGAGCCCATCACGCGCCCGAGCCTGCCCGCCGTGCTCGCCGGCCCCGGGCCGTTCGTCGGGCGCGAGCGCGAGCTGGGACAGCTTTTTTCCGGGTGGCAGACCGTGCTCGCAGGCGGCACGAACGCCGCGCTGATCGCGGGCGAACCGGGTGTGGGCAAGACGCGGCTGGCCGGCGAATGGTCTCGGCAGGCCTACGACCAAGGCGCACTGGTGATCTACGGCCGCTGCGACGAGGACCTCGGTGCGGCGTACCAGCCGTTCGCGGAAGCCCTGCGTTCGCTGGTGCCGTGCCTCGGCAGCAGCAGCCTTCGGGGGCTGCGCGGCGTGGAAGCTCTACTCGCGCTGGTTCCCGGGCTGACCGATGTGCTACCTGATCTGGCCGCGCCGACCCGGGCCGACCCGGATACCGAACGCTACGCACTGTTCGATGCCGTCGTCGCGTTGTTGGGAGTTGCTTCCGCGAGTGCACCCGTTGTCCTGATTCTCGATGACCTGCACTGGGCCGCGAAACCCACGCTGCTCTTGCTGCGGCATCTGCTGCGCTTCGGCGACCAGGCTCGCGTGGAGATCATCGGTACCTACCGCAGCACCGACCTTGACCGGTCCCACCCTCTGGCGGCGATGCTCGCCGACCTGCACCGCGACGGCACCGCCAATCGCATTCAGCTCAGCGGCCTCGACGAGAAAGACGTGACCGCCTACGTCGCCGAAGCCGGCTATGACGACGAAGGGCTGGCCCGGGCCTTGGCGTCGGTCACGGGGGGCAATCCGTTCTTCCTCATCGAAGCACTGCGCCACGTAGACGAAAGTGGCGGCCACTGGGATCCGAGCACGTTGCCGCAGGGGGTTCGTGAGGCGGTCAGCCGCCGACTTTCTCGGCTTCCGATCGAGACCAACAAGGCCCTTGCGGCAGCCGCGGTCGTCGGGAGCAGGTTTGCCCTCGAACTGGTCGAGCACGTGGTCGGGGACCAGGATCTCGTGGACGCGTTCGACGAGGCGTCCAAGGCCGGCATCATCATCGAGGAGCACGGCGGTCACTATCGGTTCAACCACGCCCTCGTCCGACAGTCGCTGCTCGCCGAGCTCGCGTCGGTGCGGCGCATGCGGCTACACCAGCGCATCGCCGCGACGCTCGAGAACGCGCCTGGCGCCGATGACGAGCTGCTGGCTGAACTGGCTTACCACTATTTCGAATGCGCATGGGCGGGTAACGCGGCCAAGGCCGTTGACTATTGTCGCCGTGCGGCGGACCAGGCGATGGCTCGCCTCGGTTACGAAGGCGCGGCCGACCTCTACGATCGGGCCCTGCACGCGCTGGAGGAGATTGACGACGAGCTGCCGGACCGCAACGATCAGGCGTCCGAACTACTGGTCGCGCGCTGCGAGGCTCTTCTCGCTGCGGGTGACGTGGCTTCGGCAGCGGGTGCGGTGGCGCAATTGCAACAAGCGACAGTCGATTCGGCCCGGCTAGCGGCATGGGCGACGTGCTTCGACGGCGAACTCTCGATACTGATCCATCCCGAACGATTGGACGACGTGGAAGCCGCGTTAGGCGCCGCGGCACACAAACTAGCCGAAATAGACGATGCCGCAGGGGAAGCCAAGGCTCACACCGTCCGTGCCAGATGCCTCGCCCGGCTCGGGCGAATCGGCGACTGTGAAATCGCCTTGGATGATGCTCTGACGGCGGCGCGGCGCGCGCGTGATCACCGCCGAGTCAACGCGGTGCTGGCCAGCGCGCCGCTTGCGGCGCTGTGGGGCCCGAACCCGGTTCCGCGCGCGGGCGGGCGGTGCCTTGACGTGGTGCGGCTGCTCAGAATCACCACCGACTCGCCGGCGGTGGAAGCGACGTCGACGCGGTGCCAGGCCGTGTTGGAGGCCTTCCGCGGCCGCGACGCGGCAGCTCGACGGATGATCGACTCAGCCCGACGCACTGTCACCGAACTCGGTCTGCGCCATGCCCTTCTGGAGGTCGAGCAGTTCGCCGGCATCGTGGAGCTCGTCTTGGACGATCCGGCCGCAGCCGAACCGCATCTGCGTCAGGCCTACAACGGTTTTCGTCGCATGGGCCTCGACGCCGACACCGCCGAGACCGCGGCGCTACTCGCTCGTGCCTGCCTGGACCTCAACCGAGATGCCGAGGCCAACGAATTATGCACGGAGAGTGAGTATCTCGCGGGACATGCATTGAAGCCATCGATCGCCTGGCGAACAGTTCGGGCTCAGTTGCTCTCGCGCAGTGGCGACCACGCCGAGGCTCGGCGCGTTGCGCAAGCTGCCATCACCTTGGCCGAGCGCACCGACGCGTTGATGGATCACGGCGATGCCTGTCTGTCACTGGCAACGGTGTTGGGCGCCGCCGGAGACGCAGCCGGAGCGCGTGCCGCCGCCGAGCGGGCGGCCAGCCTGTATGAGCGGAAAGGTGCTGCGGCGCTTGCTGAAAAGTCGCGCCGCATTCTCGGCGGGCGCGACCTCCCTTCGCCCCCAGCATCACCCCAAGCGTCGACCGTCGAGCCAGACACCGCGTGCGTGCGCGCGATCCGCGAGCTAGAAGCTGCTTTCGATCGCAAAGCCTGGAGCGAGGCCGAGGAGAAGTACGCAGCCGACGTCTTCGTCGAGAGTCGCCGGAAGATCGTCGGTGTCGATCGTCCGCCCGGCGAATGGCCAAGCCTGATCAGGCGCTATGTCGAGATGGGCGCCGTGCGGCAACGTAACGAGGTTGTCGCCGTGCGCGGTGAGCGCCTGGCGCTTACACGATTGGTGGTGGGCACTGCAGACGTAAGTGTTGGGGCACCGCGCGACGAGTTGCTCCAGCTGTACGGTATCGGCAAGGAAGGTCGAATCGTCCTGCAGGTCTTCTTCGATATCGACGACATGGACACCGCGCTCGCCGAACTCGACGCGACCCATGCGCGGTTCGATGAGCCGCACCCTCGGGCGCGGCGGCTCGAAAACGCGGCAACGGGGGTGTACGAGCGTCTTCACGCATACTTCGCGGCTCGCGACTGGGACGCGATAACCGAGATCCTCAACGAGGACTACTGCGGCGAAGATCGTCGTTCTGTCGTAGGCGCCGGCATCCGACACGGCCCGGATGCTGCGATCGAAGATTACCGGTCGGCCGCCGACATTGAGGTCACGGACGCGAGGTCAGACGCTATTGCGACCCGTGGGGCGCGCCTCGCCCTCACCCGTGCCCGATACTCGCGCAGCAACGAGGAACCGGAGGCGTTCCACGTTGATTTCCTACAACTAGTCGAGATCGACGCGGTCCAGCGGATCGCGGCGCTTATGGCGTTCGACCTCGACGACTTCGACGCCGCCATGGCCGAACTCGACGCACGATACGTCGCGGGCGAAGCCGCCGCCCACGCGCACACGTGGTCGGTTATCACGCAGGCCTACGACGCGCTCAACCGGCGCGAGATGCCGCCGACGACGCCAGGTTGGGTCAACATCGACCACCGGCATGGGCCGTCGTTTGCGCCTGGTGAACTACCCGCATTACTCGCCTCGTGGAAACTCGCACCCGACGTGAGCAGCTCCATCGAGGTTGTGCATCGGCTGAACAACCTTGGAGCTGTGGTCAGCTCCGTGTCTCATGAGACCTCGCAAGAGGGCTTCGAAGCCGAGTGGCGGGGTATCAGCGTTCTCACGGTCGAAGGCGACCTGATCGACCGCTTAGAGGTCTTCGACGAGGCGGACCTGGACACCGCGCTCGCGAGGTTCGATCAGCTAAGCCGGCCGGCACCGCGGTTGGAAAACGCGGCAAGCCAAGCGGTCGAGCGCTACTCGGCGCACTTTGCAGCCCGCGACTGGGATGCGCTCGCGAAGGTACTGGCCGACAACATCATTACCGATGATCACCGGCGGGTCGTAAACGCAGGGGTTCGACAGGGTCGAGACGCCGAGATCGCACTCCTGCGGGCGACCGCTGACGCAGGTTTGGGTGTGTACGTGACGTTCGTTGTCATCGCAGTCCGTGGGGAGCACCTCGTCCTCGCGCGCGTCTCGACCCGCGAGCCAGGGCCTGAAAAGTTCTTCACGGAAGTGCTGGGCGTCGCCGAAGTCAACTCGCACAATCAGGTCGCGGCGATCGTCGTGTTCGACCTTGACGACTTCGACGGCGCCATCGCGGAGCTCGACGCCCGATACCTCGCCGGCGAAGCGGCCGCTCACTCACGCACATGGTCGGTGATCTCGGGGAGCTACGCGGCGATCAACCGACACGAGCACCCAGCGACTACGCCGGACTGGATCAACGTCGACCGCCGACGGGAGACCGCGATGGGGCCCGGCGACCTGATCGCATATATCGGCGCCGGGCCGGACCGGGACCAAAACAACAAGGCTTACGTCGAGGCCGTGCATCGGCTGACCGACCCCGGAGCACTCGTCACTTACGCAGCACATGAGACCTCGCCAGAGGGTTTTGACGCCGAGTGGCGCGGGATCGCGGTTTTCACCGTTGAAGGCGACATGATCAACCGCACTGAGGTATTCGACGAGGCAGACCTAGACACCGCGATCGCGAGGTTTGACCAGCTCACCCGACCGGTACCACGGCTGGAAAACGCGGCAAGCCAAGTGGGTGAGCGCATCCTGGCGCACTTCGCGACCCGCGACTGGGACGCCATGGCGGAGATACTGGCCGATGGCTTCTCCAATGACGATCGCCGTCGGGTGGTGGGTGCGGGGGTCCGACATGGTCGAGACGCCGAGATCGCAAACACGCGGACGACCGCCGATCTGTGGACCACGAACGTGACACCGACCGTCATAGCTACCCGCGGGAGGAGCCTTGTCCTGACGCGTCTCGGCTTCTCGGGCCGCGATGACGGACCCGAACCATTTCTCACCGAGGTGCTCAGCATCCTCGAGATCAACGACGACAAGCGGATGGTCGCGCTCGTCTCGTACGACCTCGACGACTTCGACGCGGCCTTTGAGGAGCTCGATGCCCGCTACCTCGCCGGCGAAGCAGCCAATCACTCGCGCACGTGGTCGGTGATCGCAGCGGGCTACGCCTCGCTCAACCGGCGTGAACTTCCCACGACGACACCGTATTTCGAGAATATCGACCATCGCCTAGGGGCAGCGTTCGCGCCCGGTGACCTGCCTGAGTACCTCCGTGCCGGGTGGAATCTAGACCAAGACGTCAAGCCATACATCGAGGCGGTGCATCGGCTGAGTGATCTCGGAGCGGTCGTCACTCACGCGGCTCACGGGACCTCGCGTGAGGGCTTCGACGCCGAATGGCGAGAGATCAACCTCTTGATGACTGATGGCGGCGCCTTCAACCGTTGTGAGCTATTCGACGAGGCAGACTTGGACGCCGCGATCGCGAGGTTCGAACAGCTCAGTCTGCCGGCACCGCGCCTGGAAAACGCAGCCAGCCAATTGAATGACCGGTTGCTGGCGTGCTTTGTGGCCCGCGACTGGGCCGCAATGGCCGAGATTCTGGCCAACGACGTTTCTGGTGAGGATCGTCGTCGGGTGGTGAACTCCGGCGACCGACGCGGCCGCGATATCCAGATCAACGATTACCGGGCGGTCGCCGATCTCGGGGTCACGAACGCGACTTCGTATGCCATTGCGACCCGCGGCGAACGCCTAGCCCTCATTCGTTCCCAATACTCGCGCAGCCACGAGGAACCCGAGGCATTCGGCGTCGATATCTTCGGGATAGTCGAGATCGACGTCGACGATCGGATCGCGGCCTGGGTCACGTTCGACCTAGACGACTTCGATGCCGCCATCGCCGAGCTCGATGCCCGGTACCTCGCCGGCGAAGCGGCCGCTCACGCGCACGTATGGTCCGTCCTCGCCGACGGCTTCGGCTCGATCCGCCGGTACGAGCTACCGCCGACCACGCCCGATTGTGTAAGTATCGACCACCGGCGGACGGCTGCGTTCGCGCCGGGTGAGCTGAACGCCTATTTCCGTGCCGCGTTCGACCTCACGGCAGACGCGAAGATCTACGTCGAAGCGGTGCACCGCCTGAACGACGTCGGAGCGGTTTGCACCCATGTGACACATGGTGTTTCGCACGAAGGCTTCGCCGCCGAGTGGCGAGAGGTCGACGTTTTGATGGTCGAAGGCGACATCGTCAACCGAAGCGAGCTTTTCGATGAAGCAGACATCGACGCCGCGCTTGCACGATTTGACGAACTGCAACCACAAACGCCGCGGCTAGAAAACACGGCGAGTCAAGTGGGAGCGCGGTATCGGGCGCACTTTGCGGCAGGCAACTGGGACGCCATGGCGGACATAATCGCCGACGACTTCTTCGGTGACGATCGCCGTCGGGTAGTGGGCTCGGGAGTCCGGATCGGTCGGCAAGCCCAGATCGCGGACATGCGAGCGATCGCCGACCTGTTTATCGCAGATATGACGTGGACGGACATGGCAACCCGCGGGGACCGCCTTGTCCTTTTCCGTGTGGGATTTTTGGATCGTGATCAGCGGCCTGATGCTTTTCACACAGAGGTGCTCTGCGTCCTCGAGATCGACGCCGATGAGCGGATCGTCGCCTCCGTCTCGTTCGACCTCGACGACGTCGACGCCGCCTTCGAGGAACTCGACGCCCGATACCTCGCAGGCGAAGCGGCTGCCCACGCACACACGTGGTCGGTGATCGCACTGACCTACGCCGCGTTCAATCAGCACGAATTCCACTCGACGACGCCGGATCCGGTGTACATAGATCATCGACCGGGCGTATCGGTCGATGAGGTTGACGTGGCTGCATCTATTCGTGCGGTGTGGGACCTCACTCCGGAAGTCAGGATCTGCATAGAGGCTGTGCATCGGCTGAGCGAACTCGGAGCCGTCGTCACCGCCGCGATGAAAGGGACCTCGCCAGAGGGCTTTGACGCCGAGTGGCAGATGATCGACATTTTCACCGTCGAAGGTGACCGGCTCCGCCGCATCGAGGTCTTCGACGAGGCCGACCTCGACGCCGCGCTCACCCGTTTTGACGAACTACAGTCGCAGGCGCGGCGACTGGAGAATGCGGCAAGCCAAGCGGCCGAACGCTTTCTGACGCGGTTCGCGGCCCGCGACTGGACCGCCATAGCGGAGACATTCGCCGACAACTTTTCCAGTGACGATCGCCGTCGGGTGGTGGGGGCGGGAGTCAGACATGGTCGAGACGCCGAGGTAGCGGACTTGCGGTCGATCGCCGACGTAGGGAACACGAACGTGACGTCGACTCCCATTGCGACCCGGGGGGAGCGCGTTGTCCTCACGCATGGCCGCCTTTGGTTCCGGGATGAAGCACCCGAGGCGTTCTTCTCAGAGTCGTTCTCCATTGTCGAGGTCAACACCGACGAGCGGATCGTCACGCTTGTCTCGTTCGACCTCGATGATTTCGACTCCGCGTTCGAGGAGCTTGATGCCCGGTTCCTCGCCGGCGAAGCGGCCGCCCACGCGCACATATGGTCGCTCATGGCACAGAACTACGCCGCGCTCAACCGGTACGAGCTACCCCCAACTACGCCCGACTTGGTAAACATCGACCACCGGAGCGGGAGGGCGTTCGAGCCAGGCGACATCATCGAGTACGTCCGTGCCACATGGGATATGGTGCCGAACGTCAAAATGTACATCGAGACGGTGCATCGGCAGACAAACATCGGAGCCGTCGTCACCCATGTGGCGAAGGGAACCTCACGAGACGGCTTCGACGCGGAGTGGCGAGAGATCGCCCTTTTCACATTCGAAGGTGACCTGATCAACCGCTCCGAGATCTTCGACGAGCCGGACCTTGATGCCGCCCTCGCTAGGTTCGACGAACTCGATCGGCTGGCTTCTCCCTAGGGCTGCAGGCGTTCGACATGGCCACCTTTGACGCGAATCCGATTGTGCAGCCGGTCTTCCCGGCCCTGCCAGAACTCGACGACGTCGGGCGCGATGCGGTACCCGCCCCAGTTCGGCGGCACGGGGATCTGCTCGGTGTCGGCGAAGCGGGCCGTCACCTCGCCGAGCTGATCGACCAGCGCCGCACGCGAGGCGATCGGCCGGGACTGATGCGACGCCCACGCCCCCAGCTGTGAGCCGCGGGGCCGCTTCGACCAGTAGTCCTGGCTGGCCTGCGGGTCGACCTTGGTGACCGGACCCCGGATATGGAACTGCCGGTTCAGCAAATACCAGGGAAAGGTCGCCGACGCGTAGGGCGTGGCGGCCAGCTCATCGCCTTTGGCGGAATCGTAGTTGGTGAAGAACGTGATTCCGTCCTCGTCGACACCCTTGCACAGCACCGACCGGCTGACCGGCCTTCCCGACTCGACGGTGGCCAACACCATCGCGTTGGGCTCGGCGACGCCCGCGCGCTCAGCCTCGCCAATCCACTTGCGCAACAAAGCAAGCCAGCCGTGGTCGAGCCAGTCGACGTCGAGGTCGGGGCTACCGTCCTTCTCGACGGAGCCATACTCCACCCGCATCGCGGCCAGGTGCTCGTTGTCGGGTCGTGCCATCGCGTCAACGCTACTCCCGGCGACCCGTCGCGGGTTACCGGCCGGTAGCGACGGGACGCGGGCGGCGTGGGAGAATTTCAGCCATGACTGTCATCCCGGATAAGATCCCGGAAGATTTCGTCGCCGGCCTCGAGGGTGTGGTCGCCTTCACCACCGAGATCGCCGAGCCCGACAAGGACGGCGGCGCCCTGCGATACCGCGGCGTCGACATCGAAGACCTGGTCGGCCGACACGTCACCTTCGGCGACGCCTGGGCTTTGCTGGTGGACGGAAAGTTCGGCCACGGGCTGCCGCCGGCCGAGCCGTTCCCGCTGCCGATCCACAGCGGAGATGTCCGGGTCGACGTCCAGGCAGGCCTGGCGATGCTCGCGCCGATCTGGGGATATCAGCCGCTGCTCGACATCGACGACGCCACCGCCCGCGACCAGCTCGCCCGGGCCTCGGTGATGGCACTGTCCTATGTCGCCCAATCGGCGCGCGGTATCTACCAGCCGGCGGTTCCTCAGCGCGTTATCGATGAGTGCTCAACTGTCACAGCACGTTTCATGACCAGGTGGCAGGGCGAGCCGGATCCCAGGCATATCGAGGCCGTCGACGCGTACTGGGTGTCGGCCGCCGAGCACGGGATGAACGCCTCGACGTTCACCGCACGGGTGATCGCGTCGACCGGCGCCGACGTCGCGGCAGCGCTGTCGGGTGCGATCGGGGCGATGAGCGGCCCGCTGCACGGCGGTGCACCGGCACGGGTGTTGCCGATGCTCGAAGAGGTCGAGCGCACCGGTGACGCGCGCGGTCTGGTCAAGGGGATTCTGGACCGCCACGAGAAGCTGATGGGCTTCGGACACCGCGTCTACCGCGCCGAAGACCCCCGCGCACGCGTGTTGCGGGCCACCGCCAAGCGGCTGGGCGCACCGCGGTACGAAGTCGCGGCGGCGCTCGAGCAGGCAGCGCTCGCCGAGCTACGGGAGCGCCGTCCGGACCGGGCGATCGAAACCAATGTCGAGTTCTGGGCGGCGGTGATCCTGGACTTCGCGCAGGTACAGCCCAACATGATGCCGGCTATGTTCACCTGCGGACGCACCGCCGGATGGTGCGCCCACATTCTCGAACAGAAGCGACTCGGCAAGCTGGTCCGCCCGTCGGCCATCTACGTCGGCCCGGATCCGCGCAGCCCGGAATCCGTCGAAGGCTGGGCCGAGGTTCCCAAGGCCTGACGCGCCAGACGGCGTCGGTGTCGGTGGCCGGTGATGAGATTGCATCGCGGCCCGAGCCAAAGGGTCGTACCCGTACCGACACCGAGGAGGCCACGATGGCAATTACCGTCGAACCCGCACTGTCCCCACACCTGGTCGTCGACAACGCCGCAGCGGCGATCGACTTCTACGTCAGGGCTTTTGACGCGGAAGAAGTCGGGCGTGTGCCCGGTCCTGGCGGCAAGCTCATCCACGCCGCAGTGCGCATCAACGGCTTCACCGTGCTGCTCAACGACGACTTCCCCGAGATGTCCGGCGGAAAGTCGACGACCCCGACGTCGCTGGGCGGTACTCCGGTCACCATTCATCTGACGGTTACCGACGTCGATACCAAGTTCCAGCGGGCGCTCGACGCCGGCGCCAGCGTGGTCGCCCCGCTCGAGGACCAGTTCTGGGGCGACCGCTACGGCATTGTCGCCGATCCGTTCGGCCATCACTGGTCACTGGGTCAGCCCGTCCGCGAGGTGACCCCGGAAGAAATTGCGGCCTTCACCGGCCAGCAGCCGGGTTAGGCCGGGTCGGCCAATTGGCGCAGTCGGTCGGCCAGTCGCCGTCGCAGCGGCGGCTCAGGGGCGTTGGCGGCGACCTCCAGCATGTCGGCGATCGAGGTGAACTTGTTGCGCGGCCGATCGCTGAGACGGCCTCGCGACACCTCGGCGGCATCGATGGCCTGCCAGCCCGCGGCATCAACGACGGCGGGCTGACGCGTCCGGACGAGGGCGTCCAACGCCGACGGCTTGCCGATCGGATCGCGCAGCAGTCCGGCGTTGAAATCGTCGACCAGCCGCTGCACGGTTTGCAGTGCGCACGATTTGTTGGTGCCGATGAATCCGGTCGGGCCGCGCTTGATCCACCCCGCCACGTATGCGCCATGCACCGGTTCACCGGAATTCGGGTCGATCACCCGGCCGCCGTTGTTCGGCACGACTCCGGCGATGTCGTCGAAGGGTAAGTCACGAATGGCCTTGCCGTGGTAGCCGATCGAGGTCAACACCAGACCGGCGTCGAGCTGGCACACCTCGTCGGTGCCGGTGACGCGGAACTCCATGCCGTTGGCTCGGTGCTCACCCAGCACCCGGAGGGGCGTCAGGTGGTAGGCCAACCGGATCCGCCGACGTAGCGGCGGGCCCGCCGGCACGGTGGCATCGCCGAGCTTGCTCAGAATCTCCAGCTTCTGCCTGGTCACGGCGTCAGAGACGCCCGCCAGATCGCGCAGCACCAGCTCGTGGTCGGCGGCGGCGAGTACGACATTCGCCTTTGTCGTCAGCCCGATCAGCTCGGGCAGCGTGAACGCTGAGTGCAGCGGTCCGCGGCGGGCGGCGATCACTACCTCTTGCACTCGTGAGGCGCGCAGCGCCTGCAACGCGTGATCGGAGATGTCGGTACGAGCAAGCTCGTCGGGGTCGGCGGTGAGCACGCGGGCCACATCCAGGGCGACGTTGCCGTTGCCTACGACGATGACCCGCTCGTGGCTGAGATCGACTGGCAGGTCGGTGAAGTCGGGATGGCCGTTGATCCAGGCCACTGTCTCGGTGGCGGTGCCGGTTCCCGGCAGGCCCATGCCGGTGATGTCCAGCCGACGGTCATTGGGCGCGCCGACCGCGTAGATGACCGCGTGGTGGTGGGCGAGCAGATCGTCCTGGCCGAGGTGCTTGCCGACCTCGACGTTGAGGAAGAACTGGAATTCGCGGCGACGCGCGATCCGGTCGAAGAGCGCAGTGACCCGTTTGGTGGTCTGGTGGTCCGGTGCCACGCCGGCGCGAACCAGCCCGTACGGGGAGGGCAACTTCTCGAAGACGTTGACCCGGACACCGTTTTGGGTGAGCAGTTCGTCGGCGGCATACATCGCCGCCGGTCCGGACCCCACGATCGCGACGGTCAGCGGGCCCCGATGATGGCCGTGATTACCGCGCACCTGCGGTGCGGGGATCACCGGTGCCAACTTGGACGTCGGCGGCAGTTTCTGGTCGGCCGGACGCTCGGGGTAGTACGACGCGTTGAGTGCGATGAACGGTTGCTGTTCGGGGGCCAGCTGGGCAGCCGGCGCGATGGCGCCCACCGGACAGGCGCTCACGCAAGCTCCGCAGTCCACGCACGCCACCGGGTCGATGTAGAGCATCTCGGCGGTGGCAAAGCCAGGCTCATCCGGAGACGGATGGATGCAGTTCACCGGGCAGGCGTAGACACAGGACCCGTCGCTACAGCACGACTGGGTAATAACGTGCGGCATAAAGAACCGGTTTCCTAGGCAGCCGGTACGACGACGAGGTGCTGGCGCTGCGGTTCGCTGCGGTAGCGGGAGGGCTTGCCGTTGATCTTGCAGATCCGCCACATCAGCTTGGCGAGGGGGTTCATCAGACCGGTGTCATGGCAGAGCATCCGGACGTCGCCGAACATGTCACGCAGCATTTGACGTGACTCCGGCGAACCGAAGAACACGTCTTTGCGGACCTCGCGCGGAATGTCGAACTCTTTCCAGAACGCCCTGGGCGGAACCACGATCGCCGAGCACAGGATCCGCATGGTGAGCGGCACATAGAGCGACAGCCAGAACCGCTTGCGGCGCGGCAGATCCGGCACTCGCTTGCGCAGGTACTCGTGGGCGAACGAGATGTGGCGAGCCTCCTCGGCCACGTGGATGGCCATCACCCGCTCCATGATCGGGTGCAGCTCCTTGCCCTCGCGCAGCACGTTCTTCTGGGTGTGGTCGATGGGCTCTTCACCAGCCAGGATGCCGAACCAGAACGGGATCGGCAGCGGCCCGGCCACCAGCGGAATCAGCGGCTGAATCCACTTCAGCATGCGAGGCATGCCGGGCACATCGGCGCCGATGTGGTTCACCATCTCCTGGAACATCATGGTGTGGTTGCACTCTTCGACCGCTTCGTGCAGGCAGTACCGGTACTCCGGTGACCCGTTGGGCACCCAGAACGCGTACTCCATCAGGCCGCGGATCAGGATCGACTCAAAGTGCAGACCGACCTTGGCGACGTTCGCCTGGCGCCACATGCCGATCTGGATCTGGCGGTCTTCGGACTGCGCCTGATACCAGGGGTGCCGGCCCAGCGGGTCGGTGACGGGCAGTTTCCAGCGCGGGTCGTTGTCGATGACCGCGAACTCGGGTGAATCCCAGTCGATGTCGGTGTAGGGGTTGAAATTGCGCCGCACCGACCCCTCGGACAGCGTGGTAAGCATCTCGACGTACTTCGGGTCGTCGAGGACATCCATGTTGCGACGCCAACGTCGCACAATCTTGGTCCGGGCTCCTTTTTTGACTGTTCCCGCCTGGGCCATTCCCAGCCTCCCCAATGAGCTTTACATTTGGACGCGCTATGTCCAACGACAGTACCGCAGGTATCGGCAACTATCTAGACCCCTTGACAGCCACTGTGGCCCATCCGTGAACATGTGTGCACTGTGACTTACATCACATCCGGTCCTATGTGACGAGTATCGCCGACCGCGTGATCGTCAAGCTCGGCTCGATCACTAACCTGGTGATCATGGCTGACCCGCTGACCCCTGCCCTGGAGATTCCCGCTTCCATCAAACCCCGTGACGGCCGCTTCGGCTCCGGCCCATCGAAGGTCCGACCTGAGCAGCTGAAGGCGCTCACCACTACCGCCGCCGGACTTTTCGGCACCTCGCACCGCCAAGCGCCCGTCAAAGATCTGGTCGGACGCGTGCGCGACGGGCTACGCGAGTTTTTCTCGGTGCCCGACGGCTACGAGGTGGTGCTGGGCAACGGCGGGGCAACGGCGTTCTGGGACGCCGCGGCGTTCGGGCTGATCGACAAGCGATCGTTGCACCTGAGCTATGGCGAGTTCAGCTCGAAGTTCGCCTCCGCGGTCACCAAGAACCCGTTCGTCGGCGAACCGATCGTCATCAAGGCCGATCCCGGCAGCGCGCCCGAACCGCAGGGCGACCCGTCGGCCGACGTGATCGCCTGGGCGCACAACGAGACCTCGACGGGAGTCGCGGTGCCGGTCGCGCGGCCTGACGGATCCGGCGATGCGCTGATCGTCATCGATGCCACCTCCGGCGCCGGCGGCCTTCCGGTCGACATCGCCGACACCGATGCCTACTACTTCGCGCCGCAGAAGAACTTCGCCAGCGACGGCGGGCTCTGGCTGGCGATCTTGAGCCCGGCGGCGCTGGGCCGGATCGAGGCGATCGCCGAGTCCGGGCGCTGGGTGCCGGACTTTCTGTCGCTGCCGATCGCGGTGGAGAACAGCCTGAAGAACCAGACCTACAACACCCCGGCCATCGGGACGTTGGTGCTGCTGGCCGAACAGATCGACTGGTTGTTGGGCAACGGCGGGCTGGAGTGGGCGGTCAAACGCACCGCGGACTCGTCGCAGCGGTTGTACGCCTGGGCCCAGGATCGGCCATACACGACGCCATTCGTTGCCGAGCCACGGCTTCGCTCCCAGGTGGTGGGCACGATCGACTTCAACGATGACGTCGACGCCGCGGCGGTGGCCAAGGTGCTGCGCGCCAACGGCATCGTCGACACCGAGCCGTACCGCAAACTCGGCCGCAACCAGTTGCGGGTCGCGATGTTCCCCGCCGTCGAACCGGACGACGTCAGCGCGCTCACCGAGTGCATCGACTGGGTGGTGGAGCGACTTTAGACCACGTCTAAGCCCGCCGGCGAGCTGGTAATCTCCCGCCGACGAAGCTTGCCGCCCTGCTCGTGCCGGAGTTGCGATCCGAACGAGGGAAATGTCCGTGAATCGACCTGTCGAGTTGCTGCGGGGCGCGGTGACCGCGATCCGTCAGCAGCTCTCGGCAGTCGCCGACCAGTCTGAGCGCACACTCCTGCTCGGCACCATTCTGCTTGCATCGACGGTGTCAGCGGCGACAGGCTTTGTTCTCGCCCGGTACTACGGCATCGACGTGTTGTCCTCTCTTCTGGCTAACCCCGCCGAGGACTGCTGGCTTGATTGGGGCACGCAGGTCGGCAGGCACTGCTTCGGCGACTATCCATGGTCGCTGGGCGTAGGGATGCGGCCCAATCCGTGGGAGCCCTATGCACTCTTCCTGCCCTGGAACAACTACCAGGCGGACCAGAACGACTACCTGGCGGCGGGGATGGTGCCGCAGCTGTTGTTCGGGGTTCCCGCGAAGTGGCTCGGCATGCCGCGACTTGGGCTAATCGGCTACCTGCTCGCGCTGACGGTCGCGGTCCTCACTCCTGCGGTCTGGGCGGCGCGGGGCGCTCGCGGTCTGGAACGAGTGGTCGTGTTTGTGGTGTTAGGCGCCGCGGCCATCCCGGCGTGGGCGGTGATCGATCGGGGCAACTCGGCGGGGTTCGTAGCGCCGATCGCGCTGGTCTTCCTGGTGGCGCTGCGCCGACAGCGGTGGGGGCTGGTGGCGATCACGGTAGTCTTGGCCGCGCTGGTGAAACCGCAGTTCGCCATCCTCGCGCTCGCGTTGTTTGCGGCCCGACAATGGCGGTTGGGCGGCGTCGCGGTCGGCGCGGTCGTCATATCCAACCTCGCCGCCTATCTGCTGTGGCCACGGGACTTTCCGGGAACCATCCTGCAGTCGATCCACAACGCCCTCCACCACGGTTCGCCGGTAAAGCGTGTCTGGCTGCAAAACGCGTCTTTCGGGAGGGGAATCTTCTTTATCCCGGACATGATCGAAACCCAGAAGCGGGGTTCTCTGCCGAGTGGCTTTGTCGATGGCCCCCGGTCGTTGATCGGGTATGTCGTGCTCGCCCTGGTCGTCGGCTGCGTCCTGGGCCTCGGGCGACGCATCCCCCCGGTCATGGTCGGCATCGCGCTGCTGGCCACCGCTTCGCTCTTCCCGAGCCTGTCGTACCGCTACTACCTGCTGTTCGCCTTACCGATCGCCGCCCTGGTGGTCCGCGACCCCGTCGTCCCACCCGGTTTGGGGATCTTCGACCGGCTCGACATCCTCGGCGACCGCCGTCGCGCGCTCGGTGTCTGTCTGAGCCTGACCGCGGCACTCACCATCGCCGAGATCGCTTTGCCGGTTCCACCGATCCAAGTAGACATTCCAGGGCAGTTGGGAGCCATAGGAGTCGTCGGCACCACGCCGGTCGTCCCCAGCACGGCGGACCTGCTGCCAGTCCTCTGGCTCGTCGCGTGCACGGCGATCATCGTCTCCTACGCACGAAGACCGGCTTCCGGCGCCTCAGCGGATGCCTGCAGCGCATCTGCGTCGAGCGAACCGAGACCGGCAGCCTCCTCCAGGGCGATCGCGGGTGAATCCGTGGAACGTATCGGTGGCACGAGTCTTTCTCAGGCTCCAACGAATACAGCAGACGACCGTCGCGGATGGCGGCCATCCCGCCGTCGTGGTCGGGCTTGAAAGCAACGATGAGCACGGAACCCCTTTGATAGCAGTCGCGTGGCGACGAGGGTGTTGGCTTCGCCAATGCGCCCAAGACTCTAAGGTCGGAAGGCGGCGACCTCGTCGGGCAGCGGGGTGTCGGTGCCTCGGTCGCGCAGCAAGGCCCGAGCAGCGTGCAGGCCGGAGGCGAGGGCCGTGCCGGTCGAGAGGACCGAGGGAAAGGTGCGGTAGTTACCCGCGAAGTAGAGGTTGTCGAAGCGGGCGCTGCGCACCGGCGGGTTCCGGTAGGAGCGGGTGATGACCGGCGAGTACATCGGGATTCGCGAGAGTTTGACCCAGAAGGGGTCGAGGTCAAAACCGAAGACCGCCCTGAAGTCCTCCAGATAGGCCGCCAGGATGTCGTCCTCGGACTTCATGAAGAACGGCCGCGTCCGGCTGTTGAGGTGCGTGACGAAGTTGACGCACGACTGACCCGGCGCGCCGATCGTCGGATTGAGCGAGTTCAGCAGGAAGATGCCGCACGCCGCACGGTCGAGGTCGGCGAGATTCATCCAGTAGAAGTCGGGGCTGACCGGATTGTTCGAGGCGCACACCATCGACAGCAGGGCGCTGTAGCGGATCTCCCGGAGCCGCGGCGTGGTGTCGTCGGGGGCAAGACCGAGGTAGCCCTCCGTGGGGATGCTGCTCACAACCATGTCCGCGGGAAGGCGCTCGCCGCTGTCCAGCTCAACCTCGTGGACACGCTCGCCGTCCGCATGTAGCTTCGCGACGTTCGTGCCCAAGCGCACCTCGACGCCGGACTCCCGGAGAAGCCGCGCCACGCCGTCGCACAGCACCTGCGTCCAGTTCGCCCCTGGGATGTAACCAAGGGCCGTCGAGCCCTCGCGGAACTGGAGCCGCGTTCCCAGCCAGGCGCCACTCACTTCCGAGCAGGGCAGCTCGAATTTCAGCTGGGTAAGCGGCTCGAAGAGCGCTTGGCGCACGCGAGGTCCGGCCCACGCGTCGAGCAGGTCCTCGGCGCTCTTGTCCAGCCAGTCGTTCCAGTCGTTCTTGCGGAAGGCCCGCAGCATGAGGACCGCGAAGCGCGCCTTATCGGCGAGAGACATCGGGAAACGCAGGAAGTCCACCGGGTTCGCCAGGTCGTACAGCTGGTCGCCAACCCGAAACAACATCCGGATGCGCCGCCACCGCACTTGCTCGAGCGCGCCGATCCGCGCGAGGAAGTAGAGCAACGTCCGGTCGCGACGAAGGATGTGGTGGTAGCCCAGAGGGTAGAAGTGGCCCTCGCGCTCGAAGCTGCCGGCGAGGCCTCCCAGGGTCGGGGCACGCTCTACGACGCTGACGCACAGTCCCGCCTGCGCCAGGGCGTATGCCGCCGAGCAACCGGACAGGCCGCCGCCCAGAACGATGACTGACGGGGTCACCCGTGGAACTTAACGCAACGCCTTTTGGCGCGGTATTGACTCTGTTAAGGATAACGTTGGTCGCACTCCGACTCGAAGGCACAGTTGTTCGGCAACCGCAGTTAGCGCCGCTTCACTTTGGCGCTTTGACAAAACATCATCCATATCAAGCCCGGCAACGGTTCGGACCGTGTACCTAAGCCCGGCCCGTTGTGTCCAGCGTGTCAGCACGGTAACGGGCGCTGTCTGCACTAAAGTCCGCAGCTGACGGGCCTGGCACTTTGGTCTGCGAGCGGCCCGCGAGGAGACACCATGCGGGAACTCACGATCGTCGGACTCGATGTCGATGGCAAACACATCATCTGCGAAAGCACCAAAGACAACGGGGACCCCGGCGACAAGTTCAAGATACGAGTCGACGACCGGCTGAGGGCAGCAGTGCGCGGCGATGGGGCCCGGGTGGGTCAAACCCATATCGAGATCGAGGTCACCAGCATGCTGCGTCCCAAGGAAATCCAGGCCCGCATCCGCGCCGGCGCATCCGTCGAGCAGTTGGCGGCGTCCGCCGGAGTTGACATCGAGCGGATCGAGAGGTTCGCTCACCCGGTGCTGCTGGAGCGCTCCCGCGCCGCCGAGCTGGCAACCGCCGCCCATCCCGTTCTCGCCGACGGCCCGGCGGTGCTGACGCTGTTAGAGACGGTCACCACGTCGCTGGTGGCCCGCGGCCTCAACCCGGACAACACGACGTGGGACGCCTGGCGTAACGAGGATGGCCGCTGGACGGTCCAGCTGGGCTGGAAGGCCGGTCGTTCCGACAACCTCGCGCATTTCCGGTTCTGCCCGGGCGCGCACGGCGGCACGGTCACCGCCGTCGATGACGGAGCCAGTGAGCTGATCGACCCGAGCTTCGACCGTCCGCTACGGCCCGTGGCACCGGTCGCCCAACTCGACTTCGACGAGCCGGAACCCGCGCCGGTGGAAAGCCCGACACCCGAACCCAAGAGCGAGCCAGCGCGCAGCCGCCGCGGCAAGCCGCCGGTGCCGGCGTGGGAAGACGTGCTGCTGGGTGTCCGTTCCGGCGGGCAGCGCTAGCCAAACAGCGTCATCGCGACCAGGGCCAGCCAGGCGGCTGTCACACCCACTCCGACGCCGAGCACCAACCAGCGCAGCACCGCGGTACGCCGCCACCCCCATAGCGTTGGCGCCAACCCGCCGGCCGCAACGATGTTGAGCCCAACGGCCAACAACGGGTGCACCCGGATCAGCCCCAGACTCAGCACCACAACAGCGACCCCGGTGGCCGCGGCGACGAATCCGGCGACGGTCAAACCCGTTGCCCACGGGGTGGATTCGTCGGTCACCGGCCGAGCCTAACCCGCTCGTAGAACGCCAGCGCCGCCGCGGTGGCGACGTTGAGCGAGTCGGTGCCGCGTGACATCGGGATGCGTACCCGCCGATCGCTGACCTGCATCACGACACGGCTCAGGCCCGGCCCTTCGGCGCCGACCAACACCGCGACCGGCTCGTCGTGCACTGCCGCCATTGCCTCCGCCAACGGTGCCGCGTCGGGGTTGGGTGTCATCGCCAACAATCGAAATCCCTTCTGTTGCAATATCTTCAAGTCATCCGGCCAGTTGGTTGCCCGCGCATAGGGCACCAGCAGGGCGTGTCCCATGGATACCCGCACCGCACGGCGGTAGAGCGGATCAGCGCAGCCGCTGCCGAACACCACCGCGTCGACGTCGAGTCCCGCGGCATTGCGAAAGATGGCGCCCAGGTTCTCGTGGTCGTTCACCCCCTCGAGCACCGCGACGGTGCGGGCGCCGTCGACCACCTCTGCGAGGCTGCGCTCGGGCGCCCGACGCGCGGCGGCCAACACGCCGCGGTTGAGATGAAAGCCAACCACCTGGGCCATCACCTCTGCGGACACCCGATAGTAGGGCGCGGGACTGCCGGCCAGATCTGCCCTGAGCTCGCCGAGTCTGCGATCGGTGCCGAGTAAAGCCATCGGCGTGAACCGCGAGGCCAGCATGCGCTGCACCACCAGCACACCCTCGGCAATCACCAGCCCCTTCCCGCTCGGCAGGTCGGGCCTACGGTCGATGCTGTTCAAATCCCGAAAGTGATCAAGCCGCGCGTCGTAGGGATCGGTGATGTCGCTGACGACCACACCATCGATGCCATCAGCGTGGTCAAAATTGTTTGGGGTCAAGGGCTTTCGTCGACAAGCGCCAAGATCAGGTCAGCAGCCTCACGCAGCGTATCGCGTTCGGTGCCGCCCAGGGTTTCAAGCCGCTGGGCCAGCCACTCCTGGCTCGCCCGCCGCTCGGCCTCCAGCAGTTCGACGCCGGCATCGGAGACCGACACCAAAACCTGGCGGCCATCGTCGGGGTGCGCAACGCGGTCCACAAAACCCAAATCGGCCAACGACGCGATCACCCGTGTCATGGAAGGGGGACGAACCCGTTCCCGGATGGCCAGCGCACCGGGCGTCATCGGGCCGTAATTGGCCAATGTCGCCAGCGCCGACAGCTGCGACAACGACACCGGGGACTGCGGCCGACGAAATCGCAGCTGCCGGGAGAGCCGCATTACTGCCAGCGACAGGTCGCTGGCCAACCGGCTATCGCCCTCAATCACAGCCGCGACGTTACGACAGAACGTCCATTCCCCGGCAACGAATCACCGAGTCCGGACTAGCGGCTACTGCACGGATCGTCTTCGGGCTATCTTGGACGCGATGTCTGTCGAGCCTGGCAAAAGCCTCGAGCCGCCGATGCTGCCCGCCCCGTTGCTGGAGGTATGGCCGGTGATCGCCGTCGGCGCACTGGCCTGGCTGGTTGCTGCTGTGGCGGCGTTCGTCGTACCGGCCCTGGAAACTTGGCGACCGCTGACACTGGCCGGGCTGGGTGTCGGGGTGCTGGGCACCGCGATCTTTCTGTGGCAGCGTGACGCGGCCCGTCGTGGCGCGCGTGGCGCACAGACCGGATTGGACTATCAACCCAATCCCGACCGAGAATGAGGGTCCTGAGCAGGAGGTACGCGTCCAATGGCAGCGCCGCTATTGCAAGCGCAGGTTGATATCAAGGCACCGGTCTCGAAAGTATGGGCGCTGGTCAGCGATTTCCGCAAAATGCCCCAGTGGAGCCCGCAGTGTCGGTACATGCGACCGCTCGGCCCGGTCCGCCATGGCACCCGCACCATCAACTTCAACCGCCGCAAGCGTCTGTTTTGGGCGACGACATGCACCGTCCTCGAGGTGATCCCGGACCAGAAGCTGGCATTCCGGGTCAACACCAACAACACGATCTGGAGCTACGAACTGCAGCCGATCGCCGAGGGCACCCGGGTGGTCGAGAGCCGGCACGCGGAGAACGGCACCAAGCCGGCGTCGAGTATGGCGGTGAACGCGCTTTTCGGCGGGACCGCGAACTTCGAGCGGGAACTCATCGACGGCATGAACGCCTCGCTGGCCAAAATCAAAGCCGCGGCCGAGAACAGCTAGCTGGGCTCTGCGGGTTTCTCGGCGATGTCGAGCACCCCATCGTCGTAGGGGTCGTACATCGGCGAGCCGCTGCCGGCCGGAGCCGGGGTGTCGGAATGCGCACCGCAGCCGTATTCAAAGTCGACGACATGTCCGTCGCCGGACAACTCGTTGCCGCACACCCCGAACATCGCGCCCAACGACCCCGCAAGCGGGAGAAAGAAACCGCAATCGCGACATACGCGTTTGGTGGATTGCGCCATCTGCGCCGACGGACCGTAGTCGCCGTCGTGCCAGCGCTGGGCCGCCTCGGAACGGCCCCAGGCACTCATCACGCGGCGCCGTCCCAGGCCGATCTCTGCGGCGATCTCGTCAACCTGCGGGTCACCGGAGGCCAGATAGCCAGGCACCAACCGCGGATCGTCCGGCAGTGGTGCCAGTAGGTCTCCCGGGCTCAGGTCGCCCGGCCGGATCCGCTGATCCCAAGGCACCCATTCCGGCGCCAACAACGACGTCGGCCCCGGTACCAGGACCACCTCACTGATCGTCACGTGGTCGGCCCCGGGATAAGCGGCCACGACGACGGCCCACTGCCACCCCTGATAACCCGGCAGATGGGCCAGGAAACGGTGGGTGGCGCTGGTCGGATCCTCGTAGCCGACGCCGAGGTAGTCCCCGACCGTATCGGCGCCGCTGAACTCGGCGATGGCCGTCCGCGCCGCCTCGACGGCGTCGGTGAGCACCGTCGCCAACTCAGGCAACCACTCCGCCGTAGTCGCCGCAGCCGACTCCGGGGTCGGCCTGGTCACGTCGTCCGCTGTTTCCATACGCCATTCATAGTGCCGTAGACCCATGGGTTCCGGCCACACCGGTTGCCTACACATCGCATCGACGAGGATCTGTGAGAATTGAGGCATGGCTGGACGGCGGCGTGATCACCCCGACACGGGCCGGGCGTCTGCCGGCCGCCGCACCCGTAGCGGACCCGCCGCCGAGCATCCCGGAATGGCCAATTACCCGGCAGACGAGCCGGGCTATCGGCGACCGCGCCGACCGCCGCCGATGCCCAGCGCCAACCGCTATCTGCCGCCGCTGAACCGCGAGCCCGAGCCCGACCGCCGCAGCGAACCGCCGAGTGGCACCGGCACCGCGGGCGGCGAGCGTGTCACGGTCACCCGCGCCGCCGCGCAGCGCAGCCGCGAGATGGGTTCGCGGATGTACGGGTTGGTGCAGCGAGCCGCCACCGCCGACGGCGCCGACAAGTCCGGGCTGACGGCGCTGACCTGGCCGGTGGTAGCCAACTTCGCCACCGATGCCGCGATGGCCGTCGCACTCGCCAACACGCTGTTCTTCGCCGCGGCCACCGGGGAAAGCAAGGACAAGGTCGCGTTATACCTGCTGATCACCATCGCGCCGTTCGCGGTGGTCGCGCCGCTGATCGGTCCGGCGCTAGATCGGCTACAGCATGGCCGACGGGTCGCGCTGGCGGCATCGTTCGCGCTGCGGACGGGGTTGGCGGTGCTGCTGATCAGCAACTACGACGGCGCCACCGGAAGCTACCCGTCATGGGTGTTGTACCCGTGCGCGCTGGCAATGATGGTGCTGTCGAAGTCGTTCAGCGTTCTGCGCAGCGCGGTGACGCCACGGGTGATGCCGCCAACGATCGACCTGGTGCGCGTCAATTCGCGGCTGACCGTGTTCGGGCTGCTGGGGGGCACCATCATCGGCGGTGGCATAGCGAGCGGCATCGAATACGCCTTTACCCGCGTGTTCCATTGGCCCGGCGCGTTATTCGTCGTAATTGCCGTCACGGTTGCCGGTGCCTGGCTGTCCATGCGAATTCCGCGCTGGGTCGAAGTGACCGAGGGTGAGGTTCCCGCCACCTTGAGCTACCGCAGCCGTCCACCGGGCCGAAGCTGGTCCCAGGAGTTCAGCGGTGCGCTTCGACAGCCGTTGGGTCGCAACATCATTACGGCGTTGTGGGGCAATTCCACCATCAAGGTCATGGTCGGATTCCTGTTTTTGTATCCGGCCTTCGTCGCCAAGGCGCACGCCGCCAGTGGATGGGTGCAGCTTGGCATACTGGGGCTGATCGGTGCTGCCGCCGCCACCGGTAACTTCGTCGGCAACTTCGCCAGTGCGCGGCTTCGGTTGGGCAGGCCCGCGGTGCTCGCGGTGCGCTGCACCGTGGCGGTGACCGCGGCGGCAGTGGCGGCGGCGGTGGCCGGCAATCTTGTGACGGCCGCCATCGCAACCTTGATCACGTCGGGTTCAAGCGCAATTGCCAAGGCCGCGCTGGACGCATCGCTACAGGACGACTTGCCCGAGGAATCACGCGCGTCGGCGTTCGGGCGGTCGGAATCGACGCTGCAGCTGGCTTGGGTGCTCGGCGGCGCGCTGGGGGTGTTGCTCAACACCGACCTGTGGGTTGGCTTCAGCGTCGTCGGTGCTGTGCTGATCCTCGGTTTGGCGCAGACGGTGGTCAGCTTCCGCGGTGACTCGTTGATCCCCGGCCTGGGAGGCAACCGGCCGGTTATGGTCGAGCAGGAAGGTGGCCTCAGCGCCCCGGACACCGCGGCAGTCTCGTGGGAGTAAAGCCGACGGCAAGGTCCGGCGTCGCTGCGCTGATCGCGGCTTTGGTGGTGCTGGCATGTGCGGCTGCCGGCGTCGGCGCCTGGGCGCTCGAGCGCGGGCGCGCTCCGCTACACCCCGAGATCAGTGCGTATTCCCATGGCCAGCTGACCCGGGTGGGGCCCTACCGATATTGCAAAGTGCTCGACCTTGACGACTGCCAAACCCCGGAGGCGCAGGGTGAGCTGCGGGTGAATGCGCGTGATCCGGTGCAACTTTCGGTGCCACCGGCGATCGGGCGGGCACCCTGGTGGCTGTTGCGGGTCTACGAGGATGCGGTCAACCCCGTGACGACCTTCTACCGCCCGGGCAGCCGGCTGGCAGTCACCATCCCCACTGTCGATCCGAAACGGGGGCGGCTGACGGGAATCGCCATCGAGTTGATGACCGTCGTCGTCGACCAGGCCGGCCAGTTGCAGGGCGTGCCCCATGCGGAGTGGTCGGTGCGAACCGCGTGGAGCTGAGCCCACGAACTACGCGCCGTGGCCGGCGGGCACCCTTTCGGCTTCGAGCGGCGGCCCGGGCGGTGTGCCATCACCGAAGGGCCCGCCGCCCAATGCTTCTCGGCCGTGCGCCGTCAGCCAGTTGGCTAGCTCCGGCCCCTTCGGCACTATGCGGGTCGGATTGATGTCGACATGCACGATGTAGTAGTGCTGCTTGATCTGGACGAAGTCGACGGTATCGCCGAAGCCTGGCGTCTGGAACAGGTCGCGCGCGTATGCCCACAGCACCGGCATCTCGGAGAGTTTGCTTCGATTGCACTTGAAGTGACCGTGGTAAACCGGATCGAAGCGGGCCAAGGTCGTGAACAACCGGACATCGGCTTCGGTGATCGTCTCGCCCACCAGAAACCGCTGGTTCTCCAGCCGATCGCTGACCCAGTCCAATGCGGTGAACAACCGGTCATAGGCCGCGTCGTAGGCCTCTTGCGAGCCGGCGAAACCGCACCGATAAACACCGTTGTTGATCTCGGTGTAGACCCTTTTGCTGACCTCGTCGATCTCATCGCGCAGCGGCTCGGGATATAGCTGCGGAGCGCCGTCGCGGTGGTAGGCAGCCCATTCCATGGACAAGTCCAACGTCATCTGCGCGAAATCGTTGGTGACCACCGCGCCGGTCGGCACGTCGACGATCGCGGGGACGGTGATGCCTTTCGGATAGTCGGGAAAGCGTTTGAAATAAGCGTCCTGCAGCCGGGGGATCTTCAGCACCGGGTCGACGCCACCCGGGTCGAGGTCGAAAGTCCAACTGCGCTTGTCATGGGTCGGACCGCAAAACCCAATCGAGATAACACTTTCCAGCCCGAGCAGCCGTCGGACAATGATCGCGCGGTTGGCCCATGGACAGGCGCGAGCGACGATGAGTCGATACCGGTCCGGCTCTACCGGATAGCCGTCACGGCCGTCGGCGGTGATACGGGTCGCGATGTAGTTGGTGTCGCGGGTGAACTCGCCGGCCTCAGCGACGTAGGAAGACATCGTCGTCTCGGTCAGGACTCGACGACAGGCAGAAAGCGCCGAGCCAAATCGGCCTCGGTGGATGCACCGGCCTCCCAGTGCGCGATCCACGGTCCGGTGCCCTCGGACTGGTCGACGATGCCGTCTTCAAGCCAGGTGTAGCGACCTTTCAGCACGTTGCGCGCCAGCGCGGCGTCGGTGCTGTCGGTGTTGCTCCACAAGGCGTCGAACAGCGCCTCGACCCGCAAGGTGGCCTGCTGACAAAAAGCTTCGGCCAACTCGTAGGACTGTTGACCGCGGGCCGGATCGGCAACTCGCTGAGCCTCGGCCCGCACACACGTCGCAGCCATGGCGAACAGTTCCGCGCCGATATCCACTACCCGCCCGAGGAATCCCTGCTTTTGCTCCATCGCGGCTTGCCAGCGCGCCATCCCGTAGAAGGTGTTACGGGCCAGCTTGCGCGAGGAGCGCTCGACGAATCGCAGATGCGAGGCCAAGTCGCCGAACTCGCGATACGCGGTTGGCCGTTGCCCCTCGCCGAACACTAACTGCGGCAACCACTTTGCGTAGAACCCACTCGCATCGACCGCGGCCTTCGCTTTCTGGCGGACATCGGCTTTCGGATTCGCCAGATCGCCGGCGGCGCTGAGGTGGGCGTCGACGGCCTCGCGGGCGATGAGCAGCCGCATGATCTCGCTGGATCCTTCGAAGAT
>NZ_DATMLH010000196.1:0-25242 GCF_035570115.1 Mycobacterium sp.
GACCGCCTCCGCTTCGTAGCTGTCCTGCAAAAATGCCAGCAGCACCTCGTCAGGATCGGCTGCCTGCCGCACCACCTCGTACGGAAGGAGAAACTCGCCATGCTCCTTGCTGTAGTGGGCCTCTGCGGGCCGCACCGAATAGTCGGCGAAGCCGTCAGGTTCGGGATAGGCGTAGGCGTAGAAAGCGCCTTCCTCACCGCCGCCCGGCCAGAACCCGCAGCTGCTCAGTTCGTGCGAATATCCCTCGACCATTACCCAGTCTCCAACATTGGGAACACCGCCGGGATGGCGGGGCGCGCCGCGGCCGGAGAACCTGGTGCACGCGAGATCCATTGCACCCCAGAAGTAATGCACGGGACTGACCTTTCCGACGAAGCGGGACCGGAAGCGGCCGAATACCCGGCTGGCCGCAAGCAGTTGGCGCCAGAACAACTGCGCGGCGACGGGGTCGTATGACGCGTGCTCGACGTCCTCGTCGAATCGCAAAGCCGGGTCTACCTCGTTGGGGTGTGCCTGGATGCGGGTGTGCAGTCCCAACTCGTCGAGTGCATGCATGGTCTGCGAATAGAACTCGGCCACCGATTTCGGTTCCAACGCCACCGTACGGGTCGCGCCGGTGCTGCTTCGGATGACCAACTGGTGGTCGATGAAATCGAACTCAATGTCGAATGCCTCGGTCCCGTAAGGAATCGCCGAGGTGGTCAAACCACGCGCAGTCACATAAGAGGTCACCTGCCACCAGTGGTTGACCATGGGCGAGTGAGTCAGTCGAATCTTGCCGACGATCTGGGTCCACATGTGCAAGGTGTCCCGCGTTGGAATCCAGTCGTCGACTCGCAAGCTGGGCCACGCGTCGGTGTGTTGCGCCATTCGGTGATCACTCCTCGCTGTTAGGTGGTCCACCGGTTGTGCATGACGGGGTTGGGCGGACCGGTGGGCTCGATCATCGTCGCGGCCTGTCCTGCTCGAGGCCGCCGGCCGGAATCTGGTGCACGACCTGCGCGCCGCCGGTACGCAACGCCGCCAGTGCGGCATCCGCGACGGCGTTGGTGGCATAGCCGTCGTACGTCGACGGCCCGTCGATCGAGTGGTTCGCCACCGCCGTCAGCCACGTGGCGTTCTGGGTCCGATAGGCGCCGTCGAACCGTTCGATCCACGAGTCCGGCAGCCGCCCGGCTGCCAGCCCATCGGCGACGGCGCTTGTCGTCAGCGACGGCGATCCCAGGGTGAGACTGCCGTGGCCGGCAACGAGGTCGAGCCCGATGTCGTATTGCATTCCCGGTCCGCGACCGACTTCGACGACACCGAGGATGCCGGATTCCGACGTCAGTGTGAGCAGGACAGTCAACGTCGACCCATCGTCGCTGCTTTTGGCTGCGCAGGTGACGACGCTGATCTCCTCACCGGTGAGCCAGCGGAACAGATCGATATCGTGTGCGGCTGAACTGGCGATGAGCTGCTGAGCTTGAAAGTTGTTGAAAGTCAGCGGATTATGATGCCGCTGTCTGATCAGGATGGGTTGGCCGATTCGACCGGACCGAATCGTGTCGTGGATATGCCGGTAGTCGCTATCGTGTCGGCGCATGTAGCCGACTTGGACGAGCCGGCGGCCGCTGGCTCGTTCGGCCTTGACCAGCTGCAAAGATTCTTGCGCCGAGAGGGTCAGTGGCTTTTCGCACAGCACGTGGATGCCACGTGCGATGCACGCGTCGACGATCCCGTAGTGGGTGGGATCAGCGGTGGCCACGACGACAGCGTCGATATCGACGTTGCGCAGGCAGTCCAGCGGATCGTGAAAAACCTTGGCAGCCGGCACAACAGCGGCGGCACGTTCGGCAAACGGCGGGTGGCTATCCGCCACAGCGGCGATCTGCGCCCACGGGGCCAGGCGCTCGAAAATCGTCAGGTGGTGCAGTCCCATGGCTCCCACGCCGAACATGGCCAGCCGGACCGGCGTGCGAGTCGCCGCCACTACTGAATGCTCCTGTTCGGTCAAATGGTCAAGCCTAGGGCTTGCGAGCCTCAATCAGTATCCGCGAGGAGTGGGTGACGAGGGCTCCCTCCGCCTCGATCTGCCAGTGCAGTTTCAGCAGCTCGTCGCGGTATTGGGCGACACTGAAGCCTGGGACCACCCAACTCAACTTGCGCAGGAAGTAGATCACCGCGCCGACATCGAAGAACTCGAGCAGTATCTGCTCGTGTCGAAGGTCCACCACGTCCATTCCGGCCGCGGCGACCTCGGCGCTGACCGTATCGGGGTTCAGCTGTCCACGGATCGGTCCTCGGCGCGGTAGCTCCACGAAGGATTCAATCAGTGTGCGGAGGTAGATGACGCCGACGTGCTGGGCAAAATAGGTGCCGCCGGGCATGAGCACCCGGGCGATCTCGTCCCACCACACCGCCGACGGATGCCGGCCGGTCACCAGATCGAATGCCGCGTCGGCGAACGGCAGCGGCGGCTCGTCACCGGTGGCGACCACGACCACACCCAGCGGATGCAGGAGCCGGGTGGCCAGGGCGATGTTCGGCGGCCATGGCTCGGTGGCGGCCATCGTCGGCGGAAAAGGACCCGCCCCCGCTAAGACCTCACCGCCGCCGGTCCAGATGTCCAGCCCAGAAGTCGCCTGCGCCAGTCGACCACGCAGCAGCCGTTGGTATCCCCACGTCGGGCGCTGCTCGGTGGCCCTACCGTCCAGCCAGGAGAAGTCCCACCCCGCGACCGATACCGAATCGGCCTCCGCGACCAGTTCGTCGAACGTTCGTGGCATCCGGGTGTCGCCTTCAGAATGCGGCGTCGTCGAGGTCCATCAAGGCGATCGAGGTGCGGGCCAAGATGCCGCGCGTCGCGGTGATCTCGGGCAGCACGTTGGCGGCAAAGAACTGCGCCGCGGCGATCTTGCCCTCGTAGAACGCCTGCTCTTTGCCCGTTGCGTCGGAATCCAGTGCCCGTAGCGCGATTTCAGCGTGGAACAGCAACTGCCAGCCGATGAACAGATCGCCGACGGCCAGCAGATACCGCACCGAGCCGAGCCCGATTTTGTACAGCTCGGTCGGGGCTTCGGGCGATCCCATCAGATAACCGGTCAGGGTGGCCGTGATCGCCTGCACGTCCTCCAAGGCGGTGCGCAGGTAGTCGCGTTCCACCTTCAGCCGTTGGTCTGCGGCGTCGCTGTCGATGAAGGAATTGATCTGCCCGGCGACATGCGCGAGCGCCCCGCCCTTGTCACGCGCGATCTTTCGGAAAAAGAAGTCCTGCGCCTGGATCGCGGTGGTGCCCTCATACAGCGAGTCGATCTTGGCGTCGCGGATGTACTGCTCGATCGGGTAGTCCTGCAGGAAGCCCGAACCGCCCAGGGTTTGCAGCGATTCGGTCAGGTACTGGTACGCCCGCTCGGAGCCCACCCCCTTGATGATGGGCAGCAGCAGATCGTTGACGCGGTTTGCCATGTCCGCGTCGGCGCCCGAAACTGCCTCGGCGACAACGGGATCCTGGTGTGCGGCGGTGTAGAGGTAGATCGCTCGCAATCCCTCGGCGTAGGCCTTTTGCATGATCAAGGAGCGACGCACATCGGGGTGGCGCAGGATGGGGACCCGCGGGGCTCTCTTGTCGAGCATCTGGGTCATGTCGGCGCCCTGGATGCGCGTCTTGGCGTAGTCGAGGGCGTTGAGGTACCCCGTCGACAGCGTCCCCGACGATTTGATGCCGACCAGCATGCGCGCGTTCTCGATGACTTTGAACATCTGCGCGATGCCGTTGTGGGTGTCGCCGACCAGCCAGCCCTTGGCCGGGATACCGTGGGCGCCGAACGTCAACTCGCACGTCGGGGAGGCCTTGTAGCCCATTTTATGCTCGAGGCCGGTCGCGAAAACACCGTTGCGCCCGGTGATCTCGAAGGTATCCCGGTCGAACAGGTATTTCGGTACGACAAACAGGCTCAGGCCTTTGGTGCCGGGTCCGGCGCCCGCGGGGCGCGCGAGGACCAGGTGCAGGATGTTCTCGACGGTGTCGCCCAGATCGCCACCGGAAATGAACCTCTTGACACCTTCGATGTGCCACGAACCGTCTGGCTGCTCGATGGCTTTGGTGCGCCCGGCTCCCACATCGGAGCCTGCATCGGGCTCGGTCAGCACCATCGTTGCGCCCCATCGGCGCTCGACGGCCGCGTTGGCTAACGCGCGCTGCCTGTCGTTGCCGAGCGCGAAGAGGACGTCGGCCATCGCCGGACCGGCGTAGTAGAAGAACAGCGCCGGGTTGGCGCAGATGATCATCTCCAGAACCGCCCACACCAAGGTCCTGGACACCGCGGTGCCGCCGATCCCGGGCGCGACACCAAGGCGCCACCACTCCGCATCCCAGATCGCTTGCACCGTTGCGCGGATCGGGTCCGGCACGGTGATGGTGTGCTGGTCCGGCAGAAACACCGGGGGCGTGCGGTCGGCGGCGACGAACGACTCGGCAACCGGACCTTGGGCAAAGCGCGCAACTTCGGCCAGGATCTCACGCGCGGTGGCGCTGTCGAGCTCACCGACCGATCCCGAATCCAGCACGGGTCCCAGCTCCAGCGCTTCGAACAAGTTGAACTCGATGTCGCGCAGATTTGCCTTGTAATGCCCCATGAATCCCTCCTCGGTGAAGTATGTCGGGCCGTTCCCGTTTTCTGAGGCTATTTCCGATGTTTCGGCCGTCGTGCCCTCCGCGATGGCAACTTGGCGGAAACGGGCGAGCCGGCCGCGGCCTGTCTCGGGATTGAGCAGCTCGCCAAACTTCGACCTTGAGGAGTGACCTGGCTCACAGTAGAGTGACCAGTGGTCATCGACGCGAGGAGGTCCGGATGCCGACGGTGACTTGGGCTCGCGTCGACCCGGCGCGCCGGGCGGCCGTCGTGGCCGCCGCAGAGGCCGAGTTCGGGACGCACGGGTTCTCGCGCGGCAGCCTGAACGTCATCGCCCGCCGAGCCGGAGTCGCCAAGGGCAGCCTGTTCCAGTACTTCGCGGACAAGCGCGACCTGTATGCGTTCATCGCCGACATTGCCAGCCAGCGGGTGCGTACCTACATGGAGGACCGCATCCGCGAACTCGACCCCAGCCGGCCGTTCTTCGACTTTCTGACCGACTGGCTCGACGCGTGGGTGGTCTACTTCGCAGACCATCCGCATGAACGCGCGCTGCACGCCGCGGCTACTTTGGAAGTCGACGCCGAAGCCCGCGTCAGCGTCCAGAACGTCATTCACCGCCACTACCTGGAAGTGCTACGGCCGCTCGTCCGCGACGCGCGCATCCGCGGTGACCTGCGTGCGGATTCCGACACCGACGCGTTGCTGTCGCTACTGATGATGATCTTTCCGCACCTGGCGCTGGCTCCATATTTGCGCGGCCTCGACCCGATCCTCGGACTCGACGAGCCCACACCGGAGCAGCCCGCGCTGGCGGTGCGCCGGCTCGTCGCGGTACTGGCGGCCGCATTTGACCCGTTACCGCAAGCTCACCGGATTGACACCAAGGAGGTCACCACATGACACGAACACACACCGGCTCGATGGTTACGGGCGGGCTCAACTGGGACAGC
Organism: Mycobacterium sp.; assembly: GCF_035570115.1. Lineage (GTDB taxonomy): Bacteria > Actinomycetota > Actinomycetes > Mycobacteriales > Mycobacteriaceae > Mycobacterium. The sequence continues at coordinate 5,567 of NZ_DATMLH010000196.1, forward strand.
TTGCCGCTCAAGCTATTTGCCGGCGGCAATGCGAAGTTCTGGAACCCGGCCGACATCGACTTCTCCCGCGACCGCGCCGACTGGGAGCGGCTTACCGACGACGAACGCCACTACGCCACCCGACTGTGCGCCGAGTTCATCGCCGGCGAGGAAGCCGTGACCGAGGACATTCAGCCGTTCATGTACGCGATGCGGGCCGAAGGCCGGCTGGGCGACGAGATGTACCTGACCCAGTTCGCGTTCGAGGAAGCCAAGCACGTCCAGGTGTTCCGCATGTGGCTCGACGCCGTCGGCATCACCGACGACCTGCACGAATACCTCGAGGACGTCCCCACCTACCGCACAATTTTCTACGAGGAACTGCCGGACTGCCTCAACGCGCTGCGGGTCGATCCCTCACCGGCCGCCCAGGTCCGGGCGTCGGTCACCTACAACCACATGGTCGAAGGCATGCTGGCGCTGACTGGCTACTTCGGCTGGCACAAGATCTGTGTGGAGCGCGGCATCCTGCCCGGCATGCAGGAGCTGGTTCGGCGCATCGGTGACGACGAGCGACGCCACATGGCGTGGGGCACCTTCACCTGTCGGCGCCACGTCGCCGCCGACGATGCCAACTGGGGCGTCTTCGAAACGCGGATGAACGAGCTCATGCCGCTCGGACTGCGCCTGATCGAAGAGGGCTTCGCGCTATACGACCCGATGCCGTTCGGCCTCTCGGTGGACGAGTTCATGCAGTACGCGTCCGACAAGGGGATGCGCCGGTTCGGCACCATCGCCAGCGCCCGCGGCCGTCCAGTCGGCGAGATCGACCTCGACTACTCGCCGGTGCAGCTGGAGGACACCTTCGCCGACGAGGACGAGAAGGCACTGGCGTCCGCGTCCGCGTAACTGCTCGCCGAGGAGCTAGCCGACCCACACCGTCTTGGCGTTGCAGAACGCGCGGATCCCTAAGCCCGACAGCTCACGGCCGTAACCCGATCGTTTGACACCGCCGAACCCCAATTCGGGATAGGACACCGTCATCCCGTTGATGAAGACCTGGCCCGCTTCGATGTCGTCGATGAAGCGCCGTTGCTCGGCTTCGTCGTTGGTCCAGGCGTTGGATCCCAGCCCGAAGGTCGTGGCGTTGGCGATCTCGATGGCTTCGTCGATGCCCGAGGCTCGATACATCGACGCGACGGGGCCGAAAACCTCTTCGGTGTAGAGCGCCATGTCTTTGGTGATCTCGGTGACCACCGTCGGCGGGTAGAACCACCCTGCCCGGTCGAGGCGCGTGCCGCCACAGCGGATCTTTGCCCCCGCCGCGATGGCGTCGTCGACCTGCTTGGCGATCTCGTCGCGGCCCGACTCGGTGGCCAGCGGACCCACGTCGGTGTCCGGGTCGGTCGGGTCGCCAACCTTCAGCGCTTCCATCCGCTCGACGAACTTGTCGACGAACGCGTCGTAGATGTCGGTGTGCACGATGAACCGCTTTGCGGCGATACAGGACTGGCCGTTGTTCTGTACCCGCGCGGTGACCGCGGTCTTGACCGCTTCGTCGAGGTCCACGGACGGCATCACGATGAAGGGGTCGCTGCCACCGAGTTCCATGACGGTGGGTTTGATCTCGTCGCCGCAGATGGCGGCGACCGATTGACCGGCCGGTTCGCTGCCGGTGAGGGTGGCCGCCTTGACCCGCGGATCGCGCAGGATGCCCTCGACTGCGCTGGACGAAACGAGCAGTGTCTGGAAGCAGCCGTCGGGGAAGCCGCCGCGGGCGATGACGTCGGAGAGGTACAGCGCGGACTGCGGGACGTTGGAGGCGTGCTTGAGCAGGCCGACGTTGCCCGCCATCAGCGCGGGCGCGGCGAACCGGACGGCCTGCCACAGCGGGAAGTTCCAGGGCATCACGGCCAGTACCACCCCGAGCGGCTGCCACCGGGTGTAGGCGCGCTTGGCGCCGACCTTCGACGCTTCTGCCGGCTCGTCGGCCAGCAGTTTCTCGGCGTTTTCGGCGTAGTAGCGAAAACCCTTGGCGCACTTGAGCGCTTCGCCCTTGGCTGATTTCAGGGTCTTGCCCATTTCGAGAGTCATCATGGCCCCGACCTCGTCGGCTTCCTTCTCCAGCAGGTCGGCGGTGGCGTTCGCCCACTTGGCGCGCTGAACGAAGGTGGTGGAGTGGCGGTAGTCGAGAAACCGGTCGTGCGCACGGGCGATTGCGGCCCCCACTTCATCGTCTGTTGCAGGGGTGAAGGTTTTGACCGTCTCGCCGGTGGCCGGGTTGATTGTGGCGATGGACACGCTGAGATCCTTCGGTGGGTGGGTTTGGAAACGTCAGGTCTCCAGCCTGCCACTATCCTGGCCCGCGGAGGTGGCGGATGACTACGGCTGCACAACTAATCGTTAAATGCCTGGAAAACGAGGGCGTCGCCGTCGTATTTGGGATACCGGGGGAGGAGAACATCCGCTTCGTGCAGGCGCTGGCGGCGTCGGATATCCGCTATGTGCTTACCCGGCACGAGCAGGCCGCCTCGTTCATGGCGGAGATGTACGGGCGGGTCACCGGACGCGCGGCGGTGGTGTCGGCCACCCTGGGGCCCGGCGCTATCAACATGCAGCTGGGAGTCGCCGACGCCACCACCAACAGCACTCCGATAGTCGCGATCTCCGCGCAGGTCGGTCAGGATCGCCAGTTCAAGGAGTCGCACCAGTACGTCGATTTGGTGTCGATGTTCGCGCCGATCACCCGTTGGGCCGCCGGTATCCCGACTGTGAAGGCCATACCGGAGATGGTCCGCAAGGCGTTCAAACTCGCCGAGACCGAGCGTCCGGCCGCGGTCTACCTCGCCGTACCGGAGCACATAGATGCAGACGTCGCCGATTATCCCGACTTGAGGCCGTTGCCGCGCAACGTCGTCCGCGCCGACGCGCCGGCTTTCCGCCAGGTGGCGCGCGCGGTTGACATTCTGCGTGAGGCCAGCCGGCCAGTGGTGCTGGCCGGCCACGGTGCGGCCCGTGCCGATGCGACCGCCGCCTTGGTGCGGTTCTCCGAAGAATTCGGCATGCCGGTGGCCAACACGTTCCACGGTAAGGGCGTCATGCCTGACGACCACCCCAACAGCATCGGGACCCTCGGGTTCATGCGACACGACTACGTCAACTTCGGGTTCGACAACGCCGACGTCGTCATCGCGGTCGGCTACGAGCTGCAGGAATTCGATCCGGTACGTATCAACCCGAATGCCGACAAGAAGATCATCCACATCCATCGCTTCCCCGCCGAGGTCGACATGCACTATTCCGTCGATGTCGGGATCATCGGCGACATCAGTGCCTCGCTCGACGCGCTTACCGAGGCGCTCGCCGGCCACACCTATCACTCTGATCCGGAGATACCAGGCTCCGGTCTGCTTGCCGACGAATTCGCTCGGGGGCAACAGGATTCGCGTTACCCGCTGTCGCCCCAGCGGGTCGTCGCCGACACCCGTGCAGCACTGGGCCGCAGTGACATCGTCCTGGTCGACACCGGTGCCACCAAGATGTGGATGGCGCGGCTCTACCCGACCTTCGAGCGGAATACCTGCCTGGTCTCAAACGGCTTGTCCACCATGAGTTTTGCGCTACCCGGAGCCCTTGGGGTCAAGTTGGCACTGCCCGAGTCGAAGGTGCTGGCCGTGGTCGGCGACGGAGCGTTCTTGATGAACTCGCAGGAGATCGAAACCGCCGTCCGGGAACGGATACCACTGGTCGTATTGATCTGGGAGGACGGCGGTTACGGCCTCATCGAGTGGAAGATGGATCTCGAACTCGGCGATCATTACTACGTGAAGTTCGGCAACCCAGACATCGTGAGTTACGCGGAAAGCTTCGGCGCCAAAGGCTACCGGATCAAGAGCGCCGACGAGCTGTTGCCGACGCTGAAGGCTGCGCTGGACGACGACGGCGTCTCGCTGATCTGCTGTCCGGTCGACTACTCGGAAAATCTGCGGTTGACCGACCGGCTCGGCGAGCTCGACGAGACGCTGTAGCGGTTAACGCAGTACCGCGGCGCCGAACCACTCGCACAGAATCAGCGCGACTTCTACGTCGAGGCGGTCGTCGCGGATCGGGCGGCCGCGACGCTCCACCGCGCGGTGCACCCGGTACTTCACAGAGTTGATGTGGAGGTGGAGCTCCTCGGCCGCCGCCTTGTTGCTTGAGCCGGTGCGCAAGAACACCCGCAGCGTTTCACGAAGGCGTTCGTCGCTCTCCGTGGGAGACGATAGCGGTCCGAGCACCTCGGCGACCCACGTCGAAGCGGCTTCCAGGTTGTTGCCGACCAGCGCCGCGACCGCGAGGCCGGGATCGCCGGCGGCGACGAATCGGGGAAAGTTCCCGCCGGACGCAGTCGCCACGCCGCGCGCGTCCTGCGCCTGCTGATGTGAGCGGCGGAAGCCGTCGATCCCCGGCAACGGATTTCCGGCAGCGATCCATGGCGCATCGGTTTTAGTCTCGGCAACGGCGCGAATCTGCCCTAGAGCACCCGGTACAGCGTTGGGCGGTAACGGAATCCATGCCCATCCAGTCACGTGGTCAACGGAAATGAACAACGGACTCTCGTGAGCACCAATCGATCCAGCGAGCTTGTGCACAAAGCGCTCCATCGGTGTCAACTTGTCGCCGCTCTCCGATTCTTGGCACCAGACGATCAGCGCGACATGTATTCGTTTGAGCGGGTAGTGGATCGCGGCGACCACCGCATCGACATCGACATCGACACCCTCGAGTAACTCGCGAACGCGTGATGCTCGCATGGTGTTTCGATTCCCCAGCCAGCGCTCACGCTCGTCTTGGTAGGTGGCAACTACGAGCTGCGATATCCGGTCGATGTAATCGAACGAGATCGCTGCAAAGCGCTCGTAAACGCTGAGGCTCAGTTTCGCGTCCAGCTCCGATGCTCGCACCTCTTCGAGCGCAATCTTCAGCACCGCTTGGTGACCCAGCCGGTATGCGCGCACCAAAGCATTCGCGGACACCTCGCGCTGTGCCAAGCGCCGGGCGTACTCGAGTGCGGCCGCGGGCGGCTCGATGTGCTCAATCGGGATGCGGTGGCGAATTGCCGAGAAGAACGTGTCGATATTGCTGGAGACCGTGTCGCGCAACAGCTGCAGCAACAACGCGTCCCCGCGCAGTTCCGCAATTGCGCTGACCAGCAATTCCTGGGTTGAGCGCGTTATGTCGTCGACCTGGTCTGCCAGGCTGCTGACGATCGTTGCCGCAGCTTTCGCAATGACCGCATCGTCGGCGCCTACTCCCGGCTGTCGCGCCGCCGGCTTTTCGCCCGACACCACGCGCCCATCAGATCACGCCAGGGCACGCCTGTCATAGCCTTTAGGACCAACGGTTGTCCCCACTGGACGAGGATCCGCCAATAGTTGGTCCGCCGGGGACGTGGCCGCGCCGAGGCGAACCTCCTAGCGTTTGAAGAGACCCGCCGTTAGATCTCTAGCAAACCAGCCGTTTGAAATCCAACTGCGGAGTGTCCGTCAAATCGATGAATTCCTATCGTCGTCTACGCGCAGAATAGGGGAAATACGATGGTCTATCTGACCCTCTCCGGGGTGCTCATACTGGTGCTTTGGCCGCTGTTGCTCCCAGCGGTGATCCACGGATCCCACGCTGTCGCTAATTCACGGCGGGTGTGGCCAATGATCGCGGCAACCGGTGGCGGGCAGATGCCAGCTAACAGTCACGCCGCCTGATACCAGACTTGGCCGAACAGGTGAGACCGCTTGCCCCACCGTAATTTTGGATGCAAATGCCTCACGTCCGCGTGACCCGCCGCGGCCGTTAGCGCCTTTCAATCATTGTGCTTGAACCACTGACCGTCAAGGCGTCGGCAGCGCACACTGAACCTCGCCGGAACCGACGCATCACGGAAACCCTTGTCGCAGTCATACATATGTTGAAGGAGAAACGATGACAACGATCGACCAACAAGATCTCGACAGCGTCGACTTGGCCGACCCCGGCGTGTGGGACGATGGGCCCCCCTACGACCTGTTCGCCAGGATGCAGCGCGAGGCGCCGGTGCACTTCAGCGCACAGCACAACCTTCCGGATGAAGGGGGATTCTGGTCGATCACCCGCTTCGACGACGTGCGCACGGTGAGCCGCGACCACCGGACCTTCTCGTCCGAACGGCGCGGTATTTTTCACATGGACGACGTCGGCGTTCCATTGGATATGCAACGGCTGCAATTGATTTCAATGGATCCGCCTCGTCACGACCGACTCAAGGCGTTGGTGATCAAGGAGTTCACCCCGGAGGCGGTCGGCACGCACGAAGGGCACGTCAAACAGATCATCAACCGCACGCTCGACAGCGTCGCCGACCGCGAACAATTCGACCTGGTCGCCGACGTCGCCCGGCCGATCCCGGCCCGCGTGATCGGTTCGCTGCTGGGCACCCCACCCGAAGACGACGCCACGCTCGTGCACTGGACCAACGTGTTCACCGCGTTCGAAGACCCGACGATCCGGGAGCAATGGGCCGACACCATGGCGGTCGTCAGCGAGATCGTCGAGTACACCCAAAATAGGATTGCGCAGCGCGACGATTCTCCGGGCGGCAACCTCCTCACCGCCATGGTCGATGCCGAGGTTGAAGGCGACAAGCTCAACGAACTCGAAATTGCCACCTTCTTTGTCTTGCTGATGTCGGCGGGCAACGACTCGACCCGGGCCACCTACAGCGCAACGATGCTGGAGTTGCTGCGCAACCCGGAACTGCGTCAGCAAGTCCGCGAGCATCCCGAGCTGGTCGATGCGGTGGTCGAGGAGGGGCTGCGCTGTTATCCCGCATTTGCTTTCATGGCACGCGCCGCCACTAAGGACACCGAGCTGCACGGCAAGACCATTAAAGAAAACGACCGCCTGCTGCTGTGGTACATCGCATCCAACCGCGACGAGACCGTGTTCCCCGACCCACACAAGTTCGACATCACCCGGCCGGGCCTCGCCGACCAGCACCAGGCCTTCGGCGGTCGCGGCAAGCACTTCTGCCTGGGCGCCAACCTTGCCCGCCTCGAGCTGAAGCTGTGGATCCAGCAGACACTGGAACGCTTTCCCGACCTGCAACTGGACGGTGAGCCAACGCGGGTGCGCGCGCTGTTCCTCAACCAGTACAACTCGATCCCCGTGCGGAGAACACAATGACCCGCGCCACCGACGATGCAGAGCAAAGCGATGAGGTGGGGGTACCGCCCGCTTGCGGGGGAGAGGGGCGCTCATGAGTACGGTCGAACAGACGACCCGAGCCAGGCCCGCCTACCGCGAGGTCGAGGTCGATGTCGAGGTTCGGCGCCTCGAGGCGGTCTCCGACGGTGTCGTCACCCTGACGCTCGCCGACCCAAACGGCGCAGACCTGCCCGAGTGGGCGCCGGGCGCACACATCGATCTGCTGATGACACCGTCGCTGGTGCGCCAGTACTCGCTGTGCGGCGACACGGCCAACCGCGCCGAGTGGCAGGTCGGCGTGCTGCTCGATCCGAACAGTCGCGGTGGATCGCAGTTCGTGCACGACAAGCTGCACGAAGGCAGCACGGTTCGGGTCCGCGGCCCCCGCAACCACTTCCCGCTGGTGGGTTCGCCGCGCTACTTGTTCATCGCCGGTGGCATCGGCATCACCCCGATGCTGCCGATGATCGCGGCGGCCGCGGCGGCCGGTGCCGACTGGTCGTTGCTCTACGGCGGCAGGACACGCTCGTCGATGGCCTTCGTCGAGGAACTGCAGCGTCACGGTGACCGCGTAACCGTCTGCCCCCGAGATGCGCAGGACGGGGCGAACTTCCGGACGAACCTCGACGCAGCGCTCTCGTCCGCGCAGGAGAACACCCTGGTGTACTGCTGTGGACCCGAAGGGTTCCTGACCGCGGTCGAGGAGGCGTGCAAAACCTGGCCCGAGGGCAGCCTGCACATCGAGCGGTTCTCGGCCAAAGAGCTCGAGGAACCGTCACCTGGCGCGCTGGCGTCCTTCGAACTGGAATGCCAGCGCTCCGGCATGACTTTGACTGTGCCACAAGGAAAATCGATCTACGAAGTTTGCGAAGAAGCCGGCGTCGACGTGCTCGGCTCGTGCATGGAGGGGGTGTGCGGGACGTGCGAATGCGACATCATCGAGGGCGACGCCGATCATCGTGACTCGGTGCTCAACGACGCCGAGAAGGCAGCGAACCAAACCATGATGATCTGTGTTTCGCGCTCCCGCTCGGAAAGGCTGGTGCTCGACTTATGAGATCGAATTACCCATTCAACTGCTGGTATGTGGCCGCGAGCAGCGACGAGGTCGGGCAAGAGCTACTTCCTCGACGCCTGCTGGATAAGCCTGTGCTGCTGTACCGCCGCGGCTCCGGCGAGATCGTGGCGATGGAGGACCGCTGCATCCATCGGGCCTATCCGTTGTCCGCCGGCCGCCGCGACGGCGATCGCGTGGTATGCGGCTACCACGGCTTCAGCTATGAACCCGACGGCTGCCTGGTTGATGTGCCGTCCCAGGAAAACGTGCCGCCAGGCGCCCGGGTGCGCACCTATCCGGTGTATGAGCAGTCGCCGTTCGTCTGGATCTGGCTCGGCGATCCCGGCGTGGCCGCGCTGCGCCCGCCGCCCCGGGTGCCCTGGTACGCCGATGGGACGGGATGGGCAAGCACCACCGAGGTGCTCCGCGTCGAGGCCAATTACCTGCTGCTGCACGAGCACTACCTCGACCTGACCGATGTGTTCGTCATGCATCCGGAGGTCGTGCCGCCGGACATCGAGGTGTTGCCTCAGCTTGACGAGGTCGAAGTCTCCGAACGGTCGGTCTCCTACTCCCGGACGACGCCTCCCAGCAGGCTCGCGCCGTGGGAGGCTGAGATCACCGGCCAACCCGCCGACACAGCGGGCAGCCGACGTGAAGAAGGAACATTTGTCTCCCCGGCGCTGCATGTTCAGCATTACGCCATTGCTCCCGAGGCCGGAAAAGCATACGAGCTCTTGCGGATTCAGGGCTTCACGCCCGAATCTCCAGAATCGACCCATGTCTTCTTGCAGATGGCCCGCAATTTCGCGACCGACAGCGCACACGTCGCCGAGTTTCTGCGCGCCATGTTCCACGAGTGGGCGATGCGGGATTCGGCTGTGCTGGAGACGATTCAGCGTCGGTTAGGCGAAGAGACGGTGCCACGGCGCGATATCAACGTGAAGGCCGACCGTGCTGCGGTTCGGGCGCGGCGCATCGCGATGGAGATGGTCGACGAGGAGTCCGGCCGGTTCGCGCTGCATCGGATGGTGGTGACGCCATGACCACCAGCCTGTGCGCGCTTAAGCGAACGCCCGACGTCGAATGGGAGCAAACGTGATGTCCAACAATCAATTCGACTACGACGTCGTGGTGATCGGGTCCGGGTTCGGCGGCAGCGTTACCGCCTTGCGGCTGACGGAGAAGGGCTACCGGGTCGGCGTGCTGGAGGCGGGCCGGCGATTCACCGACGACCAATTCGCGAAAACTAGCTGGGACGTGCGCAGTTTCGTGTGGGCGCCGAAACTGGGCTGCTTCGGTATCCAGCGCATCCACCTGCTGCGGGACTGCGTGATCCTGGCCGGCGCCGGTGTCGGTGGCGGGTCGTTGAACTACGCAAACACCCTCTACAAGCCCCCCACCGCGTTCTTCGGAGATCCGCAGTGGGCCCACATCACCGACTGGGAAGACGAGCTGGCACCCTACTACGAGCAGGGTCAACGCATGCTCGGTGTGGTGCGCAACCCGCACATGACCCCGGCCGACGAGATCATCAAGGCGGTTGCCGAGGACATGGGGGTGGGTGAGACCTTCATCCAGACACCGGTCGGCGTGTTCTTCGGCGAACCCGGAAAAACCGTTCCAGACCCATACTTCGGGGGCGCCGGGCCCGAGCGCACCGGCTGCATCGAATGTGGTGACTGCATGGTGGGCTGCCGGTATGGCGCCAAGAACACGCTGGTGAAGAACTATCTCGGCCTAGCCGAACGTGCCGGTGCCACGGTGCGTCCGCTGACCACCGTCACGTCGCTGCAGCAGCGCCCCGACGGAGTGTGGAACGTCGAGACTGTGCGGACCGGCGCGGTGCTGCGCAGGAGACGCCAAACCTTCACCGCTCCGTACGTCGTGCTGGCCGCCGGCACCTGGGGCACCCAGAACCTGCTGCACACGATGAAGGACACCGGGACGCTGCCCAAGCTGTCCGACCGGCTCGGTGTGCTCACCCGCACCAACTCCGAGTCGATCCTGGGCGCCAGCAAGTACAAGGTCGACCCGACCCTGCATCTGACCCACGGCGTGGCCATCACCTCCTCGATCCACCCCACCGCGGACACCCACATCGAACCGGTGCGATACGGCAAGGGCTCCAATTTGATGGGCATGCTGCAGACCCTGATGACCGACGGCGGAGGCCGCCGGCCGCGCTGGCTGAAGTTCCTCGCCCTGGCCGCGAAGAACCCGGCGGCGCTGTTGCGCGTGCTGACCGTGAAGAACTGGAGCGAACGCACCGTCATCACTTTGGTGATGCAGCATCTGGACAACTCCATCACCACATTCACCAAGCGCGGACTGCGCGGGCGCCATCTGTCGAGTAAGCAAGGCCACGGTCAGCCCAACCCGACGTGGATCCCGGTCGGGAACGAAGCGACCCGCAGGATCGCCGAAAAGATCGGTGGCATAACCGCCGGGAGCTGGGGTGAACTCTTCAACATCCCGATGACCGCGCATTTCCTCGGTGGCTGCGCCATCGGCGCCGACCCCCAGCATGGGGTCATCGACCCCTACCACCGGGTGTACGGCTATCCCACCCTCAGCGTCGTCGACGGCTCGGCGGTCTCGGCCAACCTGGGGGTCAACCCGTCGTTGACGATCACCGCGCAGGCCGAACGGGCCGCGGCGCTGTGGCCGAACAAGGGCGAAAAGGACCAGCGTCCCGAGCAGGGTCAGGGCTATCGCCGGATACGGCCGACCCGTCCGCAACATCCCGTGGTGCCGGAAGGCGCGCCGGGCGCTTTGCGGCTCCCGCTCATCGAGATCCGCGCGAAGGCCACCAACGCATCGCAGGCGTCGGGTAGCGGAGTCGCCTGAAAATTTCGAGCCGAATTGGAGGCCTGAATGTCGACTGCTGCGGCGAACACCGCTCAGTCGCCAGACCCGGGTGGGGTCGACGCTGCTTCCGTCAGTGAAATGGGCTGCACGTAGTCGCCTTCCAGCGTGCGATGCCACCAGGCGTGATCACGCCGCAATTCAGCCGCGGTGGTGTAGCGGTATCGGTAGAGCTGGGCGCGCACGTATCGCGGTGGGGACTTCGGGAAGGGATTGTGGCGCAGCAGGCGCAGCGTCGCCGGATCGTTCTGCAAGAGCCGCAAGATAAATGGTCGAAGCCAGGGGTAGGCGTACTGCGGCGAGATGGCCGCAAACCACATCAGCCAGTCCAGCCGCAGGTGATACGGCGCCCATTGCGGCGGGGCTCGGCGCACCGCTCCGGGTTTGCCTTTGAATTCGTATTCCTTCCACACTGTCCGATCGGTGACCTCTGTCTCGTCGGTACCTTCGATCACCACCTCTCGGCGGGTTCGGCCGATGGTGCCGAACGCGCCGTACGTATTGATCAGGTGGAAGGGATTGAACGACATGTTCATCCGCTGCTTGCGGGAGATCATGTTGCGCACCGGCCAGTAGGTCAGCATCGCGGTCATTACCGTGAAGATGATCACCAGGCCGGCGAACCACGGCGGAGCCGCGGCCAGCGCCGGCTGCTTGGGGATGGGCAGCACCGCCGCGGCCGTCGACGCGTCAATCGCGCTGCAGCCCAACAGGATCGTCAACCAGTTCAGCCAGGCGAAGTTACCGGAGATCACCAGCCACAGCTGGGTGATCACGACGATCGCACCGGCGATACTGGCCACCGGCTGCGGGGCGAACAATCCGAACGGGACGATGAGCTGCGCGAAATGGTTGCCGACGACCTCCACCCGATGCAGGGGTTTGGGGAGGTGATGGAAGAACCAGCTCAGCGGCCCCGGCATCGGCTGAGTCTCGTGGTGGTAGTACAGGCAGGTCAGATCGCGCCAGCACGAGTCACCACGGAGCTTGATCAGCCCCGCACCGAACTCGAGCCGGAACAGCAGCAGGCGCGCCAGCCACATCGCCAGCACCGGCGGCGCCACCCGGTCATTGCCGAGGAAGATGGCCAGGAAACCGGTCTCCAGCAGCAGCGACTCCCAGCCAAACGAGTACCACGTCTGGCCAACGTTGACGATCGACAGATAGAGCATCCAGAGCAGCAGCCACACCAACACCGCGACCCACAGCGGCACCACGGCGGCCAAGCCCAGCGCCATCGCCGCCGACAACACCGCCCCCAGCCAGGCGAGCGTCGCAAAGAACCGATCGGAATAGTGCGCGTGGAAGATGCTTGGCGCTCGGCGGAATGATTGCCGGGCCAGATGGCGCGGCACCGGCAGCAGCCCGTGCTCCCCGATCAGCGCCCTGAACTGTCGTGCGGCCGCGACGAACGCGAAGACATAAACGACCGCGATGCCACGCTCGAGTATCAGCCGGCTCAACCAATACTCGGGTGCGTTAAACCATCCCATGTCCGTAGCTCCTCGGACGGCGGACGTCTGGACTCATCCTCCCGCGTGTACGGCCGGCTTGGGTGAAAACGGGCTCTCAGGAGTCGGCTTTGAGGACCACCGGAACGCGTAGGTCGTCTCGGGCGAGCTCACCTGGAAAGCACGGGGACACGCCGGTAATCGTCGGCGGATATCCCGCGGGATTAGCCGCGACGATGTGGAGGCTGTACCCATCTGGCGCATAACCGAATCGGTTCGGCCTTCGGAACCCGTCGCGTTCAAGGACGTACCAGCCCCAGCCCTTCCAGATGTCACCGGTCTTCGCGATCATCGCGTCCAGATCGGTTCCGGGCGGAAAGACCGCGTCGCGCACATCGGAAAATTCGTTCGGCGGTATGCCGGTCGGCTCGTCATTACATGGCGTATTGCCCGAGCCCGCGTACCGCGAGCGGTCGAAAACCGTTCCCGCCGGCAATGCCTGGAGGGTCTTCTTCAGATAGCCGATCACGGTGTCTTGGGCTTGTTGCTGGCTGGTGGGGATGACGGATTGCACCTTCCAGCCCGGCGGTCGCGGGGCGGATGACATGGGTGGTCCTCCAAGGGTCGGGCTGTGGTGGCCACAGGCCGTGGCGAGCGCGATGGCCAGAGCCACGCCGGCGATGCCGGCTCGTGGGGCGGCGGCATTCAAGGTGCAACGCCGGCGATGACGGCGCCCATGTTGGCCAGGGCAGTGTTGCGCTGATCCCAGTAGCTGGTGTGGGCATTGACGCTCGGCAGCCCCAAGGGTCCGGCGGGTCCCGGATCGGCCGCCAAACGCCGGGCACCGAATTTCGGCGCGGTCGGATCGGATCCCAGTGTCCACTCGGTGACCACGCCGCTGATGCCGATGATGTCGTTGGCTGCCCTCATCGCGTACACCTGGGCGCCCGGCTCCAGTGTGAGCCCGCCGGCACGTTCCACCAGCATGCCGGGGCTGCCGACCGCGATGACGTTGTCGGCGTCGAGGTGATGTCCGCCCGAAGCGGCCGCGCCTATCAGGGTCGAGCCGTAGCTGTGGCCGATGACGGTGTCGATCGACGCCGGCCCGGTGTGCGAGGCGCGCAGCCCGCCGACGAACGCGTCCAATCCGCCGGCGCCCCCGCGAGCGGGAACAGGGAGGGTCGCGTGGCTCAAGTCCATGGGACGGTCATAACCCATCCACGTCGTAATCGACACATCCTCCGGGCCTAGAGCCTTGTCCGCCGCACGCGCGGCGTTGTACATCGCCATCGCTTTCGCGTCGCTGAACCGCAGGCGGGGCAGGTCCTCGCCGGTGCCGGGCACGAATATCCCATTGCGTTTGGCATAGTCCGGGTTCCCGATAGCCACGGCGCCGTGCCCGGTGTCATCCAGGAAACCCAAATAGCGATGCACCCCATCCGTGCGGTCCAAATCGGCGCGCACGGCCTGGTATAACGCCAGGCTGCGTCGGGCCGCCGCCAGTCGTGATTGCAATGCACACAGCACGCTGTCGTCGACATTGTGGTCGGCCATCATCTCGTCAACGCTGTGCTGCATTCGGTCGACGTCAGCTTCCGTCCGCTGCTCGAGCTCCTGCAGGTGCAACCGGTTGTAATGGTCTTTCCCCAGATGATCTGTTGGGTCCCAGGGCATTCCGGCGTGGTTACCGATGGTGTGGTCTCGGCGGTAAAGCCAGTCCTTTTCTTCCGGGGTGAGCTGATTCCACAACTCGTTGAACTTCTTCGGGTCGTCGGGCAGCGGCTCGGACAACGCATCCTGGATTTGTGGCCGATCATCGTGCGGTCCCGGCGGGATCGGCACGTCTCCATCGGCCATATTGATCGCCATCGCCAGCTCCGCGTCGACTGTGGTGGCCTTGGCCAGGATCGCGTCGAGCCGTGGTTGTAGCTGCACCTCGGCGATGCGGGCTTCCATCGGCGGACCGTTGAACGTCGAACTCGGGACCACGGTGTTGGTCAGCGGATCGATCGTCATGTGCAACTCGGCGGCATCGTGACGCAGCGTGCGCAACTCGGACTGCACACGCTCGATATCGTCGGCCGCGTTGTCGGCTGCGCAGGCCACCGCCAGCGACTCGTTGCCATGAGCGTCGAGGTCCTGGCGGATCGAGGCATTCGTGTGCTTCCTGGCCTCGGCGGTGGCACCGTCCCAGGAGTCGAACACCGCCAGCGAGCTGAGCTGAACCGAGGCCGCCAATGTGGCCCGTCCGCGTACACCGGCCGCGTGGAACACCTCTCGCACCGCCTCGGCACTCCACCGATCAACATCGGCTACCGGCAACGTCATGACTATGCCGTAACAGCCTCCACGATCAGGCGCAAGTCACCGGCTGCTCGACTTGCTTACCGGACGGATTTGCGCCACGACGCCACCGAGGCCGCGAGTGCGGCGAGCGAAATCAGCGCCAGCAGTTGCACGCCGGCGGAATGCCCCGCGTAACCGTCGACCGAACGCCATGGATGCCGGGACAGTGCCGCGCCGGCCAGAATCAGTCCACCGGCGCTCAACCCCACCGCGACGACGTCACGCCGTCGGGGACGGTCGCGCAGCGCCCACTGCAGGCCGAGCGCCGCGCCGACAACCACGGCGCCCACCACTCCCGCGATCACCGCCCCCGCCGTCAGTACAGCGACGCCCGCCCACGGTCCGGGCGCCCACGGGCGGGCAGGGGGGTCGTCGCGGGGCCGGCGTCGCTGCGGCCACCAGGCCATCAGCGCCAACAGCGGCAGCAGCGCCAGCCCGCCGGCCAGGCCGACGCGATAGAGCGAGTTGGGCGCAAAGGTCAGCGTGACGGTGCCCGACGTGCCCGGCGGCACCACCCAGCCCTGCTGCCAGCCGTTGACGGCGACCGGTGTGAGCCGAGTTCCGGCGCTGGTGTGTGCGACCCAACCGGGGTTGATGCTTTCCGGCACCACCACTACCCGCGACGTCGCCGAATCCGGTATGCGCACCTCGCGGCGGGCCGGACCCCATGTCCCGGTGGAGGCGGGCGTCACGGTTGCGGCGGTCGACCCGGCCGCGAGCGGCCCAGACAATTGCGCACCGTCGACGACGAATTGCGTTCCGGGGCTGATCAATAGCTCCTGCTGACCGGTCGGCAACAGGATCGGCTGATGGTCGCACGCTTGGGCGGCCACCGGCGCGCCGTCCAGCAGCGCGCCCACGGTGGTCTGGATTGTGGTGTGCACAAATCGGCCGGCGATCGCGATGACCGGCCCGTGCGCGCAGTCGACGGTGACCTCGCGCGCGCGGTTGCGGGCGGCGTCGGCGGCGGCGATCGGTCTGCCGTCGGCGCCGAGTGCCGCGATCTCGGCCAACCCTGGGGGCTTTAGCTGGTCGAAGCCCAGCGCGGTGCGGTCGATGATGTCTGTCCAGTCGAGCAGGCTGATCGTGACGGTGTCGGTGACGCGGGATTTCAGGGGCAGCGTTTGCGGCACGGCGGGCCCGGCTCGTCCCTCGTCGGAGGATCTCAATTCACGGACCTGCGGACCGTCCCCGAGGTCGACGGCGACCATGGTCGGGTGTGCGGGCACCGACGACCGGCTGGGGAGCAGCCGAAGTCCAGTCACCTCGGTCGGCCGGGGCAGGGTGAGGGTGAGCGTCGGGGGTGTCTTGTGCTGCACCACCCGCTGCGGTGCCGTCCACGCGGTGGCCGGATCACCGTCGGTGGCGGCATACGCGGAGCCGAGAACGTCGACCAGATCGGAGTCGCCACGGGCGCGGGTGGTGTCCGGTTCGGCGACCAGATCGGCCAGCTGGGGCCCGGGCCGCGCGCGCACCCAGACCGTGGGAACCACCTGCATCGGTTGGGGCACGTTCAGCGTGCGGCTGAACGTCACCGGTGTTTCGGGTGCCAGCGCCATCGAGGCCGCACACTGCATGGTCCCCGAAACCCCTGGCCCCTCAGCGCAGCCCGGCCGGCCGAGCAGCTCGGAACCCAGGTCCCACCGCGCGACGGTCGC
Organism: Mycobacterium sp.; assembly: GCF_035570115.1. Lineage (GTDB taxonomy): Bacteria > Actinomycetota > Actinomycetes > Mycobacteriales > Mycobacteriaceae > Mycobacterium. The sequence continues at coordinate 22,144 of NZ_DATMLH010000196.1, forward strand.
GTTCGGCGGGGGGCCCGGAACCAGCACGGTGTGCCGCAGGTCGACCGGGTGGGCGAACCCCGACGCGTCGTACTGGGTGATCGACAAGTCGGTGATCGCGAATTGCACTCCGGCCGAACCGTTGTCGGTGGCGATCGCGGTGATCCGCACCCACGGGGTTTCACCGACCGGCAGCGCCGCGGTGATCGGTTTGCCGGCCTCGTCGAACCGCAGTGTCGTGGTGCCGTTGACGGTGGACACCTCGATCCTGCGGACCTGGGCGCCGACGGCGGTCGCGCTGGGGGTGATCGTGATGACACTGTTGGTCACCGGATGGTCGAAGTCCACCTGCAGCCATTGGCCGACGGCGGACTGCAGCCCGTTGGATACCCATGCGGTGGCCGAGTCGCCGTCAATCGCGGCGACGGGCGAGGTCGCCGGGGCGACGTCGGGCAGCGCGGTGGCATCCGATGACGAGCTGGATACCGTGAGCCGGCCGCCGGTCCACGCGCCGTAGACGGTCTCAGCGCCCGGGGTCGGGTAGTCGGGCACCCGGTTGAAGGTGTACCGGGCGTCGCCGACAGCCCGGATTGCCGACGAGTGGTCGTCGACGCGGCCGTAGTCGGTTTCCCGCGCCACCGGCGTATCGCTGACGGTCACCCCGGCCCCAGCGGGTATCGGCAGGCTTGCCCGCGCGGCGTCCGCGGTCATCAGGACCGGACCCAGCGGAGGCTGGGCTGACAGCCGTCGGCGTTCGGCAAGGCGCAACAGCACCTCCGGCCCGCCGTCCACGCGGGCCAGTTGGTCGGTGTCGACCAGGTAGGGCGCCGCAGGGTTACCGGTGGCGGCGAGGTCTGTGGCCACGCGGTAGATCTCCACGGCGGGATAGCGGGGTCGCAATCCGCTGTCGGTGACGAAGCCCGACACCGGGCCGGGCCCGACCGGCGCGCCGAACTCGGCGACTTTCTGCAGTCGCGGAGATCCCGTGATGGCTCGGTGCACCAGAATCGGACGTGCCGAGCGCGACGTGTCGGGGTCCAGGTCGTTGCGCAAGACCACATACGAAATGCCTTGGTGGGCAAGCGTATCGGCCAGACCCGCGGAAGGTCTGCCGGCCGCGAAGAGACGCTGCACGGAGTCGAGTGCCCGGATGGTTTGCGGTGGGGTCAACGGGATGGAGTCGCGCACTCCCCACGGACTGTCGCCGAGAACCTGCAGCGGTTCGTCGTGGGTGGTGCCCCACAGCTGGGTAGCGAACGGCGCACCGGGAACCACCAGCACCCTTCCCGGAGCCGGCGCACCGGTGTTGTGTTCGGATAGCCAATCGGCGGCGTCGTGCCAATACCGGGGTATCGCGCTGAACGCTCCTGGCGGGGTGATCCGACCGGTCCATGCCAGCGAAGTGCCGGCCATCAGGGCGGTCAGCATCACGATCGCGGCCGCGACCCGCTTGTCGCGCTCCGGGTGAGCAAAGGCGTGAATCCACACGGCTTTCGGCACGCTCCCCGGTAGCGGGATCCGGCCCAACACCTGCGCCAGGCCCAGGACGATCGGAATCCGGATCATCGACTCGAGCTTGTGCACGTTGCGCAGCGGCGCTCCGCGGGCGTCCAGGAAAGCCTGCACGTGATGCGCCAACGGCGAGCCGAGCCCGCCACTGTATCCGGCGGCCAGCAACACCACCCCGACCAGCAGCATGGTCACCAGCCGTCCGCGCGCCGCGGCGCCGCGCGCAGGCATCCCAGCCAGACCGGCCAAGCCGGCCGCTGCCACCAGAGAGGTGGCGAGGATGGCGACCGATCCGGTGACCAGAGATGCGCCCGCGGTCGCGTCGGGCGCGACAAATGGGGTCCAGCTGTCGGTGCCGCGTAGCACTTCGACCAGCGACGACCATTGCGTGGTCACACCGGAGGATTCGATGAAGTCCAGAAATGGCGGGCTGATCCGGGCCATCAAGATCAGCGCCACCACCCACCACGTCATCGCCAATGCCAGGGCCAGCAACCACCACGCGGTGTAGCGCCACCATCGGCGGTTGGGCCGGTGGCAGGCCCACCAGATCACTGCGGGCAGGCAGCCGGCCAGCGTCGCGATCGCGTTGACCGCTCCCATCAGCGCCACCGCCACTCCGGCCTGCCCGGCGAGGCGGCGCACCGACCGGTCGGCGTCGCCGCGCAGCGCCAGAATGGTGGGCAGCAGCACCCAGGGCGCCAGCATGATCGGCAGGGTCTCCGACGAGATCGACCCCAAGGTGGTCAATACCCGAGGTGAAAGCGCGAACGCCGCCGCAGCGATCACCCGCGATGTCGGGCTGCCGATACCCAGCGCCTCGGCGACCCGCAATAGCCCCCAGAAGCCGACGGTCAGCAGCAGCGCCCACCACAGCCGCTGGGTCACCCAGCCCGGCAGTCCCAGCAGATGACCGGCCAGGAAGAACGCCCCGTGCGGAAACAGGTAGCCGTAGGCCTGGTTTTGCGCCTGCCCGAACGGCAGTTCGCTGTTCCACAAGTTGGTTGCCCGGGCCAGGAAGCGCAGCGGGTTGGCGGTGAGGTCGAGCTTGGTGTCGGGGGAGATCTGGCCGGGCGACGCAGCGATGCTCAACGCCAGCGCGACCGCCGTGACCATCCACAACCGGCGTCGGGACAGCGGCACCACAGCAGACGCCGGCTGTGCGGAGGCGAACGGAGCGGCCACGCTCACTTCAGATCCGGATTGCCCCGCTCTTGCCCCGGCCGCCGCACCGGCCCACATCCCGGGCTAGCTGCGGTTGCCGTACTCGACCCGGTTGAGCACCGACGACTGCGGGTCGCCCCCGGGCAGCGGCGGCTTGGTGTCCTGCTGCACCATCAACGTGATCCCGAAAATCGCGGCTGCACCCAGCAACAGGCCGACCACGACGCTGGCGGCGGCGGGTGCAACAAAGCGATTCATAGCTGCCCAACCTAGCAGAAGGCGAGGTCGTGGCCTCCTAGCCGCAGGCTGCGCATCTCGTGAAAGCATGGCCTGATGGGATTCCCCCGCGTATTGGCAGTGATCGCCGCCGTGATGGCGCTGATCACCTGTTGTGGCCACTCTTCACAGCGGCCGAACTCGGCACCGGCAACCTCGTCGGCCAGGCCG
>NZ_DATMLH010000197.1:0-19265 GCF_035570115.1 Mycobacterium sp.
CGTGCTCACCGGCCTCGCGGACTTCCAGGTGTTCGCCGATGCACACGATAGGCGTCAGCTCGTGCTTGAGCGCCGCAGCGGCCTTCGCGGCCACCAGCGCGTCGTCCTCGTTGTGGTAGCTACGCCGCTCGGAGTGGCCGACCACGGCGAAGCGGCAACCCAGCTTGGCCAGGAGAGCCCCACTGATCTCGCCCGTGTACGCGCCGGAGTCGTGCTGCGACACGTCTTGGGCGCCGTAGGTGAGCCGCAGCTTGTCGCCGTCGACCAGGGTCTGCACGCTGCGCAGATCGGTGAACGGCGGAATCACCGCGACGTCGACGCGGTCGAAGTACTTGTCCGGTAGCGAGAACGCGATCTTCTGCACCAGCGCGATCGCCTCGAAGTGGTTGAGGTTCATCTTCCAGTTGCCGGCTATCAGCGGCTTGCGACTCATCGGCGTCCTTAGCTCAGGTAGCACTGCCCAGTATTTTTAACCCGGGCAGCTCTTTGCCCTCAAGGTATTCCAGTGACGCCCCGCCGCCGGTGGAGATGTGCGAGAAGCTGTCCTCGGGCAGGCCCAGCGCGCGCACCGCCGCAGCGGAGTCGCCGCCGCCGACCACGGTGAACGCGCCCTTGGCGGTCGCCCTGGTGATCACTTCGGCGACGCCCTTGGTGCCGGCGGCGAATGCCGGGAACTCGAAAACACCCATCGGGCCGTTCCAGAAGATGGTCTCGGCGTTGGTGAGCAGCGCGTTGAACCTGATGACCGATCCCGGCCCGATGTCCAACCCCATCTTGCCGTCCGGGATCGCATCGGCGGCGACGAGCTGTGGTGGCGAATCGGCGGCGAACTCCTCGGCCACCACGATGTCCACCGGCAGGCGCAGCACGTCGGCGTAGGTGTCGAGCAATCGGCGGCAGGTGTCGATCATCTCGGTCTGCAGCAGCGAGGTGCCCACCGAAAGACCTGCTGCGGCAAGGAATGTGAAGCACATGCCACCGCCGATGACGATGCTGTCGGCCTTGGTGGCCAGCTGCTCGATGACACCGAGCTTGTCCGACACCTTCGAACCCCCGAGCACCACGGCGTAGGGCCGCCGCGTCGAGCTGGTCAGCCGCTCGAGCACGCTGACCTCCTCGGCGACCAGCTTGCCGGCGTAGTGCGGCAGCAGGGTGGCGATGTCGTAGACCGAGGCTTGCTTGCGGTGCACCACCCCGAACCCGTCGGACACGAAAGCGCCTGTTGGCCCGACCAGTTCGGCGAGCTCTTTCGCCAGCGCCAGCCGCTCCCCGTCGTCCTTGCTGGTTTCCCGGGGATCGAAGCGGATGTTCTCCAGCAGCAGCACATCCCCGTCGGTCAGACGCGCAGCGCGGGCCCGCGCGTCACGGCCCACGACGTCGTCGGCCAACTGCACATCCTGTCCCAGCGCCTCACCAAGTGCCGCAGCCACCGGGGCCAACGACAGCTTCAGGTCGGGTTCGCCCTTGGGTCGTCCCAAATGCGCGGTCACCACCACCTTGGCGCCACCGTCGACCAGCGCCTTCAGCGTCGGCGCCGAGGCGATGATACGGCCCGGATCGGTGATCACCCCGTTGTCGAGCGGCACGTTCAGGTCGGAGCGAACCAGCACACCACGACCTGAAACACCCTGCGCAAGAAGGTCTTTGAGGCTAGGGATGCTCACGGCTACAGCGACTTGCCGACCAGCGCGACGAGGTCGACGAGGCGGTTGGAGTAGCCCCATTCGTTGTCGTACCAGGACACCACCTTGGCCTGGTTGTCGATCACCTTGGTCAGCCCGGAGTCGAAGATCGAGCTGTGCGGGTCGGTGACGATGTCGCTGGAGACGATCGGCGCGTCGTAGTACTTGAGGATGCCCTTCATCGGGCCGTCTGCGGCGGCCTTCATCGCGGCGTTGATTTCGGCGACGGTGGCCGACTTGGTCAGCTCGGCGGTCAGGTCAGTGACAGAACCGGTCGGGATCGGCACCCGCAACGCGTAGCCGTCGAGCTTGCCCTTCAATTCCGGCAGCACCAATCCGATGGCCTTGGCCGCACCGGTCGAGGTCGGCACGATGTTCAAGGCGGCCGCCCGGGCACGGCGCAGGTCCTTGTGCGGGCCGTCCTGCAGGTTCTGGTCCTGGGTGTAAGCGTGGATGGTGGTCATCAGGCCTTTGACGATGCCGAACTCGTCGTGCAGCACTTTGGCAACCGGCCCAAGGCAATTCGTGGTGCACGACGCGTTGGAGATGATGTTCTGGCTGCCGTCGTACTTGTCGTCGTTGACGCCCAGCACGATCGTGATGTCCTCGTCGGTGGCCGGCGCCGAGATGATCACCTTCTTGGCCCCGGCGTCCAGGTGGCCCTTGGCCTTGGCCGCGTTCGTGAAGATGCCGGTCGACTCGACGACGACATCGACACCGAGGTCACCCCAGGGCAGCGCGGCGGGGCCTTCCTTGATCTCCAACGCCTTGATCTTGTGGTCGCCGACGACGATGGTGTCATCGCCTTCCAGGCTGACGTCGTAGGGCAGCCGGCCCAGTATCGAGTCGAACTTCAGCAGATGCGCCAGTGTCGCGTTGTCGGTCAGGTCGTTTGCCGCGACCAACTCGATCTCGGTGTCGGCGCCCGCGGCCTGCTGCTCCAGCAGGGCCCGGTAGAAGTTACGTCCGATTCGACCGAAGCCGTTGATGCCTACCCGGACCGTCACTTGTCTCTCCTTAGTCGCTGACAAATTGCTCGCCGCCAGCCTAGTAGCTGCGGGAATGCGCCGCGAATCCGGTGGTTTAGGTCACGCCGATTGGCTTGCTGACTCAGCTGCGCAGCCGGTGCAACGCCGACTGGGCCGCGTGATAGCCGCACAGCCCGTGGATACCGGCGCCGGGCGGCGTGGATTGCGAGCATAGGTAGACGCCGGGCACGCCGGTGAAGTAGGGATCGATCGCCATCCGGGGCCGGAAGACGACCTGCAGCCGGTCGTTGGCGCCGCCGATGATGTCGCCGCCGATGTAATTGGGGTTGTAGGCCTGCAACTCGGCAGTGCTCTTGCTGACGGTGGCGACGATGCGCTCGCGGAAGCCGGGCGCAAACCGCTCGATCTGGTCGGTGATGGCGGCGGTGGCGTCGCCCGGGTAGCCGAACGGCACATGGGCGTAGGTCCAGATCGGGTTGATGTTGCCGGACGAACGCGATGGGTCGGCCAGGTATTGCTGCCCGACGAGCATGAAGGGCCGCTCCGGCATCCGCCCTTGTGCCCGCTCGCGTTCGGCGAAAGCGATCTCGGCGAACGTCCCGCCGAGGTGGACCATGCCGGCACGGGCGCACTCGGGGTTGGTCCACGGAATATGGCCCTCGATCGCGAAATCGACCTTGAAAGCCGATGAGCCCTCGCGGTAGCGCCGATAGGACCGCTTGATCCGACCGGGCATGGAATCGCCGTAGATCTGCACGGCCGCGGCCGGGGTCAGGTCGAGCAACACGACGTCGGCGTCGGGGATGTCGCGGCGGCTGGTGACGGTGACACCGGTCGTGATGGCACCGCCGTGATCGCGCAGCGCGGCGGCCAGGGCGGCGGTGATCGACCCCGATCCGCCCTCGGCGACCGGCCAGCCAAAGCGATGCCCGCTGGCCAGAAACATCAGTCCCATCGCCGCGGTCAATGGCCGATCCAGCCGGGTGAACATGTGCGCGGCCGCACCGCCGAATAGGGCGCGCGCCTGCTCGGTGCGAAACCACCGCACCGCCACGCTGGCCGGCAATACGGCGCGCGGCCCAAAGGCCGCGAGACGCATCGGATGGCGCGGAACGTGCAGTGCCGGGCGCATCACATCCCGACCCAGCTCATCGAAACCGGCGACGAGATCGCCAACCGCCAAACGCCACCGGCGTCCGTCGGAGCCAAGGCCCGCCGTCGTCTTTTCAATCGATTGATACAGCACCCCGGCGGTGCCGTCGTCCAATGGGTGCGCGCAGTCGATCTCCGGCCATTTCCAGCTCACCCCATAGCGGCCCAGGTCGATCTCCTGCCAGAACCGTGACCCCACCCCCAGCGGATGAGCGGCCGAGCAGTAATCGTGAATGACACCGGGTACCGTCAGCTCCCCCGAACGCGCTCCTCCCCCGATAGATTCCGCGGCTTCCAGCAGTTGAACGTCTAAACCGTTGCGCGCCAGGTGTATTGCCGCGGCCAAACCGTTGGGCCCGGCACCGACGACGACTGCGTTAGCCATGGGGAGCGCCGGCGCCGTGCGTTGTGAGATGGACCGGGAACTCGTCATCGGGCTCCGGCCAGGGCTGACGGGCCAGCATGTCCGCAACGGTAACGTAGCCCTCCTCGATCAGGCCGGTCTTGGCGTCGACAATGCGATACCACTGCCGCTGCGTCTGGATCGGCTGGCCTTCGAGGATGATCACCCGAAGATCACCCTCGTCGAAGTTGCAGCGCCGCTGCACTGCCTCCAGTAACTGCTCGTTGTGCAGGTGGCCTTCGCCGAAATTCCAGCCGATGAGCGGCCCGGCGATGAGTTCGCCCTCACGAAACGTGTAGTCCGCCTCGTTCGCTTCTTCCCCGAGCGCACGGGGTACTAGCCCGTTGAGCGCCCGGCCATGGACGTGCATGGACCGGAACGCCCGAGCCTTGTCGCTCATGATTTCGGCGGTCGCCGGGTCGTAGAGCTTGGCCAGTTGGTTGGCGGTCAGCGCCGAGCTTTTGATGACGCCGGCATCCAGCTTTTCCTCAGCACCCGCGCGGAAGCACCAAACACTGGACGCCCAGTTGCCCGCGTAATAGCGCAACGCGGGCAAGAATGAAATCTGTTGCGGAAAAACGTTTCCCACTATCGGGACCACGACGAGCGCTGCCATCAGGAAGGCAAGCAACAGCGGCGAATTGAGATCGTAGATGGTGATGCTGCCATAGTGCCCGAACAGGTAGAACAGCGAGAAGATGAAGAACACGTTCCACTCCAACGGAACGCCCATCGGGAGGTTGGAAATAATGTTGAGGTGGAAGATCACCATGAACCCGATCAGCCACCACCGCCACGGATGACTGTCGGCGAAGAACACCAGCACCGCAGGAACAATGAATTCGGCCGTGGTCCCGCCGACGTGGGCCATGAACTTTGGTATCCAGGTGGGGCGCAAGTCGTTGACGGGGTCGCGGTAGAGCATGCGCTTCAACCAGTTGAAAGCCCTGCCTCGCAGCAGCGCGTTGTTGCTGATCATCACCGCGACTACGTAGGGAAAATGGTGGTTGAGCTTTGATGTTGCCGCTCCCCACCACAACCCGAGCATGATGATCTTGAAGGCGGCGATCTGGTCGGTGAACGGGAACAAGAACACCAACAGTTTCAGCCAGTAGTGCTCGCCGCGGGCGGCCAGGAAGATGGTCTTGTCGCGCAGACCCAACAGTGCCAGAGACACGATCGCCGGCACCACCACAATGGGATCGATCAGACCGACGTCGCCAGTGCCGGTGACCGACCCGCCTTGGCCGGGTGACAGCAGCGCCCAAATGCCCGAAGCCAGCACGAGGGCGTAGAGGCCGACATCGACGATGGTGCGGGTATCGCCTCTGGTGAACGGAACCTCGTTCGGCCACGGTGGCAGACGAATCGTTTTGGGCCGCAACCAATAAAGAAAACCGCCGATCGGCGGCCAGAATCTCGCGGTGAGCGGGCCGGATCCACAGCCCAATCCCAAGACCTCGAACAGCAGGGTGAAAATGACGAACTTCTGATACACGATCGGCTGCGTCCACCACGCCCCGATGTGACCGAGCCCGCCCAGCCCCGGTGTCAGTGAGATGACCGCGGCAGCGCCCGCCGCATACACGGCCATCTTGATCACGTACAGCAGATAGATCGCGGACGGGGTACCGAAGCCATGCTCAACCCAATGCCGGGTGACCACTTGTAGTCTGGAAGCCGCCGGCAGCGTCGCCCAGGTGTCGGGATCGACGTCTGGAAGCTCCGGTGTGATGAATCCCATGACCGCCTCGCTGCGCGTGTGAAACCAATCGGCGATGCCAATGTAACGGCATTGCGAGGCCACCGTATCGATCTTGCAAACTGGCCGAAACACCAAGCTTTTGTCCGCGCGCTGCTCAACGAGCGACTTTGCTCCGCATATTGAATACTCGAAGAACAAAATCATGGCCGGCTGGGGTTCTCCGTCAGCCCGCGGATGACCCGCATAAGGAGGACTTTGTGTCCGAAAACAGCTCCGACGATATCTTCAAACTCGTCAAGGACGCGAACATTGAGTACGTCGACGTCCGTTTCTGTGACCTGCCAGGCACCATGCAGCACTTCACAATTCCGATTTACGTCTTCGACGAGAAGGTTTTTGAAGAAGGTTTGGCCTTCGACGGTTCCTCGATTCGCGGGTTCCAATCGATCCACGAGTCCGACATGCTGCTGCTGCCCGATCCGGAAACCGCGACCCTTGACCCATTCCGTGCCGCCAAAACGCTGAACGTGAACTTTTCCGTGCACGACCCGTTCACCCTCGAGCTGTACTCACGCGACCCGCGCAACGTCGCCCGCAAGGCCGAGAACTACCTGATCAGCACCGGCATTGCGGACGCCGCGTACTTCGGCCCAGAAGCCGAGTTCTACATCTTCGACTCGGTGAAGTTCGACTCGAGCATCAACGGCTCGTTCTACAAGGTGGACGCGACATCCGGGTGGTGGAACACCGGAGAAGAGACCCAGCCCGACGGCAGCCCCAACCTCGGCTACAAGGTCCGACCCAAGGGTGGCTACTTCCCGGTGGCGCCCACCGACCACTACGTGGACCTGCGGGACGCGATGCTGACCAACCTGACCAATGCGGGATTCGTTCTGGAGAAGGGTCACCACGAAGTCGGCAGTGGCGGCCAGGCCGAAATCAACTACAAATTCAACACTTTGCTGCACGCGGCCGACGACCATCAAATGTACAAATACATCGTCAAGCAAACCGCATGGCAGGCCGGCAAGACAGTGACGTTCATGCCGAAGCCGCTCTTCGGTGACAACGGCTCGGGCATGCACTGCCACCAGTCGCTGTGGAAAGACGGCGTCCCGCTGATGTACGACGAAGCGGGGTACGCCGGACTGTCGGACACCGCCCGCCACTACATCGGCGGTTTGCTGTACCACGCGCCGTCGTTGCTGGCCTTCACCAACCCCACGGTGAACTCCTACAAGCGGCTAGTCCCCGGTTTCGAGGCGCCGATCAACCTGGTCTACAGCCAGCGCAACCGCTCGGCGTGCGTGCGCATCCCGATCACCGGCAACAACCCGAAGGCCAAGCGATTGGAGTTCCGCTGCCCGGACTCGTCGGGCAACCCGTACCTGGCGTTCTCGGCCATGCTGATGGCCGGGCTGGACGGCATCAAGAACCAGATCGAGCCGCCTCCACCCGTCGACAAGGACCTCTACGAGCTGCCGCCAGACGAGGCAGCGGAAATCGTTCAAGCTCCGACCTCGCTGTCCGCGGTGATCGACCGTCTGGAAGAGGACAGCGAATACCTCACCGAGGGAGGCGTGTTCACGCCCGATCTGATCGAGGCGTGGATCAACTACAAGCGCGACTACGAGATTGCGCCGTTCAACCTCCGGGTGACTCCCTACGAGTTCGCGCTCTACTACGACGTGTGACTCAGTACGTCAAACCTCGGCGTCTTCTGGCGCCCATAGCGGGCGGCGCGCCGGCGGCCCGTGCAGCGCACGCGCCGCCGCCAGTGTCGCCGCGCCACTGTTCATGGCGGTCAGCGGCGGAGGCTGGCCCTTGCGCAGCGTCGCGATCAGCTCGCGGTAAGGGCCGATGAGGTAGACGGTGTCGCCGGCTTTCAGTCGGGCGTCGCGGCGGGGGCGCAGGCTGACCGGCCCGTCCTGTCGAGTGATCGCGATGACGCGCGTATGGGTCGACATATCCACCAATCGCAGTCCATCTAGCTCGCTGCCCGCCGTCACCAGCATTCCGCCGACCATGAAGGAGCGCTGCCCGACCCAAAACGTCCCCAACACCTGCAGGCCCATCGCGGCGCCGATGAACCAGGGGGCCGCCAGATCGACGATCGACCGCACGTTTTCGAAGCCGAATTGCCGGTTTACCGCAGCGGCCAGCGCGCGGCCTTGGACGCGCATGACGATCGGCACCTTCGTATCCGATCCCAACACTTCCAGCAGCACGATCCCGGTCCCGATGTTCTGCATGTCGGCCTGCGTCAACACGGCCACTCCGCGGGCGCGATCGACGCGCGCGGATTCCAGCGTCTGGCGCATCGTTGAGTCACCGAAAATCACCGGCACGTCGAGTTTTGCCGCGATCGACAGGAAGCGGTTGTTCTCGTCCCGCTCGATGACGACGACGTCGTATCCGGCAGCGGTCAGATCACTCACGACGCGGATGCCGGTTGAACCCAGCCCGACAACGACGACGTGGTCGCGCATATGCCGTGCCCGGCGGACGCCGGCGGTATGGACGAAGCGGCGCGACAACAGCATGTCCGCAATGAACGCAACAAGGATCGCGGTAACGATCGCGCCGCCGAACATCAACGCGACAGCGAACAATCGCAGGAAAGGGGATTGTTGGCCGAAGCTGAAATCGCCATAGCCCACGGTCGAAATTGTCTCCGAGGCAAAGTACAGGGCGTCGAGCCACGACATCCGCGGTCTCTCGTAGGTGAAGCGCAGCACGGCCGTCGAGCCGAGCGTGACGAAAAGCGCGAATGCCAAGGAGGGAACAAGCAACGGATTGACGTCGTTGCGCAGCGCCCGCACGGCATCGATTGCGCGTCGCACCCGGGATTGGCGAGAGCGCGTCGCGGTCGGCGGAGGCACGGTGATCCCGCGGGCTTCTAGTTCGTCTTTCACGCCGATCATCGAGGTCCAGTCGCCGGCGTAGACCGGCAGATCCCGTCCCGGACACGGCACCACCTCGCCGGGGGTAGGTGAGTTCTTGCCGTGGACCACCGCCACGGGTGCCAGGTCGTTGTAAATCTGGCGCAGAGTCCCGTCGCGTGGCGCCTCGGCTCCCCAGACAACGAAGCCGATACCGGCCGTCTCGAACTGGTGCGCGTTACGCGACAGAACTGCCTCGACGATGGACGGTGCGGCGAGGTCGGCGACGTCCAGGATGGCGCCGGGGCCGCTGACGGCGGACACCGCTTCACGCAGCACGTCGTTGGACAGGCGTGCCACCACGCGGACGTTCGCAGAGTATTCCCTTGCTAACAAAGCGATTTCGAGATTTACCTCATCATCGGGCCCCGCGCAGACGACGGCGCGCGCGCGATGTACCCCGGCGCCGAGGAGATCGGCGGCAGTGGTGATCTGGATTATCCGCGCGCCGGCGCCCCTGAGCTCCTCAGCGATCGTCTTCGCCAGCGGGTCATCACCGCAGACGATGATTTCGCGGTGCATGATCTCGCGCTGTTGGCGAGAACGAGGTTGTGGTTTCGTCAGCTTGCCGACAAGGTCAGTCGCGACAGTCGGCCGTTGCTTTGTGTCTTGCGGCATAGTGTTTACTACGCCTCAACTATTGCGCCCGCATGACCTGCTTGAGTCCTACGTGTTGCGCCCCAACAGGACGCGACGTCGACCAGCCCGGGGGCCGGTCCCGTCGCCGGTCGTAGCGGGCGACTCCGCTTGCAGGACAACGATGTTCCCCGCACCAGCCACCCGCGCGAGTCGAGGAGGCCAAGTTACCCGGCAGCGGCACGCGCCACCGGCGCGCAGGTCAGAACAAGCTCGGCAAAGTTTCGAATAAAAAATTAGCTCCGGTCGCGCTCAAATCGCTGGTGCCCCCAGTCAGTATGGCGGCGAAATCGTAACTGCCGGAGGCGACATCGCTGGAGCCGGCCGTCGCTTCAAAGAGGGTGCCGAGGTTGGTGGCCAACGCGGCCCTGATGCCCAGGCCCACTCCCAGAATGCCGATCCGACCAATAGCGATGATGTTCGCCATGATTCGTCCTCCCATGGCCACCGCCCCCAACCGGTGGCAATTTTCTTACTTCCGGTTATTAGCATTTTCTAACGTAGTTCTCAGGAAGAGGCCGCCGCTAGAGTTCCGGACGCCCCCATCAAACATGACTCGCTTGTCGAACGGCTCACGACTGGCTAGGAATCGCCCTGGCCGGTGCATTCTCGAGTGTTTAAGGCGGTTTGCTCTCGTGTTCTTTCAGGCGGCACCGTCTGTTGCGGCCACCACATGGACGCCGTGATTCAGTGTCAGGCGTCTTCCAACAGATCCGGGGTCACCGCCGATTCGGTGTCCGGGATGCCTTCGACCTTCGCCTTGCGGTCGGCCATCGAAAGCAATCGCCGAATACGCCCGGCCACAGCGTCTTTCGTCATGGGTGGATCGGCCAGCCGGCCCAGCTCCTCCAGGGAGGCCTGCCGGTGCTCGATGCGCAACTTGCCGGCCGCGGCGAGATGATCGGGTACACCCTCACCAAGGATCTCCAGCGCACGCTCGACGCGGGCGGCCGCTGCGACCGCGGCCCGAGCCGAGCGCCGCAGATTGGCATCGTCGAAATTCGCCAGCCGGTTAGCCGTTGCCCGGACTTCGCGGCGCATCCGCCGCTCCTCCCAGACCAACCGGGTGTCCTGGGCGCCCATCCGGGTCAGCAACGCCCCAATCGCCTCACCGTCACGCACCACCACCCGGTCGGCGCCCCGGACCTCCCGCGCTTTGGCGCTGATCCCGAGCCGGCGCGCCGCCCCTACCAGGGCCAGAGCCGCCTCCGGACCGGGACAGCTGACCTCCAGCGCCGACGAGCGACCCGGCTCGGTCAACGATCCGTGCGCTAAGAAGGCTCCGCGCCAAGCCGCTTCGGCGTCGGCGATGCTGCCGCCGACCACCTGAGCGGGCAACCCCCGCACCGGGCGCCCGCGCAAGTCGAGCAGGCCGGTCTGGCGGGCCAGCGCCTCACCGTCGTTGGCGACCCGCAACACGTAGCGCGTCGTCTTGCGGATTCCGCTGGCCGACAACACATGCACGATGGCGTTGTAGCCGTACAGATCGAAGATGTCTTTGCGTAGCCGTCGCGCGATGCTGCCCAAATCCAGCTCGGCTTCGACGACCACGCGGCCACCCACGATGTGCAGCCCGCCTGCGAATCGCAGCAGGGAGGTCACTTCGGCGCGCCTCGCGCTCACCGCACTCACCACCAGGCGGCTCAACTCATCTTTGACTTCGGCCGTCATCGCCACGCGTCGTCACCCCTCGGTCCGTTACGACCCGGTCCATCTGCGCCGGTCTGTTGGCGTTCCTTTTCCACCGGCATCGCGCCTGTCGCCTTCGCCGAAGGCGGCAACGGACCGATGTCGCGCACGCCTACCCCATCCAGCGCCGCGGCCAATTTGCCCGGGTCATGTAAAGGTGTACCAGACCTGGCCACATCTGCGAATTGAACCTGCGCATGAAGCAGCGTTGCGGTACGCCGAAGCTGCTCGCGCTCCCGCTCACTCGATACCCGCTCGGCGTCGATGATCACGTCGTGGACGGTGAAGTCCGGCGCATGTTGAGCAAGTACGTGCAGGTGACGCTCCGCCGAGAAGCCGGCCGTCTCCCCCGGCTCGGCCACCAGGTTGAGCACCAGTGCCCGGCGGGCGGTGGTCGCCTGCAGCGCCGCGGCCAGCCCGGGCACCAGCACGTGCGGGATCACGCTGGTGAACCACGATCCGGGGCCCAGTACCACCAAATCGGCGGACGTGATCGCATCGACGGCCTGCCGGGCGGCCGGCGGGTTGCCGGGCAGCAGCCGGACGCGGCGAACCTTTCCCGGCGTGGTGGCGATGGCCACCTGCCCGCGGATCACGCGGAACATCCGCGGGTCGGCTTCCAAGCCGGAGACGTCGGCCTCGATTTGCAGCGCGATCGGGCACATCGGTAGCACCCGGCCCCGCACACCGAGCATGCGGCCGAGTTCGTCGAGCGCCGCGACCGGGTCGGCCAGCACTTCGTTGAGGCCGGCGAGCAACAAATTGCCGATAGGATGACCCGCCAGCGCGCCGCTGCCGCCGAACCTGTGCTGCAGAATGGTCGCCCAGAGTCGGCCATGCGGACTGTCGGATGCCAACGCCGCCAACGCCATTCGCAGATCGCCCGGAGGCACCACGTCGAGTTCGCTGCGCAGCCGGCCAGACGAGCCACCGTCGTCTGCGACCGTGACGACGGCGGTGACGTGAGGGGTCAGTCGCCGGGCTGCCGACAGCGTCGCATACAAACCGTGTCCGCCGCCCAGGGCGACGATGCGTGGACTCATTCGCGACCCATATCCCGGTGCAATACCCGCACCGACAACTGCTTGTCCGGCTCCAGCAGTGTCGCCAACGCCTCGGCGATGGCGACACTGCGGTGCTTGCCGCCGGTACAGCCGATCGCGACGGTCATGTACCGCTTCCCCTCCCTGCGATAGCCGTCGACAATCAGGGTCAGCAACCGATGGTAAGTCTCCAGGAACTCCGCCGCGCCCGTCTGGCTCAGCACGTAGTCACGGACCGCCGGATGTTGGCCGGTGTGCGGACGCAGCTCGTCGATCCAGTGCGGATTGGGCAGGAATCGCACGTCCATCACCGAGTCGGCGTCCATCGGCAGACCGTACTTGAAGCCGAAGGACTCCACGGTGACGCTGGTGTTCGCGACGGTCTCGCCGCCGAAGGCCCGTTCGATGCTTTCCCGCAGTTCGCGCACCGACAGTGTCGAGGTGTCGATGATCAGGTCGGCCGTGGCGCGAACGGGAGCCAGCATGTCGCGCTCAGCGGCGATGCCTTCGGCCAATGTCTGCTCTCCCTGTAGCGGGTGGCTGCGGCGATTCTGCTCGTAGCGGCGCACCAGCATGTCATCGGAGGCCTCCATGAATAACACACGCGGGGTGATGTCGCGGGTGGCCAGCTCGTTGCGCACCCAGTCCAAGTCACCGGTGAACCCGCGGGAGCGTACGTCCATCACCACGGCCAGCTGCGTGATCCGGGATCCCGCGGCCAGCCCGAAATCGACCATCCGGGTGATCAGCTGAGGGGGCAGATTGTCGGCCACGTACCAGCCGAGGTCCTCGAGCACCTTGGCCGCGGTGCCCCGTCCGGCGCCGGACAAACCGGTGACCAACACCACGTCGATGCCGGATTCCGTTGCGCCACCGTGGTTATCGTCCCGATTCGCCGCGTCCATTCCCTGCCCCGTCATCCCGACGCCCGTTCGGCGACCCTGTCCGCGGCCGCCGCATTCGATCCGGCGCCTCGCAGCGCGTCGAGCACCGCGGTCGCCGTCGCCACCCCGATGCCCGGGACAGATGTGATCTCGTCGACCGTGGCCTCCCTGAGGCGGGCCAGGGACCCGAAATGGGTCACCAGCGCCTTGCGGCGATGCTCGCCTAAGCCGGGCACCGCATCCAGCGCTGACGCGGTCATCCGCTTGGACCGCTTGCTGCGGTGGTAGTTGATGGCAAAGCGGTGCGCCTCGTCGCGCACTCGCTGCAGCAGATACAGGCCCTCGCTGTTGCGCGGCAAGATGATCGGGTCGGGCTCCGACGGCACCCAGACCTCCTCCAACCTCTTGGCCAGGCCGATCACCGCGACGTCGGTGATTCCCAATTCGTCGAGGACGGCGCTGGCGGCGTTGACCTGCGGAGCCCCGCCGTCGACGACGTACAGGTTGGGTGGGTAGGCGAACTTACGCGACTTTCCTTCCGGTGATAAGACTTTGGGATCCTGCTGGTCTTGCAAGTGGCGGGTGAACCGGCGCCGCGTCACCTCGGCGATCGACGCGACGTCGTCGGAACGACCGTGGCCCGCGGCTTCCCGGATGGCGAAATGGCGGTAATCGGACTTGCGCGGTAACCCGTCCTCGAACACCACCAGCGAGCCCACCACGTCGGTGCCCTGGACGTGGCTGATGTCCACACACTCAATCCGAAGTGGCGCGTCGGCCAGACCCAGCGCCTCCTGAATGTTCTGCAGCGCAGCAGATCTGGCGGTAAAATCGCCGGCGCGCTTGAGTTTGTGCTGCTGCAGCGCCTCCCTGGCGTTTCGGTGCACGGTCTCGGCCAGTGCCCGCTTGTCGCCGCGGCGAGGTACCCGCAATGTCACCCGCGAACCGCGCAGCTCCGACAGCCAGGTCGTCAACTCGTCGGCGTTCGGCGGCAGGCAGGGCACCAGGACCTCTCGCGGCACCGGGTTGGCGGACTCGTCTGCGGCGCCGTCGAGTTCGGCCTGATCGGCGTAGAACTGAGTCAAGAACTGCTCGACCAACTGTGCTTCGCCGGAATCACCAGGGTCGCCGGGCTTTTCGACGATCCAGCCACGCTGGCCGCGGACTCGGCCGCCCCGGACATGGAACACCTGGACGGCCGCTTCCAGCTCGTCGTCGGCGAATGCCACCACATCGGCATCGGTGCCGTCGCCGAGCACCACGGCCTGCTTCTCCAGGGCCCGCTTCAAAGCCGAGAGGTCGTCACGCAGCCGCGCCGCACGTTCGAAATCGAGTTGGTCGGCCGCCGCATTCATCTGCTGTTCCAGGTTGCGGGCGTAGCGGTCGGTTTTGCCGGACAGGAAGTCACAGAAGTCCAGCACGATCTGGCGATGCTGCTCTGCGCTGACTCTCCCGATGCACGGCGCCGAGCACTTGTCGATATAGCCAAGCAGGCACGGCCGGTTAATTTGATTGTGCCGCTTGAATACTCCGGCTGAGCATGTGCGCGCGGGGAAGACGCGGGTGAGCAGGTCCAGGGTCTCCCGGATAGCCCAGGCATGGGAGTAGGGCCCGAAATACCGCACGCCTTTGCGGCGCGGGCCGCGATAGACCATCAACCGCGGGAATTCCTCGTTGAGAGTGACCGCCAACACCGGGTACGACTTGTCATCGCGGTAGCGGACGTTGAACCGCGGGTCGAACTCCTTGATCCAGTTGTATTCCAGCTGCAGCGCCTCGACCTCGGTGTTGACCACCGTCCACTCGACCTTGGCGGCGGTGGTCACCATCTGACGGGTGCGCGGGTGCAGGC
The DNA here is from genome assembly GCF_035570115.1 of Mycobacterium sp. Lineage (GTDB taxonomy): Bacteria > Actinomycetota > Actinomycetes > Mycobacteriales > Mycobacteriaceae > Mycobacterium. The sequence continues at coordinate 14,978 of NZ_DATMLH010000197.1, forward strand.
TCGCTACGTCGGCGAAGTAGGACGTCAGCCGACTGCGCAGGCTCTTGGCCTTGCCGACATAGATCACCCGTCCGTGCTGGTCCCGGAATCGGTAGACGCCGGGCTCGACCGGGATGGACCCGGGCGCGGGGCGGTACGTCGCGGGATTAGGCACGGTATCTAAGGCTAGTCTCGTGGGCCGACCAGACGTAAAAGCACCTTTTCGCGTCCGAATTAGGGCCTTTTACGTCTGGTGGCGCGAGTCCAGATCGGGTCGGTATCGCGCGAGCAGCGTCCGCACGGTGTCCATGGCGTCCACCGCGCGGTCCTTGTCGACGGCCTGGATTGCCATCAACGGGATGTACTCGTCGTCGGGCAGGTCGATCCGCGCCCAGCGTGCCCCGGCGGGAAACGACACACCGACCACGTCCGACCATGGCACCAATCGGTCGCCGATCAGGTTGCGCACCGACAGCCCGGCAGCCCCAACGCGTAGCCGTGGCCGGGCGAACAGCAATACGAGCCCGGCGATCACGAAGCCCAGCCCCGCCATCGCCACTTGATCGGCAGTTTGGAAGATCACGCCGCTGGACTTGATCTTGAGCAACAGGCCCACCACGACGTGGGCCGCAGCGATCACGAACGCGGCCGCATAGGCGAAATACGGCGTGAGATGGGGACGAACTTGCACATCCCAGCTGTCCCGCTCCGGCTTGACGATCACGGCTTTCCGCGCAGATCGCGCAGGGTCAGTGCGGTGCTCAGCGCCGCAGCCGTCGCTTGGGCGCCATTGTCTTCAGCCGACTCCGGCAGACCCGCGCGGTCGAGGGCCTGCTGTTCGTCGTTGGTGGTCAGCACGCCGTTCGCGACCGGCGTGGACTCGTCCAGCGAGACCCGCGTGAGTCCTTGGGTCACCGCGTCGCATACATAGTCGAAATGCGGTGTCTGCCCGCGGATCACCACTCCCAACGCGACGACGGCGTCGTGGTCACGGGCCACGGCCTGTGCGACGACCGGAATCTCGATGGCACCGCGAACCCGCAGCACCGTCGGATTTTCGACGCCCCATTCCTCGGCGATTCTGCAGGCGCCGGCCAGCAACGCGTCACATATCTGGTTGTGCCAAGTGCTGGCCACGATCGCGAGGCTGATGGCAGAGGCGTCCAGTGGGGCGATGTCGGGTACGCCGGCACCGCTCATATGCGCCGCTCCTCAGCATCGCTCATAGTGCTCCCCCGAATTCGCCATGTAGATGGATGGATTCGTCGTAGTCGTCGAGCCCGACCAGGTCGTGGCCCATCCGGTCGCGTTTGGTCATCAGGTATCGAATGTTCTCCGCGTTGACCCGTACCGGCAGCGGCACCCGCTCGATGATGTGCAGTCCGTAGCCGTCCAATCCGACTCGTTTGGCGGGATTGTTGGTCAGCAGCCGCATCGAACGAACGCCGAGATCGACCAGGATTTGGGCGCCAGTGCCGTAATCCCGCGCGTCGGCAGGCAATCCGAGCTTCAAGTTGGCGTCGACGGTGTCATCGCCGGCGTCCTGCAGCTGATAGGCCTGCAGCTTGTGCATCAGACCGATGCCGCGGCCCTCGTGGCCGCGCATGTAGAGCACAATGCCGCGGCCTTCCCGCGCGACCATGGCCATCGCAGCGTCCAGCTGCGGACCGCAGTCGCAGCGGCGTGATCCGAACACGTCCCCGGTCAGGCACTCGGAGTGCACCCGCACCAGCACGTCGTCGCCGTCGTAGTTGGGCCCGGCGATCTCACCACGTACCAGGGCAACGTGCTCGACGTCCTCGTAAATGCTGGTGTAGCCGACCGCGCGGAATTCACCGTGGCGGGTCGGGATCCTGGCCTCGGCGATCCGCTCGATGTGCTTCTCGTGCTTGCGGCGGTACTCGATCAAGTCGGCGATAGCGATCAGTGCCAGACCGTGTTCGTCGGCGAAGACCCGTAATTCGTCGGTCTGCGCCATCGCGCCCTCGTCCTTCTGGCTGACGATTTCGCAGATCGCTCCCGCGGGCGATAGTCCCGCCATCCGGGCCAGGTCGACGGCGGCTTCAGTGTGGCCGGGGCGCCGCAACACGCCACCTTCCTTGGCGCGCAACGGAACCACGTGCCCGGGTCGGGTGAAATCATCGGCAATACTGCCCGGATCGGACAGCAGCCGCATGGTGGTGGCCCGATCGGACGCCGAAATCCCGGTTCCTACACCATTTTTCGCGTCGACGGTGACGGTGTAAGCGGTGCCATGCTTATCCTGGTTGACCGCGTACATCGGCAGCAGACCCAGCCGGTCGCAGATCGCACCGTCCAGCGGCACGCACAGGTATCCCGAGGTGTAGCGGACCATGAACGCCACCAGTTCGGGAGTGGCCTTCTCGGCGGCGAAGATGAGGTCTCCCTCGTTTTCCCGGTCCTCGTCGTCGATGACGACGACAGCCTTGCCGGCCGCGATGTCGGCGATCGCCCGCTCGACGGAGTCCAACCTCGTCATCGCTGCCACCTCGTCAGGAGAATCCACCTGAAGCGCTCAGGTGTTGCATCCAGTATGAACCACCACGTCGCCGCCGTTATTGCCACGGCTCACTGACCGGGAACGTTGAGCGGTCGCTCGCATAGGTGGCAACGACCGGCATATCGGCAAAAGATCTCCAGAGGCTTCCCATAGCTGACTCATAGGAACGCTATCTAGCGTTCGTTGTGTCGGGGGGCCGAAAGTCCACTGAATACGCATGTAGACAGGTGAAGGACCATGAAACTGAAGCAATTGATGGCAGGTGTCACCATCGCCGGCGCTCTTGGAGCGGCGGCGATGGGTATGGGTGCCGGGCCGGCCAACGCCGCTCCTGGAGCGCCACCAGCCAACCACGGCGGGCAGCCAGCAGGGAATTTCCATGCCCAGGGCGGCCCCGCACCCCGTGGACCGGGCGACCCCGGTGGAGGCGGGGGTCACGGGCCGGGCGGTCCCGGTGGACCCGGACCCGGTGGACCCGGCCCGGGTGGACCCGGACCCGGTGGACCGGGCGGCCACGGACCCGGCGGACCCGGACCCGGTGGTCCTGGACCGGGCGGACCGGGCGGCCACGGACCCGGAGACCACGGACCCGGCGGTCCCGGCGGCCCCGGAGACCACGGACCCGGCGGTCCCGGAGACCACGGACCCGGCGGTCCCGGCGGACCTGGAGACCACGGGATGCGCGGGCCTGGCGGTCCCGGCGGCCCATGGCATGGGGATGACCAGCGTGGCTACTTTCACGGGGCCCCGTGGGGCGACGGACCCGCGCCCTGGGGCGCTGGCCCGCCACCGCGACCGGGCTGGAACCGACCGCTTCCGCCGCCCGGTGGACAGTGGGGGTATGGCCCCATCAACTACTGGGGCTACAACGAAACTCCCATGTGGAATCCCGGGTTCAACCAGTGGGGCTTCAACTTCTTCGGAGTCTGGATCCCGCTGTAACGAGTCACCGCACACGACGCCCGCTTCGCCAATCGGCGAGGCGGGCGTTGTGCTTATCCGCCTGACGGCGCACCCAGCAGCCGCTGTATAAATGCACCATCTTTGGTCCCCGCATAGCTTGAAATATGTGGACCCTATCGGAGTTATATTTCTCCCGAGAAATCAGCGCTTCTTTCCTGATCGCGCGCGGGTCAGCGGCAGGATCTTGGGGCAATGCGAAAACCCGCAAGGCTGGATACTCGGATTCTTCGAACACGGTCAATACATGGGGCTCACAGAGTCCGAAATCCAAGCAGCGATGAACGACACCGCAACCACAGTCGTCGACGGGCTCACCACCTACTACACCATTCCGGACCCCAGCAATCTCATCGATACAACCACTCTTGCAAACTACCACCAACGACTTCTCCGGATAGCCGACCAAGGCCGTGCGGAAGATCCAGACCGCCGGACGACCAAGCCGCACACGGATAAAGAGGTATTTGAACTGAGGATGCTCTGCTGACGGTGGCCTGACTATCCGAAATGCTATTTAACGTGTAACAGCCGCTCTACATATTTCGCAAGTACCCCTAAATGACACCTGTAGGCCAACCGACAACTGGCTGCGGAGACGCCAACGGCAGCGCACCCTGTTAGGGCTTGTCTTCGGCGGGTGAGTCGTCGTCTTTGGCCAGGTGGCGCAGGACTCGTTCGTTGAGAGCGGCGAGCATGTCGAGCTCAGCCGGGGTGAGCAGGTCGATGAAGTTCCGGCGGACGTCCTCCACGTGCCCGGGCGCCGCCTTCTCGATGGCGGCGCGGCCAGCCGGCAGCAGGCAGACCATGGTGCTGCGGGCGTCGTCG
>NZ_DATMLH010000198.1:0-34191 GCF_035570115.1 Mycobacterium sp.
TGCGCAGCACCGCGACCAGCTCCTCCTCACTGCCGGCAAACCCGGTAGCCGGCGCCATCGCATCGATGTACTCGGCGGGTATCCAGTTCATGTAGCGCCGCAGATGCCGGTGCACCTGCTGGCGGGCTGCACTGACGGGACCGAGCGCGAACCAGAACGACGTGATCAGGTGGGGTTTGGGCTTGCGGGCCTCTGCCCACGCCGCACGCGCCACGTCGAACAGCTCGTTCTGCTTGATGACGTCGAGGTCCAATGTCGTTCCGGCCAGGCCGTCGGCCCAGGCCGCCGCGCTACGCAGGGTCTTCGGCCCGATGGTTCCGACCAACAGCGGCGGTCCGCCCGCCTGGACCGGCGCCGGCCCGACGGGCAGCACCGACTCGGTGATCTTCTCGCCCGCCCACACTCGTTTCATGACCGCCACCCGCTCGGCCATGCCACGCATGGTCTGCGTCGTCGGATCAGCGCCGACCGCCCGATAATCCTCAATCCGGCCGCCGACGCCGATGCCCACGCTCAGCCGTCCGCCGCACAGCATGTCCCCGGTCGCCAACGCCTTGGCGAGCATGACCGGGTCGTGCAGCTGCGGCACGATCACCGTCGTCACCAGCCGCACCCGATCGGTCCACGCGGCCAGCGCGCCCATCAAAGTCAAGGTTTCCGGGTTGTCGAAGGCCATGCGCTCGCCCCAACACAACGACGCGAACGGGCCGTCGTCGATCGCACGGGCCCAGTCCCGCAGCACGGCGGCATCCAAGTCCGGCTCCATGACCGGCATGGTCATCGATATCTGCACGACGGCGATTCTGGCATGCAGACCGGCCGATGCCCGCACATCGCCGCGTGGCAGCATGTGTAGATGGGCATCACCGCCAACTCCATCGCGCATGTGCGGCTTACCGTCAGCGATATCGAGCGTTCCCGACAGTTCTACGAGAGCGTCTTCGGTTGGCCGGTTCTGATTGAGGTGCCGGAGACCGCCGACGCGGCGACCCGCGACCAGCTCGCTTTCCTGTTCGGCGGCGTCATCTACGACATGGGTGGCGCGCTGATCGCGCTGCGGCCGGTCGCCACCGACCGCTTCCACGAGGACCGCTGCGGGCTGGACCACATCGCGTTCAGGGCCGTCAATAAGGCCGAATTAGACTCCGCGGCAGTGCATCTCGACGATCTGGGCATCGACCACGAGCCGGTCAAGGACATCGGGCCGTCGTACATCCTGGAGTTTCGCGACCCGGACAACATCGCCTTGGAGCTGACCGCGCCGAAATAGCTGCTCCAACGTTGTCGCAGGGAGGCCAGAGTGGTTGACTGGCGAGCACGATGCCTATCGCTTTCAACCACACCATCGTCGCCGCCCGCGATAAGCGGGAGTCCGCGGAGTTTCTCGCCGAACTGTTCGGGTTGCCCGCTCCGACGCCGTTCGGCCATTTCCTGACTGTCACTCTGCAGCACGGCGCAAGCCTCGACTACACCGATGTATCCGAAGGCGAGGAGATCCGGCCGCAGCACTACGCGTTCCTGGTCTCGGAGGACGACTTCGACACGATTTACGGCAAGATCCAGTCACGCGGGCTGCAGCATTGGGCGGACCCGGGCCGCCAACGACCGGGCGAGATCAACACCCGCGACGACGGCCGCGGGGTGTACTTCCCCGATCCGGCCGGACACTTCCTGGAGATTCTGACCCGGCCGTACGGCTCAGGCCCCTAAAGGCGAGCGCTACCCCGCGTCGCGGGGGCCGTGGCGCCTGCTTTCCTGGGCGCGATAGTCGTCGGCCAGCTGACCGACATGGTTCGGCAGGGCACCCGCTGCGACGTCGGCGAGAGTGGTTTCCTCCAGGACCGAGCGCATGCTGGCGCGCAGCGCCCGCCAAACGTCGGTCAGCGCCGCGGTCGGACCGGAATACGGCAGATCGCCCAAACCGACGTCGCGGACGCTGGCCAGCGGACCGTCGATGGAACGCAACACATCGGCGATGCTGATTTCGCTACCGGGGCGGGCCAATTCGTATCCACCGTCGCGACCACGGTGGCTGCGCACCAGGCGATCGGTGCGCAGGTCGGACAAGATGTCGACGAGGAACTGCGGTGGGATGCCCTGGGCGTGCGCCAGATCGTCAGTCTTGACCCGTACGCCGCCATCGGCGGTGGCCAACTGGACCATTGCCCGCACCGCATACTCCGCCTTGGCCGACATGCGCATGGACACGATTCTCCCATCGCCGCCCGACACCCGAGGAGAGGTCGGGCAGCCTTTCATGGTTAAGCGCCATGGTCGCTCAACCCGTCACCGCCAGCACCGCGTCGACGTATTCGGGTCCGCACACGACCAGGTCCGGCAGCAGCGGATCGGGCCTGTTGTACTCCAGCGGCGAACCATCCAGACGCGAGGTGTGCAGACCGGCCGCGTGTGCCACCGCGACCGGCGCCGCGGAATCCCATTCGTACTGTCCACCGGCGTGCACATACACGTCGGCCAGTCCCTGAACCACCGCGGCGACCTTCGCGCCGGCCGATCCCATCTCGATCAGCGTGCCGTCCAGCTGATCGCGGACCTGCAACGCGATCGCCGGTGGGCGGGTGCGCGAGACCACGATGCGCGGTGATCCCCCGTATGGCGGCGGCGGCGCGGGATCGGGTGTGGCCAGCGTGACGCCCTGTGCGGGCAGCGCAACCGCGCCCGCGATCAGATCGCCTGATTGCCACAGCGCGACGTGGACGGCCCAGTCCTGACGGCCCAGTTCGGAGAACTCCCGGGTGCCGTCCAACGGGTCGACGATCCATACCCGCTCGGAGCGCAACCGCACCGGGTCGTCGGCGCCTTCTTCGGAGAGCACCGCGTCGGCCGGGCGCTCGCGTGCTAGCGCATCCATCAAATAGTCGTGGGAGCGCTTGTCCCCCGCTGCTTTTCGCTCGGCCTGCGAGGCATCGGCAAGCTCGTCGCGCACCGCGAGCAGCAGCCGGCCGGCTTCAGTGGCCAGCCGCGCTGCCACCTCGTGGTCGCTGTGGATGCTCAACTTTTGGACTCGATCAGGTCGACGACTTGCTGCGCCAGCTCGTCGAGGCTGCGGTCCGGCGTCAGACGTAGGTCCGGATTCTTTGGCCGTTGGTACGGGCTGTCGATGCCGGTGAAATGGGTGATCTCACCCGCACGTGCCTTGGCGTAGAGCCCCTTGGGGTCTCGGCGCTCGCAATCCTCGAGCGGGGTGTCGCAGAACACTTCGAGAAAGTCGAGCCCGGCGTCGGCATGCACGCGGCGAGCCAGGTCGCGATGCTCGGCCAGTGGGCTGATCGCCGGTACCAGCACGGTGTGTCCGGAATCAGCGATGAGCGCCGCCACATGCGCAAGGCGACGGAGGTTCTCCGCCCGGTCGTCCATGCTGAAGCCCAGGTCGGCATTCAAGCCGTGCCGCAAGTTGTCGCCGTCGAGAACATAAGCGGGGACGCCGTTTTCGAGCAGTTTCTGTTCGACCAGCATGGCCACCGACGACTTGCCGGAACCCGACAAACCGGTGAACCAGAGCGTGCGGCCCCGCGACATCCGGTCCTCGGCGGTCACCAGCGACTTGTGCCGCACCGTGTTCGGGCTCGAGGAGCGAGTCGAAGCCTCCCGCAATACCATGCCCGCGCCCACGGTCCCGTTGGTGTCGGGGTCGATCAGGATGAACGATCCGGTGCTGGCGTTGCGGGTGTACTCGTCGAGCAGCAGCGGCACCTGGGCGCGCAGCGAGACGCGGCCAAGCTCGTTGAGCTGCAACGCTTCCGCGGTCTTGTCACGGTGCAGCGTGTTGACGTCGAGCCGATAGTCCAACGCGGTGACCCTTACCCGGGTGGTTCGGGTGGTGTGCTTGATCAGATAGTCGCGCCCGGGCTCCAGCGCCGCGCCATCGGCCATCCAGCACACGGTCGCGTCGAAGTCTTGAGCGACCCTCGGCTCATTCGTGGGTCGGGCGATCATGTCGCCGCGCGAGAGATCGATATCGTCGGCCAAGCTGATCGAGACAGCCATCGGCGGAAACGCTTCCTCCACTGGTCCGTTCGGCCCGTCGATCGTCGTGATCCGAGTCGGCTTACCCGTCGGGAGCACGATCACCTCGTCGCCCGGGCGCATCACGCCGCTGGCCACCGTGCCCGCGTAGCTGCGGTGGTCTTGATGCTCGCGAGTCTGCGGGCGGATGACGTACTGCACCGGGAAGCGGACGTCGACGAGGTTACGGTCAGCAGCGACGTAAACCTCTTCGAGGTGCGACAACAACGCCGGCCCGTCGTACCACGGGGTGTTGTCCGACTTGGTGACCACATTGTCGCCGTGCAGCGCCGACATCGGAATCGTGAGCACGTCTTGCACGTCAAGGCGGGTGGCGAAGGCGTGGAACTCGTCGCGGATCGCCTCGAAAGCTTCTTTGTTCCAGTCGATCAGGTCCATCTTGTTGACGGCGAGCACGATGTGCTCGATGCCCAGCAACGAGGCCAGGAACGTGTGTCGACGGGACTGCTCGAGCAGACCGTGGCGGGCATCGACCAGCACGATGGCCAGCTGGGCGGTGGACGCCCCGGTCACCATGTTGCGGGTGTACTGGATGTGACCGGGAGTGTCGGCGATGATGAATTTGCGCTTGGGAGTGGCGAAGTAGCGGTAGGCGACATCGATCGTGATGCCTTGCTCTCGCTCCGCGCGCAGCCCGTCGGTGACCAGTGACAGGTCGGTGTATTCGTGGCCACGTTCCTTGGAGGTGGCTTCCACCGAGGCCCACTGGTCCTCCATGACGGCCTTGGAGTCATACAGCAGGCGTCCGATCAGCGTGGACTTGCCGTCGTCGACCGAGCCGGCCGTTGCGATGCGCAGCAGTGTTGCCATCAGAAGTACCCCTGCCTCTTGCGGTCTTCCATCCCGGCCTCGGAGATCCGGTCGTCTGCTCTGGTAGCGCCGCGCTCGGTCAGCCGTGACACCGCCGTCTCGGCGACCACCTCCGCGACGGTGGCTGCGGTCGATTCCACACAGCCGGTACAGGTGACGTCGCCGACGGTGCGGAATCGCACCGTCGTCTCGAACACCTTCTCGTCGGCGCGCGGCTGCATGTGGCGGTCGACCGCCAGCAGCATCCCGTCGCGCTCGAAGACCTTCCGCTGGTGCGCGTAGTAGATCGGCGGCAACTTGACCTTCTCGGCGCCGATGTAGGACCAGATGTCGAACTCGGTCCAGTTGGACAGCGGGAACACCCGGATGTGCTCACCCTTGTGGTGTCGCCCGTTGTAGATATTCCACAATTCGGGCCGCTGCGCCTTGGGGTCCCACTGACCGAACTCGTCACGGAAGCTGAACACCCGCTCCTTGGCGCGCGCCTTCTCCTCGTCGCGCCGGGCGCCGCCGAATGCGGCGTCAAACTTGTTTTCGCGGATCGCGCGCAGCAACGTCACCGTCTGAATCGGATTGCGTGACGGGATGGGCTCGACAACCCGGCCGGCGTCGATGTCGTCTTGCACCTTGGCGACGACCAGCCGCACTCCGGTCTCGGCGACCAACTCGTCGCGGGTAACGATGACTTCGTCGAAATTATGACCGGTGTCGACGTGCATCACCGGGAAGGGCAGCCGGCCGGGGCGAAACGCCTTGAGGGCAAGATGCAGCATCACGATCGAGTCCTTGCCGCCGGAGAACAGCAGAACGGGCCGCTCGAACTCCGCGGCCACCTCGCGAATGATGTGGATGGCCTCAGCCTCTAGCGAGCGTAGATGGCTTAGCTCGTATTGTCCGGGGACCGGGCGGCGGTCGTTTGCCCCCGCCGCCGCGCTCGTCGTCGCTTGACTGGTCACCAATCACCTCTATTCCGGGTAATCCTGGTCGAACTGGTCAGGTTTATGAGTATTACCATGTATAAAACCAGCGGGACCCCGAGCTGTCAATGACTTCGGGCGAAAAGACACAAAAGCCCTCGACACGCCGAAGCGCAGGGCTTTGTGTCTGCTCGCTGGTCGCTGCGGCGGCAAAAGCCTCTCTGGGCAGCAGCGCAAGATTCCAACACGACCATGCGGCCCGCCGCCTCCGCCGCCGTAGGCGGCCGGAAGCGAGCGCTAGAGGGTGACCTCCTCGAGCTTGCCGGTTGCGACGTCGAAGATGAAGCCTCGCGACGATTCGTGCTTGGTGACGAACGGACTGTTTTCGATGCGGCGCAACGACTGCCGAACGTCTTCGGCAAGATCGGGGAAGGCCTCGGCGGCCCAGGGCGGTTTGACCCCGGTGTCATGCTGGATCGCGTGCTTGAAATCGTCGTCGCTGAAGGTGAGCATCCCGCAGTCGGTGTGGTGAATCAGGATGATCTCCTTGGTTCCCAGCAACCGCTGGCTGATGGCGAGCGAGCGGATCGCATCATCGGTGACCACCCCGCCGGCGTTTCGGATGACGTGCGCCTCGCCCTCTTTGATTCCCAGCAGACGGTAGACGTCCAGCCGGGCGTCCATGCACGCCACGACCGCCACATGTTTGCTCGGCGGCAGCGGCAGCGGCCCTTTGAAGGAGCTTGCATATTCGGCGTTGTGGGCTAAGTAGTTATCGGTGGCCGTCACGCCAATCTCCTTGTGTCGCAGTGTCGTTTGCTGCACGCCCGACCCAAGTGGCTGATTGTAACCGTCGGCACGGGGATTTTCACCGATCCGGATCAGTCCGATCAGAACGGTTCGACCGTGCCGCAGCGGGCCCGGGTCGGCCGCAACGCCGACTAGCTGCGCCTTTGCCCGCGCCCGCGACTTGTTGGGTCACATCTTTTACCCTGTGCCCATGCGACACGGGGAGGGCAGATCATGATCCGCTTCCTGTTCCGTCGCTTGCTCAATTACGTCGTGCTGCTGGTGCTGGCCTCGTTCATGGCCTTCTGCCTGGCCTCGCTGACGTTTCATCCGCTGGACAGTTTTATCGAGCGTCACCCGCAGCCGCCGGCTGAGGCGATCCACGCCAAAGCCGTCGAGCTCGGCTTGGACAAACCGGTACCGATCCGGTACGCGGAATGGGCTGCCGGCGTGGTCCGGGGAGATTTCGGCACCACGGTGACCGGTCACCCCGTCTCGCAAGAGCTGTGGCCCCGCGTCGGGGTCAGCGTTCGGCTGGTGTTGATCGGGTCGTTGGTGGGCACGCTGGCCGGCGTGGTCCTGGGCGCCTGGGGAGCGGTCCGTCAGTATCGGCTCAGCGACCGGGTGATCACCGTGTTGTCGCTGATCATTTTGAGCATCCCGTCCTTCGTGCTGGCCGGCCTGCTCATTTTGGCCGCGCTGCGGGTGAACATGCTTTTCGGAGTGCGGATCTTTGCCTACACCGGGGAAACCTCGCCGATTCCGCCCGGCGGCATCTGGGATCAGCTCGTCGACCGCGCTCAGCACATCGTCTTGCCGACTCTCACCCTGGCACTCGGCGCGGCCGCCAGCTTCAGCCGCTACCAGCGCAACGCGATGCTGGATGTGCTCGGCGAAGACTTCATCCGGACCGCGCGGGCCAAAGGACTGACCCGCCGGCGTGCGTTGTTCAAGCACGGTCTACGTACCGCCCTCATTCCGCTGGCCACCTTGTTCGCCTACGGAGTGAGCGGCCTGGTCGTCGGCGCGGTGTTCGTCGAAAAGATCTTCGGCTGGCACGGCATGGGCGAGTGGGTGGTGCAGGCCATCACGAGTCAGGACACCCACGTCGTCGCGACGATCACGCTGTTTACCGGCGCGGCGCTGCTGTTCGCCGGGCTGTTGTCCGACATCATCTACGCGGCGCTGGACCCGAGGGTGCGGGTGTCATGACGCGCGCCAGCGACGATGCAGTGGGGGCACCCCGAGCCGCGCAGCGGCGAGGGGGACGAACCGATGCTGAGGAGCGGCGCTCATGACTGGGCCCGTCGACGATGCGCTCATGACGCAAGACACCTCCACGGACACCACCCCGCTGCGGGTGGGCATCAACCCGGCCACCTTCACGTCCTTCACGTCGCGACGAACCCTGGTGACACGTCGCTTCATGCGCAACCGGCCCGCCGTGGTGGCGTTAGTCCTGCTGGCGGTGCTGTTTGTCGGCTGCTACGGGCTGCCGCCGCTACTCCCCTACGACTACAACGCTCTCGACTACCACGCGCTGCTGCAGCCACCATCACTTACGCACTGGTTCGGCACCAACGCGCTCGGCCAGGATTTGTTGGCCCGGACGCTGCGCGGCATGCAGAAGTCCATGCTGATCGGTTTTTGTGTGGCGCTGATTTCGACCAGCATCGCCGCCACCGTCGGATCGATTGCCGGCTACTTCGGCGGCTGGCGCGACCGGGCGTTGATGTGGCTGGTCGACCTGCTGCTGGTGGTGCCCGGCTTTCTGATCATCGCCATCATCACTCCGCGCATCAAGCAATCCAGCAGCATGCTGTGGCTCATCGTGCTGCTGGCCATCTTCGGATGGATGGTCAGCTCACGAATGGTGCGCGGCTTGACGATGAGCCTGCGAGAACGCGAATTCGTCCGTGCGGCAAGGTTTATGGGCGTGCCGGACCGCCTGATCATTCTGCGTCACATCTTGCCGAACGTCGCCTCGATCCTCATCATCGACGCAACCCTCAACGTCGGCTACGCGGTGCTGGCCGAAACCGGGCTGAGCTTTTTGGGATTCGGTATTCAACCACCCGACGTCTCGTTGGGTACGCTGATCGCCGACGGCACCCCGTCGACCACGACATTCCCCTGGGTATTTCTGTTCCCGGCCGGAGCGCTGGTGCTGATCGTGTTGTGCGCCAACCTCACCGGCGACGGCCTGCGCGACGCGTTGGATCCGCGCAGCCGAGCATCACGACCCAGGAAGCGGCGTCGAAAGTGACGGCCCTGCTCGAGGTGGCGAATCTCAATGTCACGTTCGAAACCGGTGACGAGCAGGTTGCCGCGGTGCGCGGCACAAGTTACCGCATCGAACCCGGCGAAGTGGTCGCCATCGTCGGCGAATCCGGTTCGGGGAAAACCACTGCCGCGATGGCGGTCGTCGGATTGCTGCCGGAGAACACTAAGGTGTCGGGTTCGGTGCGGTTACACGGCGACGAGTTACTCGGGTTGCCCGATCAGGCGATGTCACGGATTCGCGGCAAGTCGATCGGCACCGTCTTTCAAGATCCGATGTCGGCGCTGACACCGGTCTACACCGTCGGCGACCAGATCGCCGAAGCCATCAAAGTGCACAACCGCGACATCAGTCGAGCGAGTGCCCGCAAGCGTGCGGTCGAGCTGCTCGAACTGGTCGGCATCGTGCAGCCAGAAAGCCGGGCAAGGGCTTTCCCGCACGAACTGTCCGGCGGCGAGCGTCAGCGCGTGGTGATCGCGATCGCCATCGCCAATGATCCGGACTTGCTGATCTGTGACGAACCGACCACTGCGCTCGATGTCACGGTGCAAGCGCAAATCCTCGACGTGCTAAGAACTGCGCGCGACGTGACCGGCGCCGGTGTGCTGATCATCACCCACGACCTGGGTGTGGTGTCGGAGTTCGCCGACCGGGCGCTGGTGATGTACGCGGGACGTCCGGTCGAGATCGCCAGCGTCGAAGAGCTTTACCGTGACCGCCGGATGCCCTACACGGCCGGCTTGCTGGGTTCGGTACCGCGACTGGACTCACCGCAGGGCACCCGACTGGTTCCGATCCCGGGCGCGCCGCCGAGGATGACGTCGCTGTCCCCCAATGCCTGCCAGTTCGCCCCTCGCTGTCCGCTGGTCATCAGCGAATGTCGTTCGGCAGAACCCGATCTCGCGCCTATCCGAGACGGTCACTGGGCAGCGTGTATTCGCACCGGCGACGTCGCGGGGCGCAGCGCGGCTGATATCTATCACGTTTCGACACAGCCGGTTTCGATCGATGCCACCGAGGCGGACCCTTCGGTGGTGCTGCAAGTCACCGACCTTGCCAAGACCTACCCGCTGACCAAGGGTGTGATCTTGCGCAGGCGGGTGGGTGAAGTACGTGCCGTCGACGGGGTCAGCTTCACCCTGGAGCAGGGCCGCACTCTGGGCATCGTCGGCGAATCCGGTTCGGGCAAATCGACGACGCTGAGCCAGATTCTCGAGCTCGGCACACCCGAAGCCGGTGCCATCGAAATTCTCGGCGACGACGTCGCAGCCCTCGACACCGCCGCCCGTCGTAAGCTGCGGACCGAACTGCAGGTGGTGTTTCAGGACCCGGTGGCGTCGCTGGACCCCCGGCTACCGGTGTTCGATGTCATCGCTGAACCGTTGGTCACCAACGGGTTTGACAGGCCCCGTTGCGAGGAACGGGTCGCAGAACTACTGGACATCGTCGGGCTGAACCACGCCGATGCCAGCCGCTATCCCGCCGAGTTCTCCGGCGGGCAGAAACAGCGGATTGGTATCGCGCGCGCGCTGGCACTGCAGCCGAAGATCCTTGCGCTCGACGAGCCGGTGTCGGCGCTCGACGTATCGATCCAGGCCGGCATCATCAACTTGCTGCTGGACCTGCAGAAGCGATTTGGGTTGTCCTATCTGTTTGTGTCGCATGATCTTTCGGTAGTCAAGCACCTGGCCCACCGAGTAGCGGTGATGTACCGAGGGAAAATTGTCGAGCAGGGCGATGGTGAGCAGGTGTTCTCCAACCCGCAGCACGAGTACACCCGGCGCCTATTGGCCGCAGTCCCGCGAGCGCACCCGGATGTGGCCGGTGGTTAGCGTCGTCGCGACGATCCGCAAGGTGGCGCTGCTGGCGACCGTGATGGTTTGTCTGGTCATCACGGGCTGCTCGGACGGCTACAAGGACGTCGTGGGGCGGCGGGCTGTGCGGGTCGGCACCACCAGCGACATCAACCCGCGGGACCCGACGACCCTGCGCGACGGCGGCAACTTGCGGCTTGCGATCAGCTCGTTTCCGGCGAACTTCAACGTATTGAACATCGACGGCAACACGGCCGACGTCGCTTCGATAGTCGCGCCGACGCTGCCGGGGGCGTTCATCACCCAGGCCGACGGTTCGCTGAAACTCAACACCGACTACTTCACCGCTGCCGAGCTGACCAAGGCCAGCCCGCAGGTCGTCACGTTGACGATCAATCCGAAAGCGGTGTGGAGCGACGGCACCCCGATCACCTGGGAAGACCTCAAAGCCGAGGTCGACGCGTGCAGTGGCCGCGACAAGCGCTACCTGATCGCCAGTAGAGCCGGGTTCGAGCGAGTCAAGTCGGTGACCAGGGGCGTCGACGATCGCCAGGCGGTGGTCACCTTCGCCCAGCCGTATGCGGAGTGGCGCGGGATGTTTGCCGGTGGCATGCAACCGCGAAGCATGACGTCGACCCCGGACGCCTTCAACAAGGGCCAACTCGACGCCCCCGGGCCGTCCGCCGGACCCTTCATCGTGTCGAGGATCGACCACAGCGCGCAGCGCATTGTGCTGACCCGTAATCCGCGCTGGTGGGGCAGGAAGCCGCGGCTGAACTCCATCACCTTCCTGGTGCTCGACTCCTCCGCCGTCATCCCCGCCCTGCAAAACAACGCGATCGATGCTGCCGGCGTCGGCACGCTCGACGATATGGTCACAGCCGAACGCACCCCGGGAGTCGTGATCCGCAGCGCGCCGGCGCCGACCTGGTATCACTTCACCTTCAACGGCGCACCCGGATCGATTCTGTCCGACGACAAGCTGCGGCTGGCAATCTCCCGAGGCATCGACCGCCAGGCGATTGTCAACGTCGTCCAGCACGGTCTGACCGAACATCCGACGCCGCTGGACAATCATATTTACGTGGTAGGCCAGCTGGGCTACCAAAACAACAGTGCGCCAGCCGCTTACGACCCTGATCAGGCCCGCAGAGACCTGGATGCGCTCGGCTGGAAGCTCAATGGCGCGGTGCGGGAAAAGGACGGTCGACAGCTCGTCGTGCGCGACGTGCTCTACGACTCACCGGCCGCTCGGCAGATCGCCCTGGTCGCCCAACAGAACCTCGCGCAGATCGGTGTCAAGCTGGTGCTCGACGTCAAAGCGGGCAACGGATTCTTTAATCAGTACGTGAGCGTCGGGGACTTCGACATCGTGCAATTCGGTTGGGTGGGTAACGCTTTCCCACTGTCAGCGCTGCCGCAGATCTATACCTCGGACGGGGAGGGCAACTTCGGCAAGATCGGCAACGCCAGCATCGACGCGAAAATCGATCAGACGCTGTCCGAGCTGGACGAGGGCGCGGCGCGCGAGCTCGCCAACCAGGTCGACGCGATGATCTGGCGGGAAGGGTTCAACCTGCCGTTGTTTCAGTCGCCCGGCGACATCGGGGTGCGCAGGGACCTGGCCAACTTCGGAGCGCCGGGGCTGGCCGACGTGGACTACACCGCTATCGGGTTCATACGCTGAGGTAGCCGGCATTTTGGGCCGTCCCGCCCAGTAACAAGTCCGATTCGGGCTGCTCAATGCCCCGCTGAAGCGGACTGCGCGCGCGGCGAAGGATCGTTAGGCGCACAATTCGATACGGTGTGCACCCTTGACACCGTCGTATCGAGCTGGGGTGCAGGTCAATACGATGACCTGACCCCGCTCGCCCAGTGTGTCGAATACCTCGGCCATCTTGGCCAACCGTCCCGGATCGGTGAAGCCGAGTGCGTCGTCGATCAGAATCGGGACCGCGTCCTCTTTAGCGACCAGCGCCGCTCCGGCCAGCCGCGCCAGAATGCCGAGTTGCTCCTTGGCCCCGCCCGACAGCGATTCATACGGCACGGTACAACCGTCCACAGTGCGGTTGAGGATGCACAGGTCGGTGTCGACGTCGACCTCGAAGCTGGGGCCGAATACCGGGCGCCCGAGCCGCTGCAATTCGGTGCGGAACGGCTCGACGTAACGCAGCCTTGTGGTGTCGCGGTGGCGGAACATCACCGTCCGCAGCAACTGGACGGCGCGGGCTCGGCTACCCATCCGCGCGTGCTCGCTTCGGGCGTGTTCGCGCCTGGTCTCGGCGGCATCGAGCTTGCCCTTGCGGCCCTCGGTGCCGAATAGCGTTAGTTCCACGCTGATCTCGTGCAACGTGCGGGCGATCTCGTCGTGGCGGGCCTTTATCGCCTCAGCCGCCTCGGTGGCATCGGCCAGTTCGGCGGCCACCGCCTCAGGTGCAGCGGCGGCCAGTTGTTCGGACAGCTCGGCAACCCGTTGTTTCGCCGCTTGCGCAGTCCGCAGGTCCGCTTCGGCGGCGGCCTGCAGGTCCTCGTCGGCGATAGCCGCGCGCTGCTCGGCCAGCCGGTCAGCAACCCCGGCCAGCTCGGCGCGTTGGGTAGCCAGTTTGTCGTTCGAAAGGGTTACCTGCGTGGATATTTCGGTAAGCTTGGCCACCGCCGCGGCCGCGACCCGGCGATGCGTCTCCAGGTCGGCGCCGGCTTTGACGCGAGCCGCGTCGGCCTCCTCGAGCTCGGCACGCGCGGCGGTGGCATCCATCGCGATGTCTTCGGCCTGCTGAGCAGCACGCAACTCGGCCAGTTTGGAGCGCAGGTGCTCGACCTCGTCGTCACCGCACAAGCCGACCAGGGTTGCGGTCAACTGGTCGCGGCTGTTTTGTAGTTCGCGCCGCCGCTGGTCGGTATGCCGCGCCGCTGCCACGTCATCCACCCGCGCGGTCGCCAGGGCTGCGACTAGATCCTGTTGTGCTGCAGCGTATTCAGCCTGAATGTCGAGGGCCGTCGCGCCCGGAGTGAACCGTGCGGTCAGGACACCGGGAACCTCGACCTGGGTGGCGCCGCCCGCAGTGGTCGACCAGCTCTGACCCGCGGGCAGCGACACCCGCTGGTCACCAACGACGAGTTCGATGTCGGTGGCCGCCACGAATTCCACCGTCGCCGACACCAACGCGAGCCGGCCCTCTACTCGTTCGACGGCCGAGGCGGATTGCTCGATTTGTCGAAAAAGGTTGTCGGTCAGTGCAATGGTCGTTAGTTCGCCGGAGATCAGGTCACGGTCGCGCTGCGCGGCGTCGATCTTGGCGAGCCGGGCGGCCAACCGATCGGCCTCGTCGCGGCGGGCCAGTTCGTCGGCCGCGCGCCGGGCCGTCTCGGCTCGCTGCTGGGCACCGGCCAGGAGCCGGGCAGCCTCCTCGACCACCGCGTCGGCCGCCATGGTGACTTCACGCGCCGTCGCCTGCGCCTCCGCGACCGCGTGGGCTTCGGCTTCCACGGCGGCGACCGTGGCGGCGCGCGTGTCGGTTTCGGCGCGCAGCCGTACCCGCTCGGTGTGCGCGCCAGTCGACGCGGTGCTGGTCGCGGCCGCGGCAGCCGCGATCAGCCCGGCCTCTTTTATCTGTTCGGTGAGCTGAGCGATATCGTCCGCGGCGGCTTGGGCAACAGTCCGCCGGACCGCGGCGGACTGTTGAAGTGGCGACAACTCGGCCAGCTCGGCGCTCAGTGCGGCGTGCCGATGTACGCGGTCGTCGACCTCGGCAACGGCCGCGGCGCATCGCTGCACCTCGTCCTCGGCGTCGCGCAGCGCGGCGACGGCATCGGACCACTGGCCGGTGGCACGCCCGGTCGGGGTGAAGTAGCGGCCATACTCGGCATCGATACGCTCGATGAGCAGCGGCTCGCTGCCCGCCAGCGCTGCGGTGTCGCCCGCCGCCACATCGAGCGCCCGGGTCAGCGCGTCGCACCCCGAAAGATTCACCGCCGCCGTCGATGATGACTGCAACACCCGTTGGGCATGCCACAGCTCGGTGTCGACGGTCTCGGCCAGCATGGCCTGTACGCGGTCATGCGCCTCGTCGCCACTGTGCTGTTCGCGGCGCGGCTCCAAGACCGTCAGCTGCGTCTCGCACTTCTTGTGGAAGCGCTTGTGATAGACGAAACGATAAGGACCAGTGCTGATCTCGGCCGTCACTTCGGATCCGACGTCGGCGTGCGTCGGCTTGACCTGCTTGACTTCCTTTTTCGTCGAACGGTCCTTTGATTCCAACAGCAGGTCTAGCGCCTCGATCATCGAGGACTTGCCAATCTCGTTGGCGCCCGAAACCACGACGACGCCGTGATCGGGAAATTCGATCTCGCGGTAGTCGATGCCGCGGTAGTTCTTCAGAACCAGTCGATGCAACTTCATGCCGCACCTCGACCTTGGTGGCCCTTGTCGGTCAGCCGCAGCAGCAGCGCCAGCGCCGCCTGCGCGTCGCCGGCGGTTTCGGCATCCCCGGTGCGTGCCGTCTCGACCAGTTCCTCGACCGCCGCCGCGGCGAAGCCGCCGATGCCGAGGTCGGTGAACTCGCCATCGGCTGGGATGACCGCCAGATCGCTGTGGCTATCCCACACCCGCAGCGAAGCGAACAGCCGCGAATATTTGTCCAAGCAGGCATCCAGGGCAGCGCGGTCGGTAACCGTCAGCGAACCAATCATTGCCAGCCGCAACACCGTTCGATCCTTGTCAGGCATCAGATCCAAGTTCAGATCCAGGTCGGCGATATCGCGGCTGTTGTCCACCTGGCGGCGCAGGGTGACAAACCGCCAACGACCGACCTTCTGCGCGTCAACGGTGACCGGGCGTTGCGGATCCGTCTCGTCGACATCGACGACCAGCACATGGCCGGGATCGGGTTCAACGTCATCGAAATTGGTGACTTCCGGGGAGCCGGAGTACCAGACACGTCCACTGCTGCCGACTTGGGTTAGCGAATGCTTGTCGCCGAGCGCCACATAGTGCACCGCACCGCGGGCCAACGCGTCTTCCAGGCCGGCCAGCCGGATCAGCGACGGTTTTGTGGGATCGGGATCAAGCACATCGACACCGCCGTGCGCGACAAGTACCCGGGTGACCCCGTCAGAGGGCAAGCCCGCAAGATCTGCGAGGACGTCGGCAACGAGGTCGGTCGTCGGCGCCTTGGATCGCCATGGTGCGGCCACGATCTGCAGGCCAGGCCGGACCTCGTGCACCCCGGCCCGATCGAGCACCTGCACGTTGGCGGGGCGTTCGGCCTTGAACAGTGCGCCGGTGTACACCGACGACGCGTCCAGCGGGTCGTGGTTGCCGGGCAGCAAATAGACCGGAATCCCGATGGCGCGCATGGCTTCCAGTGACTGACTGACCACTTGCGGCGAGAGCTGGTTGTGTTCAAAGACGTCACCGGCCACCACGACGAACTCGGCGCCGACGTCGGCTACCAGCGAGCGCAGGTCGGCCACGGCGTCTCGACGAGCCGCCGAATACCGCGGCTGTGCTTCGCCCGCGAGGAAGTGACGGGTCATGCCGAGTTGCCAGTCGGCCGTATGCACGAATCGCATTGCGACCCCGTCCCTTCTGCTTCATGTCCGGCCGGTCTGCGACCGGGCACCGCGAGTGTAGGACTCGGGGCCGACAAGTCCGGGGACCTCGATCGGCAGGTCCGACATTCGTGGGACGTGAAGCGGCGCGGGTCGTCTCATCGACGCGCAACAGTCACACCTGCCACATCAGTCCCGCGGGGAGTCGGCACGCGTTGTGCCTGCCTCTCAGCGAATATCGCTGCCGGTAACCTCGACCGGGTGGACCACCAAGACCGCACTCTGGTGTTGCTGCGACATGCGAAGTCGGCATATCCGGAAGGGGTGCCAGACCACGACCGACCACTTGCACCCCGGGGGCGGCGAGAAGCCGGACTGGCCGGCGACTGGCTGCGGGCCAACCTGCCTGCCGTTGACGCGGTGCTCTGCTCGACGGCGACGCGGGCCCGTGAAACCTTGGCGCACACCGCTATCGACGCGCCGGTTCGCTATGTCGACCGGCTGTACGACGCCACCCCCGGGACTGTGATCGACGAGATCAATCGCGTCGGCGACGACGTCGCCGTCTTGCTCCTCGTCGCACATGAGCCGACGATGAGCCAGGTGGCGTCGGGCTTAGCCGGGCCCGACAGCTCCAATACGGCTGCTGCCGAACGTATCTCGGAGAAGTTTCCGACGTCGGCGATGGCAGTGCTACGGCTCATCCGCAGCTGGAAAGACCTCGAACTCGGATCCGCCGAGTTAGTCGACTTTCACGTACCGCGCTGAGTCGAGCCGCGGCCTACTTCTTGCAGATCTCCACCGTTGCCTTGATCTTGTCGTCAAGACTTTGCCGCAACGCATCCTGAGTGAATTCCGCCGCGCCGGCGAGATAGCCGATCGCGAGCTCCTCAAGGTTGCTGGCCATGGCAGTGACCGATTTCGCTAGGTCAGCGGGAGTCGCAGGTTCTTGGCTCACCCGGTCTAGCAGATATGAGCCACCGCCATAGAACGCCAGCCGCGCGGCAGTCGCCACCGAAAGCGCGCCGATGGGCCCGCCGTTCTCCGGGTTCTTCAGGCGAGAGTTTCTGACGACCGCGCGGTCGACGATCATGAACGTCTCACAAATGTGCTTTTTCGCGTCTTTGGTTTGTTGATCGGTATAAGTAGGTGCAGATGACGCACTCTTGTGCGGGTAGAACCAGCCCGCGACGGCAACGCTCGTCGCGATGACGGCAAGCACCAGGGCCGCCACTGTCAACCACCGCGACAACCCCGACGCACGTGGGGCTGAATCGGGTTCCTTGGCATGTGACACCGGCACAGACTCGGTGACCTGCTGTGCGCGGTCAGACTCGGGCAAGGGTTCAGCAGCGTGCGCTGCCGAGGTTGGCTCTGTGTAAGGCGTTTCAGACATTCGACGATGGTATCGTTCGCGTCTACCGACTGGTAGCGGTTTGGGTGTCAAAAAATAGCGCTCTCAATCGCTTTGGCTGAACGCCCTGCATCGCGGAGGCAACGTCCGGTGCACCGGTGTGTTCGGCGTCGCTTTCGCCCTTTGCTAGCTAAGGAAATCTCAGCACCGACAGTTGCTCTCTTTCCGGTGCACTCGCCCGGGAGACGTCGAAGGCTCTCCGGATGATCCTTTGAATAAACAGCTTTGGGGCTATTGCTCCCCCTCTGGGTTTCAACCGACCTGGCCCGTCACGCCTTGCTGGCCATCGGCACTGGGGCTGACGGCCCAGCTACGAACGCCAATCGAATGGGAGACCCCCCGCCCCTCAGGTGCGGGGGGTCTGAGGTTGCGTCACGGACTCGGCCAGCCTAGCCCGCGAGGCCGGCTGCGCCGGTCGCGCCCTGCGCGCCTGCCCCGCCGACGTCGCCGACATTGCCCGGCACGCCGGGCAGCCAGTCATTGTTGGGCGGCACGAAGGCCGCTCCAGCAAGGCCGCCCGCGGCGCGATGGTCGCCGTTCTGCCCGGGGGTAGCGGGGATCACCGTCCCACTGGGCGTGGTGCTGGCATCCGTACCGTTCGCGCCGTCGGCGGCGGGACGCTGGGTGATGTCTTGACCTGGGTTGACGCCGCCCGCGCCGGTCGACACCCGCACCGCCGACGCCGCCGTCTCCGCGGTCATTTGCTGGTGCGACGTCCGATCCAAATGGTGCGCGGGCCGCAACATTCAGCTGGTCACAGCCCTATCGAACGCCCAGCAGAAAACTGCCGCGTTGAAGCATCTGCTTCACCGTGAAATCAGGAGTTCGTGGAGAGTGTCAGCTCCATGAGCTTGATCGCCTGTGCGCAGGCATCGATACCGGGCGCCTGCGGGTTCACCCACCACCCGACGACGCCCGCGGCGTCACTGGCGACACCGCACGAGCCGTTAGGGTCGTTCGGCCGCATCACGATCGACGTCACACCGGAGATCGTTCGGTTCTCGATCTGATACTTCAGGTACTCGGCAACCTTGCGCTCGTTGTCCAGGCTGCCTTGCTCAAACCAGAACCGGGTGATGTCGATCAAGCCGCCCGGGTTCTGCGCCTGCCAACGGCATATCGCGCCGACGAAAGTGCTCTGAATGTCTTGGGGGTCGGCGCCTACCGTCTTGGCCAGGACGTCGGTGGTGAGTACCTCACATTCCTTTTGCAAGTTCGGGTACTGCTGCTCGGAGTTGTTGTTGCGCGGTTCATCACCCAGGCCGGCCTTCTGCGCGGTACCGGCCACCGACTTTGTGCAGCCGGTCAGTACGGACACCGCAGTGGCCACGACGGCCACACCGACCAGGACCCGATGACGCACGGTGGCACTCACTTCGAGTTCGCAATCGACTCGCGCGCCAGTTCCTTGGCGATGTTGCACGCATCGGGGAACGGCTTCTGACTGAAGTTCACTGACCATTCGATGAAGTCGTCGTTGAACTGGATCCCGACCTCGCAGAGCGAGTCGCCCAGCACCGGATCGTTGCCGACGGCGACGAAGCCGCCATGGCCGTTGATGTTGATGTCCTGCACGCTCGACCGCGACAGCTCCTCGGTCTTGCGTTCACGGCCGATCGGGCTGCCGCGATACCAGGAGAAGGAGAAATGCGGGCCGAGAATACCGCCGCCCGCCAGCCACTGGCAGCCCACGGAATTCTTGGCGGTGTTGACCAGCCCGGTCACCTGCGTCAACTTGTTCACCGTCTCGTCGCTGACGCCGCCGCACTGCGGGAAGAAGGGACCGTGATGCCCCTGCCCAGCCGCCGCCGCGGACGACTCGGTCGACTGGGATTGGTCAGAGCCGGAATGGGAGCACCCTGCCACCACCGGTACCAAGGTCGCCGCCGTCAGGGCCAGCGCCGCCACATCACGCCGCACGGCTACGCGCACCTACTGCTGATCACACGATGCACTGTAGCGGCAGCACCTAGGCGCAACCATCGCACACGCGGTGACCTGTACTTTCTTATCCACCAGCGGGCCTCGTCGCAGCGGGAACTGTCCGGCGATCGTAACGCCTCGCCGTCTGGCGGTATGCAACAGTTACCGAATGCTCCTGGCACTGCTGCGCCAGTACGTCCGGCCGTATCGACGGCTGGTGGCGACGGTGATGACGCTGCAGTTGGTGAGCACCCTGGCTTCGCTGTACCTGCCGACGGTCAATGCCACGATCATCGACGACGGCATCGCCAAGGGAGACACCACCACGATCGTCCAGCTCGGCGGGGTGATGTTCGCGGTCACCGCGTTGCAGGTGGCCTGTTCGGTCGGCGCGGTCTACTTCGGCTCCCGCACCGGGATGGGGTTCGGCCGCGATCTCCGCTCGGCGATGTTCCATCAAGTCACCACGTTCTCCGAGCATGAGACCGCCCGGTTCGGCGCGCCGTCACTGCTGGTCCGCACCACAAATGACGTCCGCCAGATCCAATTCCTGGTGCAGATGACCTGCACGGTGCTGGTCACCGCCCCGATCATGTGTGTGGGCGGAATCTTCATGGCCATCCACCAGGACGCCGGTCTGTCCTGGCTGCTGGTGGTCAGCGTGCCGGTGTTGGTCGTGGCCAATTACTGGATCATCGGGCATACGATGCCGATCTTCCGCAGCATGCAGCGGCTGATCGACAACATCAACCGCGTGATGCGCGAGCAGTTGTCCGGTGTGCGGGTGATCCGGGCGTTCGCCCGCGAACCCTTCGAGCGCCAACGGTTCGCCGAGGCCAACGTCGCGCTGTCCAACACGGCGCTGAGCGCGGGCAATTGGCAGGCGTTGATGCTGCCGGTAACCACCTTGACCATCAACTGCTCCAGCGTCGCGCTGATCTGGTTCGGCGGCTTGCGCATCGACAGCGGTCGAATGCAAGTCGGATCCCTGATCGCGTTTCTCGTTTACTTCACGCAGATTCTGATGGCGGTGTTGATGGCGA
Source organism: Mycobacterium sp. (assembly GCF_035570115.1). Taxonomy (GTDB): domain Bacteria; phylum Actinomycetota; class Actinomycetes; order Mycobacteriales; family Mycobacteriaceae; genus Mycobacterium. Next base: position 20,589 of record NZ_DATMLH010000198.1, read on the forward strand.
CGATGACCTTGATGGTGTTGCCGCGGGCCTCGGTGTGTGCGGAACGGATCAACGAGGTGTTGTCGCTGACTCCGGCGGTCACAAGTCCGGAGAAGCCGGTGCGTCCGACCAAAGATCTGCGCGGCGTGGTCCGGCTAGACGGCGCGACATTCCGCTATCCCGGCGCAGATCGTGCTGTGCTGCAGGATGTTTCGCTGACGGCACTGCCGGGCACCACCACGGCTATCGTCGGCAGCACCGGGTCGGGGAAGTCGACGTTGGTGTCGCTGATCTGCCGGCTATACGACGTGACATCCGGAGCCGTCCTGGTCGACGGCGTCGACGTGCGTAACCACGACCTCGACGAGCTGTGGTCAGGCATCGGGTTGGTGCCGCAGCGCGGCTACCTGTTCGCCGGGACTGTCGCCGACAACCTGCGTATCGGCGCGGTCCCCGGACAGGTTGTGACCGAGGACGCGATGTGGGACGCGCTGCGGGTGGCGGCTGTCGACGAATTCGTGCGGGCACATGACGACGGGCTGCAGATGCGGGTGGCCCAGGGCGGCATCAATTTCTCCGGCGGACAGCGGCAGCGGCTGGCGATCGCGCGGGCGGTGATCCGCCGTCCGGCGATCTACTTGTTCGACGACTCGTTCTCCGCGCTCGACGTGCACACCGATGCACGGGTTCGCGCTTCGCTGGCTGAGATCGCCGCCGACGCGACCGTGATCGTCGTCGCGCAACGAATCTCGACCGTCATCGATGCCGACCGGGTGATTGTCGTCGACGACGGGCGCGTCGTCGGTGCAGGCACGCACGAATCCCTGCTGGTGGAGTGTCCCACCTATCAAGAGTTCGCCGAATCGCAGTCGATGGACTCTCACGTGGGAGGGCAGCGGTGACCGCGACGACGGGCACGACGCCACGCGCGCCCCAGTACCCCAGTCAGCGGTCCCGCGACTTCAGCGGGTCTGCCGTTCGGCTGGTGAAGCGCTTGGCGCCGCAACGGCGAACGGCCGTCGCGGTGATGGTCTTGGGCATCGTCGGAACGGCAATCGGCGTCGTCGTTCCGCGGATCCTCGGCCATGCCACCGACTTGCTGTTCAACGGCGTGATGGGCCGACAGCTGCCCGCCGGCATCACCAAGGATCAGGCCATCGCGGCCGTGCGGGCCCGCGGCAACAACACCTTTGCCGACCTGCTGTCCGGGATGAATGTGGTCCCGGGCCGAGGTGTTGACTTCGGGGCGGTTGTCCGAACTTTGGCGTTGGCGCTGGTGATGTATCTGGTTGCAGCGCTGCTGGTTTGGGCACAGGCCAGGCTGCTGAACGTCACGGTGCGGCGCACACTGCAGGCGCTGCGCGCCGACGTCGAGGAGAAGCTACACCGGCTGCCGCTGGCCTACTTCGATTCCCGGCAGCGCGGCGAGGTGCTCAGCCGAGTCACCAATGACATCGACAACCTCCAGACGTCGCTGGCGATGACTATCACCCAACTGCTGTCAGCGGTCCTGACGGTGGTGACGGTGTTGGCGATGATGCTGACCATCTCGCCGCTGCTGACCGGGATCACCTTGCTGACCGTGCCGCTGGCGCTGGCGGTGACGCGGGCGATTACTAAACGTTCACAGCGACTGTTCGTCGCCCAGTGGACCAACACCGGCCGGCTCAACGCTCACATCGAGGAAACCTACAGCGGTTTCACCGTGGTCAGAACGTTCGGACAGCTCGCTGCGGCCGAAGACGAGTTCCGTCGGCTCAACGACGATTTGTACCAGGCCAGTTTCGGCGCGCAGTTCATCTCCGGTCTGGTGTCGCCCGCGACGGCGTTCATCGGCAACCTCAGCTACGCCGCGGTGGCGGTGGTGGGCGGGGTGCAGGTGGCGACCGGACAGATCACCGTGGGCAGCATCCAGGCGTTCATCCAGTACGTCCGCCAGTTCAACGCACCGATGAACCAGGTGGCATCGATGTACAACACCCTGCAGTCCGGGGTGGCCAGTGCCGAGCGGGTTTTCGACCTGCTCGACGAACCTGAAGAATCGCCGGACCGCGAACCACTATTGCCCTCACCCAACGGTGAGGGGCCGACAGGGCAGGTGAAATTCGACCATGTGAGGTTCGGCTATCGCCATGACAACCCGGTGATCGACGATGTCTCCTTCACCGCCGAACCGGGCAGCACGGTGGCGATCGTCGGACCGACCGGCGTCGGCAAGACCACGCTGGTGAACCTGTTGATGCGCTTCTACGACGTCGACTCCGGCCGGATCCTGGTCGATGGCATCGACATCGCGACGATCAGCCGGCACTCGCTGCGATCCCGCATCGGCATGGTGCTGCAAGACACCTGGCTCTTCGGCGGGACGATCGCGGAGAACATCGCCTACGGACGACCCGACGCCAGCGACGACGACGTGATCGACGCGGCCAAGGCCGCTTACGTCGACCGGTTCGTACACACGCTGCCGAACGGATACCAGACGCGGGTGAACGACGCCGGTAGCAACATCAGCGCCGGGGAAAGACAGTTGATCACCATCGCGCGAGCATTTCTTGCCCGGCCGCAGCTGTTGATCCTTGATGAGGCAACCAGCTCGGTGGACACCCGTACCGAGCTTCTGATAGCGAAGGCAACCCACGAGCTTCGGCGCGACAGGACCAGTTTCCTTGTCGCGCATCGTCTTTCGACCATCAGGGACGCCGACCTCATCCTGGTGATGCAGGCGGGCAAGATCGTCGAGCAGGGTAACCACAGCGAGCTGCTGACCCGGCGGGGTGCCTATTACGCGATGACGCAGGCTTAAAACCACTGGCTACAGCAGCACCGGCAACCGACCATGGCATCGTGATGACGTATGCGATATCACCGAGGCGTGATATCACCGGCGCCATCAAACTGCAGAAGGTAGTAATCCTCCTGCCAGGGACTGATGGGGCCGCCGAGTCTGTTGAGGTCGCGTTAGCGGCCTAGAGTTCCGGACCCTCGGTACGCAGGTCGTCGACCGCCGACATGGCGTCACGCAACTTGGCCAACCACTCTTCGGTGTGCTCGCCGACGAGTTTCACCGACCAGGCCAGCGCATCGGAGCGAGACCGGGCCACACCGGTGTCGACCAGGGTGTCGAGCACCTGCCGCTCCGGTTGCTTCAACCGCGTCATGACCGGAACCGCGATGTGAGTGAACAAGATCCGCTCACCACCGACCTCGACGCCCCAGGAAACCTTGCGGCCGAAACGATCCTGCGCCTCGTCGGCGATGCTCATCCGCTCCGACCGGGTCTCCTCACGAAAGCGCGAGACACGACCCGACGCGCGAGCTTCGCTTTCCTCTTTCTCGGCGCTGTCGGGGTCGGGCAGCTTACCGATGACCGTGATCTCCTCACGGTCGACGACGACTGTCGGGTCACCGTCGAACCAGGCGTCGGGCAAGCGTCCGGCGAACCAGTCCGAGGCGTCGCTGGCGTCGGGTTGGCCGGCTTGCTGCCAGCCGCCGGGGCGCCCGTAGCGCCCCCCGTGTCCATGGTGATGTCTCATGCTTACATGATTACACCGTTTCAAAATGTGCGGAAGGTTATTTCACCGGCAGCGAACGCCGGGCCGCCCTCGAGGTTCTGGTCGGTGGTCTGACAACGTCGGCCGAATGCCACTTGATGTGCCGAAAACCGTTGATATGGCCCGTGCAGAGTTGTAGCTTTAGTAGCGAAGCAGGCCCGGAACGCGACGAATTCCAAAGAGCCGGTCAACGGAGTGAAAACCGGCCGCGCAGGATAGATGAGACGCCTCCCAGCGTCCTCCGGGCCTGCCCCTATGCGTTCTCGTCGATGCTGTCGCCGCGCCGGGCGCGGTAAAGCCTGACCTCACCCTTGATGCCCTTGAGGTGCCGCGCGCCCGCGAACGACCAGCTGAAGCCCGCGCCGTCGCCGAGGTCGTCCCGCGCCGATTCGGCGGCCAGCACCGTTCCCGGCCGGGCGACCGCCGTCACGCGGCTGGCAAGATTTACCGGGCTGCCGAACCAGTCACCGGCCCGGCTCACCGCAGAGCCTGACGCGATGCCGGCCCGCAGCCGGGGGAAGTCGTTGTCGCCGTCGGTGATTTCGACAAGCTTGAGCACCGCGTCCAGCAGCGGCGCCGGATCCGGGCAGACGAACATCACCGCGTCGCCAATCGTTTTGATGAACCGCACCGGCGGGACCGCCGTGTCGCGGGCGAGGTCGGCCAGCCGGTTGGCGAGTTGCCCCAGCTCCTCGGGCGGCACCTCCTCACCCAGCCGGGTGAAGCCGACCAGGTCGGCGAAGGCGACCGCGACCTGCCGCGCACCCGCCAGCGGCTTACCCGCCGCCCGCTCACTGGCATTGACGGCCTCGGTCTCCATCGCGTGCCGCAGATGCATGAACAACATGTCCTCGATCATCGGGCCCAGCAGCGGCTTGATCTGGGTCACCAACGCGTGGGATCCCTTGGCGATCTCCAACTCTGTTGCCCCCGGACGCAAGATCGACGCGAGCGCGGTGTAGCGCATCACCTCGGCGGCGTGCGCCAGACCTTCGGCGAGTACCCGCACCACAAGCACGATGTTGTCGGGGTTCAGGCCCATCTCGATGAACCGCTGTGCGTAGGTGGCGGCCACGCCGTCGGCCCGCATGTGCACGACCGCGTCGGGGTCATCGACCCGCGACAATCCGATCGCGCGTTGCACCCGCTGTAGCAGGTCCAAATCGATGTCGTAGCTTTCGCTGATCTCCCGCGCCGACATGTACGTGCCGTCGTCGCCTATGACCCGCCGCGAGACCAGCAGCATGGGAGCGAACGCACCTCGGATCTCGTCGGCGGTGATGCCCTGTTCGAACAGCCACTCGATTAGCTCGGCGCGCTCGGCACGCGCGTTGCCTTCTAGATCACCGAGCAGCTCCGCAGTAACGTACGGGTCGACCGTGTCGTCCACGTCGCCAACGTATAACGCGGCGGGGCATCATGTGAATTGATGGTCACACCGCTGCTGGAGGGGTTCCCGCCCGTCGTCGACGACGACGCCGGGCTGCTGATCCTGGGATCGTTCCCCAGCGTGCAGTCGCTGGCGGCCCGCCAGTACTACGGTAACCCGCGAAATGCGTTCTGGCCGATCACCAGTGCGCTATTCGGCTTCGACGCGCAAGCACCCTACGAAACCCGGCTGGCCGCATTGCAATCCCATGGTGTGGCGCTGTGGGATGTGCTGCACGAGTGTCGCCGCGCGGGCAGCTCGGACGCCAAAATTGACAGGAAAAGCATGATGGCCAACGACTTTGGTCAACTATTCGCTAATTACTGCGGCATCACACGGGTCTACTTCAACGGCCACACGGCAGACAAGCTGTTCCACCGACTCGTCCACGTCGACGTGTCGATCCGCTACCAGCTCTTGCCGTCCACCAGCCCGGCGCGGGCGATGCCGCCCGGCCAGAAGCTGGACGCCTGGCGAGCGATCTCGCCGTCATGACACCGGCGGTCGCCGGTGCGACCATGGCCTGGCCGTCTCGATCTGTGCACTCAGCGCCAGCAGCGTCGCCTCGTCGCACGGGCGGCCGACCAGCTGCACCGACAGCGGAACGCCGTCGCGGTCCAGCCCCCATGGCACGGCGGCGGCCGGCTGTCCGGTGAGATTCCAGATCTCGAAGAACGGCACCCGCTGCGATACCAACAGCAGGGTCGAAATGCCGCCACGTCGTTGGTAAGCCCCAACCCGAGACGGCCCAGTGGCATTGCCGGGGGTGATGACGACGTCGACATCGTCGAAGATCGATTGGATCCGCTCGGCCACCGCCGACTCCCCCGCCCGCACCGTCGCCATCCGCCGCTCGGAAAGCAACGACCCGATGCGCGCCATGTTGCGGGTCCGCTTCTCCAGCCGGTCCTGGTGCGGCAGCTTGCGGACGTCGTCGTAGATCCCCCGGAAATAACGGGGCAGGAAATTGGCGTAGATGGCCGCCGGCGGATAGTCCGGGTCGCGCACGGCGACGTCGTGGCCGAGGTCGCGCAGCAATGCGCCGGCCTCGTCGACCGCCGCACGTTGCTCCTTGCCGACCTTGGCGATCAGCGGCGGTGGAACCTTAGTGCTCAACGCAATTCGCAGTCGACCGGGATCCTTGCGGGCGGCGCCGACGAATCCGCCGTCCGGGCCGGGCATCGTCGTCGTCACATCCAGAAACAACGCCGCGTCTTTCACCGACCGCGTGAGCGGCCCGTTGACACTCAGCCCGCACCACGCGTCGTCGTGGGGCACCAGCGAGACCCGATCGCGTTGCGGCTTGATCCCGAACAAACCGCACCAGCCCGACGGGATGCGGATCGAGCCGCCGCCGTCGGAACCCAAAGCCAGCGGTGCCAGCCCGGCAGCCACGGCGGCACCGCTGCCACCGCTGCTGCCGCCCGGCGTGAGCGCGGTGTTCCATGGGTTGCGGGTCGCGCCGAACGTCAGCGATTCGGTGAACGGGAAGATCATCAGTTCCGGCACATTTGTTTTGCCGATGATCACCGCGCCGGCGGCGCGCAATTGGCTGACCACCTCCGCGTCGCGGACTGCGGCAGTCGACACGGCGCCACTGCCGCATGCTGTCACTTCGCCGTCGACGTCGACGTCGTCTTTGATCGCGATCGGGATGCCCAGCAGCGGCAGCCGCTCGCCCGCATCGAGGCGGCGCTGCGCGGCCTCGGCTTCCCGGCGCGCGCTGTCGGTGAAGACCACGCGATAGCTCCGCAGCTGAGGATCCAACCGCGCGATACGGTCCAGGTACACCTCGAGCAACGCCGGTGCGGTGATCTCGCCGTCCACCAACATCCGCACCTGTTCGACTGCGCCCGCGAAGGCCAGATCTCCAGGGTCCACGTCAAGGCAGACTACTTGCTTGGCACCCAGCCCGGGGAGCCGGCGACCAACGGCGGGCAGGCCGGCGAGATCACGATCGAAATAGCTTCCAACTTCGGCGCCGCCTGATGCGAGGTAATCGCGCCTATCGCGATTCCGATCAGCACAACCGCAGCCATCGCAATTATGCCTATTGTCGCCGCCCAGTCCCTTGGCCACCTCATCACCATCACCACGCTCACGTCGACTCGCCACCACGCATTTCAGGCCACCAATCGACCCTCGCGCACGAGCCTGTGAACAACTCCGGTATCGGCTCTGACCTTTGTAGGAGGATTGGAAGCTATGGCCCGCACGGTGTTCGATCAATTGACTCCAGCGCAACTCCGCCAACGCAAGACGATCAAGTGGAACCTCTTCGGGCCGGACGTATTGCCGCTGTGGATCGCCGAGATGGACTTCCCCACCGCGCCAGCGGTGCTCGACGGCATCCGCGCCTGCGTCGGCAACGAGGAGTTCGGCTATCCGCCCATCGGGGAGGATGACTTGCCAAAGGCGACCGCCGATTGGTGCCGACGCCGTTACGGCTGGCACGTCTCGCCCGAGTGGGTCCGCGCGGTGCCCGATGTCCTCAAGGGCCTGGAAGTGGTCATCAACTTTCTGACCAGACCCGAGAGTCCGGTCGTGCTGCCGGTTCCCGCATATATGCCGTTCTTCGACCTGCTGCAGATCACCGGGCGTCAGCGCGTGGAAATTCCTATGCTGCAACAGGATTCCGGTCGATACGTGATGGATCTGGACGCGCTCGACGCCGCATTCGCCAGCGGGGCCGGATCGCTCATACTGTGCAACCCGAACAATCCGCTGGGCACCGCATTTTGCGAGGACGAGCTGCGCGCGATCATCGACATCGCCGCCCGCCACGACGCCCGGGTCATCGCCGACGAGATCCACGGACCGCTGGTCTACGGACGGCCGCACGTCGCCGCGGCCTCGGTATCCGACGCCGCCGCCGATACCGTCGTCACGCTGCTGTCGGCCTCCAAGGGGTGGAACCTCCCCGGCCTGATCTGCGCTCAGGTGATCCTGTCGAACGAGCGCGATGTCCGCGACTGGGGCCGGATCAACAAGCTGCACCACCAGATGGGCATCTCCACCGTCGGTATCCGTGCCAACATCGCCGCCTATAACCACGGCGCCGGCTGGCTCGACGAGCTGCTCGTCTACCTGCAGGCAAACCGCGACCACCTGGCCGCCACCCTGCCCGAACTGACCCCGGGGCTGAAGATCAATACTCCCGATGCCACCTACATGTCGTGGGTGGATTTCCGGGCGCTGAACCTGCCGACCGAGCCCGCCGAGCATCTGCTGTCGAAGGCCAAGGTGGCGCTTAGCCCGGGCATCCCATTCGGCGCCAGCGTCGGCTCGGGTTTCGCGCGGCTGAACTTCGCAACCACCCGCGCAATCGTCGACCGCGCGATCGACGCGATCGCCGCGGCGCTACCGTGACGGCATGTCGTGTGTGTTCTGTGCGATCGTCACCGGTGAGGCGCCGGCCATCCGCATCTACGAGGATGACGACTACCTGGCCATCCTCGACATCCGCCCGTTCACCCGCGGCCACACGCTGGTGATGCCGAAAAAACACACGGTGGATCTGACCGATACCCCGGCGGAGACCCTGGCCGACATGGTGGCGATCGGACAGCGGATCGCCAAGGCGGCACGCGCGACGGAGTTGGCCGACGCCACCAATGTCGGAATCAACGACGGGTCCGCCGCCTTCCAATCGGTGTTCCACATTCACCTGCACGTGCTGCCGCGGCGCAACGGCGACAAGCTGTCGGTGGCCAAGGGGATGCTGCTGCGCCGCGACCCCGATCGCGAGGCGACCGGTCAGATCCTGCGGGAGGCGTTGGCGCGGATCGACGCCGGACGGTAATACTGGGCGCATGCCTCTTCCGTCCTGGCTTGAGCAGGGTGTGCTGCCGCGAGTGTTGCGAGTACACGACATTGTTTACCGAAACACGAACGGCTGGATCGGGCATCGGGCGCTGGGGTTTCCCAGCCTGCTGTTGCACACCGTCGGCGCCAAGACCGGCGTAGCCCGCGCCGCGTCGCTGATCTATGCTCGCGACGGCGGTGACTACTTGGTCGTCGCTTCGAAGGCCGGCGACCCGAAGGCGCCCGGCTGGTATCACAACCTGAAGGCCAATCCGAACGTCGAAATCAACGTCGGGCCAAAGCGTTTCGGCGTCACAGCCAAACCCGTGCTACCCGACGATCCGGATTACGCGCGGCTGTGGCAGATCGTCAACAAGAAGAACAGCAACCGATACGAGGCATACCAAAAGAAAACGTCGCGGCCGATTCCGGTCGTGGTGCTAACGCCGCACTAGAACAGCTCCTTGGCCAGCAGCTCCAGCGTCGTCTCGCGACCCGGGGCGGTGGCCGGATCGGTGCCGCGGTGTGCCGACGCGACAGGGTGAACCATCACCTCGTCGACATCGAACCGCCCAGCCAGCGCGCGTAGTTGGTCGGCGGCCTCGGCGGGTGTCCCGAGCACCGCGCGGCGCAGCCCGCTGCTGACGATGTGCTGCTGCTCGGGTGTCAGTTCGGCGCCGTCAGCCTCCTCGACGAGCTCCAGCGGACCGAGCGGTTGCCCGGTCCGCAACCGGGCCATCATGTGCAGGTTGGGCAGCATCAGCGCCATTGCCTCGTCACGGGTTTCGGCCACCGCGGCATTGACGGTCAGGAATGTCACCGGTTCAGCCGCCAGCTCGCTGGGCACGAACTGCGACCGGTAGAGCGCGAGCGCCTCCTCGGTCCCCTGGCCCGAGAAGTGGTGAGCGAACACGTAGGGCAGCCCCTTGGCGGCGGCCAACCGGGCCGAATACAGCGACGAGCCGAGCAGCCACAGCCGCGGCTCGCTGGCGGCGGCCGGGGTGGCCTTGAGGATGTAGTCGCCGTCGCGCAACTGCACGGGCACTCCGCGGGGGCTCATCATCGCCCGCACGTGGTCGAGGTACTCCGGAAACTGGTCGATATCGCGGTCGTCCCGTCCGGCGGCGCCGCGCAACAAAACCGACGTCACCGGATCCGAGCCGGGCGCTCGGCCGATGCCGAGGTCGATGCGGCCCGGCGCGGCCGCTTCCAACAGCGCAAACTGTTCGGCCACCGCCAGCGGCGCATGATTGGGCAGCATCACCCCACCTGACCCCAGCCGCAGCTGCGAAGTCTGCGCCGCGAGATAGGCGATTAACACCGGCGGGCTGGTCGCGCCCACCGATGGCATGTTGTGGTGCTCGGCAACCCAATAGCGGGTGAAGCCCAGGCGGTCGGCGGTCTGTGCCAGCCGCACGGTGGCCGCCAGCGCATCCGCGGTGGTCTGGTCGGTGCGCACCGGAACGAGATCAAGCACAGAAAGCCGCATGACGACGTCAACGCCGGCAGTCACCCGGATAGTCCTGCGATCGCAGCGGCCCGGCCGAAGACATCGTCGAGCATCGCCGTCGTCAGCTTGCCGGTGAAGGTGTTCTGCTGACTGGGGTGATAGCAGCCCAGCAGAACCACCTCCCCGTGAGCGGCACGCAGAGTCGCGGCGGCGCCGTGGCCGAATTTCGGCTGCGGGCGAGGAACTTGACCACCTCCGGAGCGGACCATGTCCAACGACGAGCGCCAGCCGAATCCGCCTAGCGCCACGATGACCCGGACGTCGCCGCCGGTCAGCCGCCACTCGGCGGTCAACCACGGCGCGCACGTCGCCCGCTCGGCGGGTGTCGGGGCGTTGTCGGGCGGCGCACACCGCACCGCCGCTGCCACCCGGGTGCCGTTCAGCGTCAGGCCGTCGGCGGCGTCCACGCTGATCGGCGACGTGGCCAAGCCGGCCCGGTACATGGCCGCGTACAGCACATCGCCGGATCGATCGCCGGTGAAGACCCGACCGGTTCGGTTGGCGCCGTTGGCGGCCGGGGCCAGCCCGATGATCATCAGCCGCGGACGCTCGGCACCCCAGCCCGGCACCGGCCGGCCCCAATACGGCTGCTCGGCAAACGAGCGTCGTTTGGTCAGGGCGACCTGCTCCCGCCACTCGACCAAGCGCGGGCAGGCTCGGCACACCGACACCTCGGCGTCGAGCTGTGCCAGTGATTCGACGGCGAGAGCCATCGCGGCCACCTGCGCATGCACCGATGCCACCGCGGTGCGAGCGGTCGCCGGATCGCCGGGCCAGCCGGTGCCGGGCGTGACCGGAGAATCGAAGAGAGCACCGGTCCGTGGGTGGGCGAGATGGGCGAGGCTCACCGCTCTACTGTGCACGAACGGTGAAATTCGCTCGCCCGCCGGGCACGGGCGCTGCTAGATTGCCTCCCCGAATTCCCATGGTCACTTCTTCCCCTGCGTCCCTGCCGTCCCGCCGCCCGATCTTTCTGATCCTGTTCGCGGCGTTGGCCGCTGCCGCCGGCAACGGTATTTCGCTGATCGCGTTTCCCTGGCTGGTGTTGCAGCACAACGGCAGCGCATTCGATGCCTCGATCGTCGCGGGCGCGGCCTCGCTGCCGTTGCTGTTCTCCACGCTGATCGCCGGTACTGCGGTGGATTACCTTGGCAGAAGGCGTGTTTCGCTTGTCTCCGATGCACTTTCGGCGACCACCGTGGCAGCGGTTCCAGTGTTGGCGATCGCGTTCGGCCACCGCAGCATTACCGTCGGCGTGCTCGCCGCGCTGGCCGCACTGGGCGCGCTGTTCGATCCGGCCGGCATCACGGCGCGGCAATCGATGTTGCCCGAGGCCGCGACGAATGCCGGCTGGACCCTGGACCGCACCAACGGCTTTTACGAGGCCATTTTCAACGTCGCCTACATCGTCGGCCCAGGGCTCGGTGGATTGCTGATCGCCACGATCGGCGGCATCAACACCATGTGGGTCACCGCCGGCGCCTTCGGTGTATCCATGCTCGCGATCGGCGCGTTGCGGTTGCCCGGCGCCGGAGCGCCACCGAGCGCGGCACGCCCCGATGGGCCGTGGTCCGGGATGGTCGATGGGCTTCGGTTCGTGTGGAATCTCAAGGTGCTGCGCACGCTGGCACTGGTCGACCTGGCAATGACCGCCCTGTATCTGCCGATGGAAAGTGTGCTGTTCCCCAAGTACTTCACCGACCGCCATGAGCCCGCCCATCTGGGGTGGGTGCTGGTGGCGTTGAGCATCGGCGGATTAGCCGGCGCGCTGGCTTACCCGCTGCTGATCCGCCGCGTGAGCAGGCGGTGGACGCTGCTGACGGCCATGTTGACGCTGGGCGTCTGCACCGCACTGATATCGACGCTGCCGCCGTTGCTGCTGATCCTGCTGCTGTGCGGGCTCATCGGACTCGTCTACGGGCCGATCGCCCCGATCTACAACTACGTCATGCAGTCAAAGTCCCCGCCGGAGCTGCGCGGTCGGGTTGTCGGTGTGATGACGTCGTTGGCGTACGCCGCCGGCCCACTGGGCTTCATGCTGGCCGGGCCGCTGACCGATGCGACCGGGCTTCGGACGACGTTTCTGGTGTTGGCCATTCCGATGATCGCCATCGGCCTGGTGTCACTTCGACTTTCTTCGCTTCGAGAGCTGGACGAGTCGTCTGCCGTCGACTAGGCGCCGCGTCCGTAGGATCCCTGTCATGGGCGCCGATGTGCTGGCCGGCCTGATCGCGGGGCTGCCGGAGGGGATGGTCGTTACCGACCCCGCGGTGACCGAGTCCTACCGGCAAGACCGCGCGTTCGACCCATCGGCGGGAAAGCCGATAGCGGTTGTGCGCCCGCGACGCACCGAAGAGGTGCAGACCATCATGCGGTGGGCCAGCGCAAACCATGTCCCGGTGGTGACTCGCGGCATGGGCACCGGCCTGTCCGGGGGCGCAACCGCGGTGGATGGCGGGATCGTCTTGTCCACCGAAAAAATGCGCGACATCGTCGTCGACCGGGTCACCCGCACCGCGGTGTGCCAACCCGGGCTGCTCAACGCAGAGGTGAAAAAGACGGTCGCCGAGTATGGGCTCTGGTATCCGCCCGACCCGTCGTCGTATGAGATCTGCAGCATCGGCGGCAACATCGCGACCAACGCCGGCGGGCTGTGTTGTGTGAAATACGGCGTCACCACCGACTATGTGCTTGGCGTGCAGGTGGTGCTGGCCGACGGCACCGCGGTCCGGCTCGGCGGACCGCGGCTCAAAGACGTCGCCGGACTGAGCCTGACCAAGCTGTTTGTCGGCAGCGAAGGCGCACTGGGCGTGATCACCGAGGTCACGCTGCGCCTGGTGCCGCCGCAACAGCCGTTGAGCACGGTGGTCGCCAACTTCGCGTCGGTGGAAGCCGCTGCCGAAGCGGTACTGGCGGTGACCGCAGGGCTGCGCCCGGCGATGTTGGAGTTCATGGACTCGATCGCGATCAACGCGGTGGAGGACAAGCTGCGGATGGGCCTGGACCGCGGGGCCGCCGCACTGCTGCTGGGCGCCTCCGATGAACGCGGGAACGGCCGGGCCGAAGACGCCGAGTTCATGGCCGAGGTGTTCAGCAAATCCGGTGCGACCGAAGTGTTTTCGACCGACGATCCGGAGGAAGGCGAGGCGTTCGTCGCCGCCCGCCGGTTCGCGATCCCCGCTGTCGAGCTGAAGGGTCCGCTGCTCCTCGAGGATGTCGGAGTGCCGCTGCCCGCGCTGGCCGACTTGGTCGGTGGGATCGCGCGTATCGCCGCCGAACGCGATCTGATGATCTCGGTGATCGCTCACGCCGGCGACGGCAACACCC
>NZ_DATMLH010000199.1:0-6744 GCF_035570115.1 Mycobacterium sp.
TTCATCGAGGTGCTCAAGAAGGCGCAGTCGAAGTCGGTGGGAACCATCACCGAAGCGGGCCTGGAATCCGACTCGGGTGACAAAGCACAGGTACTGGTCGCCGCGTCCATCAAGACCTCCAATCTCGGCGCAGACGACCAGCCTCCGCGGGAGTGGCGGATGCGAATCTCAGTAGAAAAATCCGGCGATGAGGTCAAGATCTCCAACGTCGCGTTCGTGCCATGACCAAGCCACGTTCCGGTGGCGCCGAAGAGAAATCCGACCAACCAGAAGGGGAATCAGCCGCTGTGCGGGTGCAAACCGACGCTGCAAGCGAGCACGACGCCGCAGAGGTCCAGACGACCGAGCCGGTCGAGGGCGAAGCAAATGAGCCGGAGGACGCCGAGAACACAGTGGGCGCCGAAGACATCGACCAGGCCGAGGCCGCAACCTCCGACGATGCTGACGCCGAAGACGAGGCCGAGGCCGCGGCCGCAATCTCGGACGAAGCTGACGCCGAAGACGAGGCCCAACAGGGCAAGCCGGCCAAGGCCAAACTCCGGATCAGCTGGCCTCGGGTGCTGGCCTACGGGGTGCTGCCCGGTCTAGCGCTGGTACTCGCGGCGGCCGGGGGTTTTTTGAAGTGGCAGGACTCCTCGGCGCGCGCGGCGCAGCTTGCGCGCATCGAATCGGTCGCGGCTGCAAAGGATTCCACTATCGCTTTGCTTTCGTATAAGTCCGACACCGTGGAAAAGGATCTCGAAGCCGCCAAAAGTCGATTGACCGGCACGTTCAAGGACTCCTACTCGCAGCTGATCAACGACGTGGTCATCCCCGGCGCGAAGCGCGGGCACATCTCCACGACGGCCACCGTGCCCGCCGCGGCCTCGGTGTCGGCGACCGCCAACCACGCGGTGACCCTGCTGTTCGTCAACCAGACCGCGGTGGTCGACAAGGATCCGCCCCAAGACACCGTGTCCAGTGTGCGGGTGACGCTGGACAAGGTCGCCGGCCGCTGGCTGATTTCTGGATTCGACCCGGTGTAGTTCGGGTGCGCCCTACAGTGTGACGCGGGTGGGCGCGATGTCTTGACAAACCGTTGAAGGCGTGGCCGGACTGGCAGTGCCCTGCATGATGTCCGTACATCCCTGGCCCTTGACGATATATGTCGCCCCCGGCCGGTAGGGGTATTCGACAGTCGACGTACGGGGGGTGCTGTCCCACTCGCATTGCCCGGGCGAATCGTCTCCCTCGATGGACAGGCACACCGTTTGCTCGGTGTGGGCATTCAGCGTGCACGATCCGGCATCTAATGTTGCCCTCACATAGTTAACACCCGCAATATTGACCACTTTCGGCCCATCAAGCACAAACGAACAATGGCCGTTCTCAGTCGGCGGCGACGCAACCGCGGAGCCCGCGCAGTAAAGCCCGATGGGACAAATCGCCAGAAAGGCCGAAAAAGCGCCGAATAATCGGATCATCGGGTCAGCTTAGCGCAGAGCGGATTTCTTAACCACGGGGATCTCCGCGGAAATCCGCCGCCGCCAGCCACTCCGCATTTGCGGATTTTCGGCGACCCTTTCTTCATCCGGGACACCGCCAACTATCCACGAGGCATCCGAGGCTCGGGTAAACCGTGTGATGTCTCGATGGGACAAACTGGGGCGCCGCCCAAAGGGCGGCCCCGAACTCCGAATAACAGGTGCGCCGAGATTCTTAATGGCACGGCAGTCCGTCGCATCCTTCGGACCTCGGGGCCCGTCTTGGTCAGCGGTGAGCTGGTCGACTTGCGCGAACGCTCAGGCCGGTTGACCGTAGACCGCCACGGCCACGCTGCGGTCTGAGCTATTCACTGACCGCACGCCGATTTGGACATTGGCGCAGTTGGACATGATCGCGTAGTAGTCCGGGCGGTAGTACCAATTGCCCAGGATGTCAATACCATTGATTGCGAACGATGGCAGCACGGCCACTGTCTCGGCCACCGTGCCCCGGTACCCCGCGGATTGAGCACGCGCCTGCACCGTCGACCCGTCCGAGCCGATGTCACCGTCGAGGGCACGGTTGTTGAGCACGTCCTCGGCATGCCTTTGGGCAGCCAGCTCGAGCGCCGGGTTGAGCTTCAAGTCGGTCGTGCAGCCGGCCTCTTTCTTTATGCCATAGACACTCTCGGCGACGCCGTTATTGAGCCGATTGTTTAACCCGAAGCCGTCGGCGTTTGCTGTCGACGCGACGATGACGGCGCACAGCGTGACGATCCCGGTGCTGAACACGGCCAAAGTCGGGAGCGTCGCTGCGCGTCGGGCGATACCACTGACTGTCATAACCTGTGATCTTTTCACAGTTGGTGCGACAGGTCTATGAGTTTGAGATCCTTCTAAGCTCCGTTCGAATCCCATTCGAACACGGATCCGCTTAGCCACGGCGGGGTAGTTCTGGACGGCCGTGCGGGACGGGTTTGAGCCAGTTTCTTCGGTGGTCGCGCAACTCGGCGTTGCCCAAAACGCGGTTACTGATCACGCGTAGCGAAAGGGCCAAGAAATTCTGAATCGCGGCGTCCCGAAATGCTTGCGCACACCTGCCTGGGTGCCGATACACTTCAGGCACGATTCGCGAACAGGAGGATTGCCGTGAAGAACAGGGTCGCCTTGATCGCTGCGGCCGCACTGATTATCGGCGCCGGCTCAGCCTGCTCATCCACCCCCGTGAAGCGAGCACCCGGGACATTGACCCCTGGTACCGCGCAGCTCACTATCGACGGCAAAGATCTCCCTCCGGCGGGGGCGGAATGTGCGCCAGCAGAGGAGTACTTGACCACGATTACGACCGGCAGCGAGGCTTCGGGCGTGACGGTAATGGTGTCCAACAAAGGGAAGCTCGCCGCGGAATTTGTCCGGATCCGTGACCTCAACGGCTTTACCGGTGACTACGACCGGCACCTGGGAGACGACGCCACCGTCGCACTGACCGAGAGCACCTACCACATCGCCGGTACCGCATTCGGTTATGGCCCGACATCGCACGTGCCCACGACGCACCCGTTCACCATCGAAGTGGCGTGCTGACGCGGCCGCTTGACGCCACCTGAACCGGATCGAGGAACGTTGGCGCGTTGCCGGCGGGCTATCTGATGTTCGAGGCCAGGTCGCCTGACATCGCGCCCAGCTGCTGGCTCCACGTCCCCCAGTCGTTAGCGCCGCCGCCCCCCAGGTCGAAGTGGCCGTTGTGGCCGCCGGCTGAGCGGTAGTAAGCATAGAAATCGCGGCAGGTGCTTTGCCAGATATCTCCTTGGCCGCCCGCGCCCACTGCACCATCATCGCTCGGGCTCCCGCTGTGCGGGGCGTACACCCACAGCCGGGTGTTCTGGTCAGAGAGAAGCTGAACGTGCGCGTTCGGGGAATGCCACTTCCAGCGGCCGAACTGGGGAGACCCCCACATGTTCGCACTGTCGACGCCACCGTCATTCTTCAGAACGGCCCGGACAGCACCGTCCACCGAGGTCCTTTCAGGAGCGAGCACTCCCGACAGCGATCCGGCGTAGCGAAACCGATCTGGGTGAAACGTGGCGAGGGCGACCGCCGCGTAACCGCCTTGCGCGGCGCCGACTGCACCATGTCCGCCGGGCGCTAATCCCTTGTTGGCGGCCAACCAGTCCGGGAGCTCGCTTGACAGGAACGTGTCCCACTGCTTGCTGCGGTCTTGCTCCCAATCGGTGTACATGCTGTAAGCGCCGCCGGCGGGCGCGACCACCGAGATGCCCTTACCGCCAAGCGTATTCATCGCATTGCCCGCGGTTACCCAGTTGCTCACGTCGGGGGCGGCGTTGAACGCGTCCAGGAGGTACACCGCGTGCGGCCCACCGCCCATAAAAGCCACCGGGATGTCGCGGCCCATCGCCGCCGACGGCACCATCAGGGACTCCATCCCCGCCGCGTTGGCCATCGCGGTGCAACCGGCCGTCGCGGTGACGTCCCACAACACGATGGCGAGCATGGCAGCGCAAAGAATTCGGAGCCGCTTCGACAGACCTCTCACATCACCCTCGTTCGCTTATTGCCTCACCATTACTGAAACATGCAATTCCAGAATAGTGAACCACTCCTCACGGCGGCCCGGCAAGGTGCGACAAGCTCGACTAGCGGCGAAAACGTGGGGATGGCGCAAGCGGGCTGAAGCGGTGACCTGCCCGCACCCGACGCGTTGGCCGGTTACGCGAACGACCTTTCGCTCGACCCGCCTACCGCATAAGCTACGGGTGGTGGTTTGAGCGTTGTCGATGTTGGACGGAAGGTTGGTATATGGATCAGAACCCTGACTACGACATGAGCGACGAGTTGGAATACGGCTTCGCAGCGTTCGCGTGGCTCCTCAGAGGCAATTACCCACCGCCCTTTTACGGATCAGACTAGCGAGCTCAGACGCCGCGGTCATTTGCTGCCGCGGCACCCCCCGCATGCAGCGCTGATCGACGAGCCAAGATTGCGCGCAAGGGAGTCTTCGCGGCCGGAACGGATGAGGCCGCGACCAAACTGCAGTTTTCATGATGGCCGATGCCTGCCGAGCGAGGTCTCGCAACTCCGCGGCCGGCCCCCGTCACCACCGCGCCATGACGCGAGAAGTACCGGCCATTCAGTAATTCGGGTCGGTTGGGGCACGTGTCGTATACCCATGGACCAACGTCGGGCTAACACGGTCGTCATCGACAGCGGCGCGCCTGATACGGATTTCGGACGCGACGGATGCTGTAGAGTGTAAACGATCGTTCTTAGCCGGTCGTACAGTGGCGTCGATCCGAGGAGCGCAACCATGACGCTATCCGCCCAGAGTCGCATCGGCGTGTCGCTGCCGATGCTCAATCAGCCCTACGAGCGCTACGCGGAGTTCGCCGCACTCGCCGAAGACGCGGGTTTCGATTCGGTGTGGGATTACGAGTTCTACCGCAATCCGTTCATTACCCACGCGCTGAACGCACGGGCCACCTCCCGGATTCAGCTGGGCACCGGGATCGCGACCGCTGCGCCCCGCACCCCCTTCGAGATGGCCAATGCCGCCGCCGATGTCGACGAGCTCTCCGGCGGACGAACCCTCTTGGGTCTCGGCACCGGCGGCGCGGGCTGGATGGAGTGCTTCAACGGCACCGACATCGACCGTCCGCTCACCCGCATGCGCGAATACATCCACGTGGTGAGGCAGCTCTGGAGGCATTTCGAGACCGGCGAACCGTTCGACTTCCAGGGCAAGATCTACCGCGCATCCAGCCCGCCTTTTAACCCGTGGGGTACCCGCAGCCTGGTGCGGCCCCAGATACCCATCTATCTGGCTGGATTGAAGGAGGGAATGCTTCGACTGGCCGGTGAAGTGGCCGATGGTGTGTTCGGCTTCCTGCCCACACCGACGTTCATCCAACAACACGTTCTTCCCAACGTGGCCGCCGGCGCAGCGAAGGCGGGCCGAGACCCGTCGGACATCGAAGTCACCGCGTTGGTGATCTGCAGCGTGTCGCGCGATCGAAACGAAGCGGTGCGACGTGCCCGCATCAACGTCGGCAA
Organism: Mycobacterium sp.; assembly: GCF_035570115.1. Lineage (GTDB taxonomy): Bacteria > Actinomycetota > Actinomycetes > Mycobacteriales > Mycobacteriaceae > Mycobacterium. Next base: position 5,532 of record NZ_DATMLH010000199.1, read on the forward strand.
TTATGTTGCGTACCCGGTGAGCTCCACGGTGATCGAATTCATGGGACTCCAAGAGGATCGCGACCACGTGCTGAAGCGGCTCCTCACCGAAGGACCCGCGGCGTTGGCCACCGCCGCATCGGATGAGCTGATGCGTGCCTTCTCGATCACCGGCACCCCGGATGAAGCGGCCGAACAACTCGCCGCCTATGACGGCGTGTTGCCACACATCGTCTTGCACACACCGTATGTGCCACCGATCGATCAAGCGTCAAGCGAGGACGCGTTCCGGTCGATGGTGCACGCCTTCGCGCGGGCCAAGGCGTGACCCCGCTTTGAGAATGTCCGTTCACCATCTGTGATGTGGAGGTAACGATGAATCGAACCGTTCACAAGTTCTGCGCGTGGAGCGGCACGCTGTGCCTGGTCACCATGGCCATCGGTTTCATCCTGATTGCCGGATTCATACCCACCCGGTCCCCGGGTCAAAACGCAGTGGAGACCGCGCAATTCATCATCGGACACCGGGACAGGATTCGGTGGGGGATGATCTTGTGCATGTTCTCGGCGTCATTGTTGATGCCGTTCACCGTGTCGATGGCGATTCACATGCGCCGCATCGAGGGGCGATTCCCGGCACTGGCGATGATCGAGTTCGGGTCGGGCGCTCTCTTCGTCCTCGAATTCATTTACCTGATTTTCTTCTGGCAGACAGCGACTTTCCGCGTCGACCGCGCGCCCGAACTCATCCAACTGCTCAACGACATGGCATGGATACCGTTTGTGGGGATAACGGCCACGGCGGCGACGCAGGTAGTCTGCTTCGGCATCGCCGTGCTGATCGACCGGCGCGAGCGCCCAATCTTCCCGCGCTGGCTGGGCTATTACAACCTTTGGGTCGCGCTGATGTTCACCCCCGGCACGTTCAACGTTTTCTTCCACAATGGTCCGCTCGCGTGGAACGGCATCATCGCCTGGTATCTGCCGCTGGTCGTGTTCGCCACCTGGATGATCATCAACCCGATCTACCTCTCCAAAGCCGTCGACGGTATGGATTGGGACGCGCTCGTCGCAACCGAAACCACGTCCGCCGACGGCGCCGAGCTCACCCGGCTGCGGGCCGACGTCGACCAGCTGCTGGCCCGGGCCGCGCGCTAGCGGCATGGGACCTCGGCTGACCCGGGTCGCGCTAGCCGGTCGGATCGCTTACCACGTCGGCAAAGAGCGAATCACC